>CANRMT010000063.1 GCA_947631815.1 uncultured Eisenbergiella sp.
TTTCAAGTGGAGGTTGGAGAAAGACTAATTTCTACTTGGACCCCTCAGAAGTGGAAGTTAACTTTTCACTTCACCATTTCAATATCCTGAAGAAAAATGCTGGTATTTTTCAGACAGATATGCTATAATCGTAAAATGACTGCGGGTATGCCCTGTTTTCCGTATTTTACCTGCAAAATGTCCCGGCACGGCATGCGGCTTCGGGACGGATGCACAGCAGGAGCGGACAGGACGCCCGACATAATAATATAAGGAAAGAATCTGTTACAGAGGCGTAAGGCGAGGAGGAATCATCACATGGGTTTACAGGTCGAGAAACTCGAAAAGAACATGGCGAAGCTGACGATCGAGGTTTCCGCGGAGGAGTTTTCCAGGGCGGTAGAGGCAGCTTATCAGAAGAATAAGAACAAGATCAACGTTCCCGGCTTCCGGAAGGGGAAGGTGCCGAAAAAGATGATCGAGCAGATGTACGGCAAGGGAATTTTCTATGAAGACGCGGCTAACGCCGTCATCCCCGATGCCTACGAGAAGGCGCTGGAGGAGTGCACGGAGACCATCGTCTCCTCCCCGAAGGTGGATGTGGTGCAGATCGAGGAGGGCAAGCCCTTCATCTTCACGGCGGAGGTGGCCCTGAAGCCGGAGGTGACGCTGGGGACCTATAAGGGCGTGGAAGTGCCCAAGGCGGAGATCACCGTCACGGACGAAGAGGTCGAAGCGGATCTGAAGGAGCAGCAGGAGAACAGCGCCCGGACCGTCACCGTGGAAGACAGGCCGGTGGCGGACGGCGATATCGCGGTCATCGATTTTGAGGGCTTCGTGGACGGTGTGGCCTTTGAAGGCGGGAAGGGCGAGAACTACAGCCTCACCATAGGTTCCCATTCCTTCATCGACAATTTTGAAGAGCAGCTCATCGGAAAGAACACCGGCGATTCCTGCAGCGTGAACGTGACCTTCCCGGAGGATTATCAGGCGGCCGACCTGGCCGGAAAGCCCGCGACGTTTGAAGTGACGGTCAAGGAGATCAAAGAAAAACAGCTTCCCGAGCTGGACGATGAGTTCGCCGAGGAGGTTTCCGAATTTGATACGCTGGACGAATTAAAAGAAGATATCCGGAAGAAACTGGTGGAGAAGAAGGAAGAGGAAGCGAAGAACGCCAAGGAAGAGGCGGTCGTTCAGGCGATCATCGACGGCGCGCAGATGGAGATCCCCGATGCCATGGTGGAGACCCAGCAGCGTCAGATGGCCGACGATTTCGCGCAGAGGCTTCAGATGCAGGGCCTGACCATCGACCAGTATTTCCAGTTCACCGGACTCGACTACGATAAGCTTGTGGCGGACATGAAGCCGCAGGCCGAGCGCAGGATCAAATCCAGGCTGGTGCTGGAGGCCGTCGCGGCGGCGGAGAGCATCACGGCTTCGGAAGAGGACTATGAAGAGGAGATCGCCCGCATGGCCGGTATGTATCAGATGGAGGCCGACAAGGTGAAGGAGCTGATGGGCGAGAACGGAAAGAAGCAGATCATGGAGGATCTGGCCGTGAAGAAGGCTTCCGAATTCGTGGTCGCTCAGGCGGCGGAGGTATAAGGGAACGTTCCGGAAGCGTTTCCATTGTCGCGTATTGTCAGAAAGAAACAGCGAAACAGCCGTATTTACGGCGTGACGGGAGGATATACTATGAGCCTGGTACCTTATGTCATTGAACAGACGAGCCGTGGGGAGCGTTCTTACGATATTTATTCCAGACTGCTGAAGGAACGCATCATTTTTCTGGGAGAAGAGGTCAATGAGGTGACCGCCAGCCTTGTGGTGGCGCAGCTTCTTTTCCTGGAGTCTGAGGACCCCGACAAGGATATTCATCTTTATATCAACAGCCCCGGCGGCGTCATCACCGCGGGCATGGCGATCTACGATACGATGAAATATATCAAGTGCGACGTTTCCACGATCTGCATCGGCATGGCGGCCAGCATGGGAGCGTTCCTGCTGGCGGGAGGCACGAAGGGCAAGCGGATGGCACTTCCCAACGCGGAGATCATGATCCATCAGCCCAGCGGCGGCGCCCAGGGGCAGGCCACCGATATCGAGATCAATGCCCGCCATATTCTCAAGATCCGGGAACGCCTGAACCGCATCATGGCGGAAAATACCGGCAGGGAATATGAGGTCATCGCCGCAGCCACGGAGCGGGACAACTGGATGAGCGCACAGGAGGCGAAGGAGTACGGTCTGATCGATATGGTCGTTTCTTCCCGTGAGGATTTTCAGAATTGATACTTTGAAATATGCCGCGCATGCGGCGAAAGAGAGGAAAAATGGCAGGCAGGATTTCTGACGATCAGGTGAGATGTTCTTTTTGTCACAAGACCCAGGATCAGGTGCGCAAGCTGATCGCCGGACCGGACGGGGTCTATATCTGTGACGAATGCGTGGACATCTGTGCCGAGATCATAGAAGAAGGCTTCGAGGATGACGATGCCGGAGACGGACCGCTGGGAGATCTGAACATCAATCTCCTCAAACCGGCGCAGATCAAGGAGTTCCTGGACGAATATGTGATCGGGCAGGAAGAGGCCAAGAAGGTGCTTTCCGTTGCGGTGTACAATCACTACAAGCGGGTCATGGCGAAGGACGACAGAGACGATGTGGAGCTGCAGAAGTCCAATGTCCTCATGCTGGGGCCCACCGGGAGCGGCAAGACCTATCTCGCCCAGACCCTGGCCAAGATCATCAATGTGCCGTTTGCGATCGCGGATGCCACGACGCTGACAGAGGCGGGATATGTGGGCGAGGATGTGGAGAACATCCTGCTGAAGCTCATCCAGGCCGCCGATTATGATGTGGAGCGCGCGCAGCTGGGCATCGTTTATATCGACGAGATTGATAAAATCTCCAAAAAAGGGGAAAATGTTTCTATCACCCGGGATGTTTCGGGCGAGGGCGTGCAGCAGGCCCTGCTGAAGATCATCGAGGGCACGGTGGCCAACGTTCCGCCGCAGGGCGGGCGCAAGCATCCGCAGCAGGAACTGATCCCCATCGATACCACCAACATCCTGTTTCTCTGCGGGGGCGCGTTCGATGGGATCGACCGCATCGTGGAGACGCGTCTGGACCGGAAGAGCATCGGCTTCAATACGAAGATCACGTCCAGCCGGGAGCGCGAGCTGGGAGAGCTCTACGCGGAGGTGACGCCGCAGGATCTGGTGAAATACGGGCTGATCCCGGAGTTTGTCGGGCGCGTGCCGATCTGTGTCGCGCTGGAGGGGCTGGACCGGGAGGCGCTGATCCGGATCCTCACGGAGCCGAAGAGCGCGCTGGTCAAGCAGTATCAGAAGCTGTTCGGATACGATCACGTGAAGCTCACGTTTGAGCGGGAAGCGGTGGAGGCCATCGCGGACCGGGCGCTGGAGCGAAAGATCGGCGCCAGAGGGCTTCGTTCCATCATGGAAAAGGCGATGATGGACATCATGTACCAGATCCCGTCGGATCCGGCGATCACGCAGTGCGTCGTCACCCGGGAGGCCGTGGAAGGCACCAGCGGGCCCATGGTGGTGAGAAGGGAAAAACAGGGGCTTTTGGACGGCTTTAAAGAGGCGAAATAAAGCGCCCTGGATGAAGTCCTGCGGTTCCCGCACGGTTGGTTGTGTACTGCCGCCCCATGGGCGGAGGTGCAGTCAGAGATCATGACAGGAAAGGCAGCGCCGCCCGTGATCGGGCGGCGCTTTGTGCCACAGCGCTTTAGGCCCTGCGTATGCCCGCGGGGAATGGGCGCATCGGAATGAGGAGCAATATGAAAACGAGACAGGAACTCCCGATGGCAGCACTGCGGGAAATGGTGGTACTGCCGGGGATGATGATACATTTTGATCTGAGCAGAAAGAAATCCATCCGGGCGGCGGAAAAGGCGCTGGAAGGGGACGGGCGTATTTTCCTGACGGCGCAGAAGCGCGCGGAGCTGGAGGAGGTCGGCTTTTCGGACCTTTACGGGACCGGCTGCATCGCCAGCGTCCGTCAGATGTCCAGGCTGCCGGACGGGCTGGCGCGCGTGATGGTGGAAGGGCTGACGCGGGCCTCTCTCTGTGCGGTCTCGCCGGAGGAAAAGCGTTATCTGCTGGCGGAGGTGGAATCCTGTGAAAAAGAGGAGGGAGAGGAGCTGCCCTATTCCCTTCTGGAAGGGGAGGCCATGGGGCGCAGCATCCGGGAGCTTTTTTCTCAGTACTGCACGTCGTATCCCAGGGCCGGGAGGACGCTTCTGCGGCATATGGACGATATCAGCGAGCTGGGGCAGCTTCTGGATCAGATCGCGGAGAATCTTCCCGTGGATTTCCGGCAGAAGCAGCGGGTGCTGGACGCGCTGGAGGTGCCGGAGCGGTATGAGGTGTTGGCCGGGATCCTGTCGGATGAGATAGAGGTGGCCCGGATACGCGGCGAGCTGTCCCAGAAGGTCCGGGAGCGCCTGGAAAAGAATCAAAAGGAATATGTGCTGCGGGAGCAGCTTCGTTATATCAGACAGGAGCTGGGAGACGACGAGGCCTCCGAACAGGAGGAATTCGAGCGCAGGCTCTCTTCGCTGAAGGCGTCGGCGGAGATCAAGGAGGAGATCCGGAAGCATATCGCGCGCCTGAAGACGCTGGTGAATTCCGGGGCGGAGTACAGCGTGGAGCGCAGCTATATCGATACGCTGCTGGATATGCCCTGGGAGAGATCGACCCGCGACAATACGGATCTGGGCCGGGCGGAAGCGATCCTGGAGCGGGATCATTACGGCCTTGAGCAGGTGAAGGACCGGGTCCTGGAGTTTCTGGCGGTGCGTTCCTTCACGAAGAAGGGGAGCGGCACCATCCTCTGTCTGGTGGGACCGCCCGGCACCGGCAAGACCTCCATCGCGCAGAGCGTGGCGGAGGCGCTGGGGCGGAAGTATGTCCGCGTATGTCTGGGCGGCGTCCGGGATGAGGCGGAGATCCGCGGCCACAGGAGGACCTATATCGGCTCCATGCCGGGGCGGATCGCGGATGCGCTGCGGCAGGCCGGCGTGAAGAATCCGCTGATGCTGCTGGACGAGATCGACAAGGTTTCCTCCGATTACAAAGGAGATGTGGCCTCGGCGCTGCTGGAGGTTCTGGACGGGGAGCAGAACGCCCATTTCCGGGATCATTACCTGGAGCTGCCGCTGAACCTGTCCGAGGTTCTGTTCATCGCCACGGCCAATACCACCGACACCATCGCCCGTCCGCTGCTGGACCGGATGGAGGTGGTGGAGGTCGCCAGCTATACGGCCAACGAGAAGTTCCATATCGCAAAGGAGCATCTGCTGGCGAAGCAGATCAAAAAGAACGGGCTGGACGGCGGCAAACTGAAGATAGGGGACGCGGCCATCCGGGAGATCATAGAATCCTATACCAGAGAGGCGGGCGTCCGCGAGCTGGAGCGCAAGATCGGGGCCATCTGCCGCAAGGCGGCCAGAGAGCTTCTGCAGACCAGAAAGACGATGGTCAGCGTCAATGTCCGCAATCTGGGCAAATATCTGGGCAAGCGGAAATATCTGTCTGATAAGGCGAATGAGCGGGACGAGGTGGGCGTCGTGCGCGGCCTGGCCTGGACCAGCGTGGGCGGAGAAACGCTGCAGATCGAGGTGAACGTCATGCCCGGGAAGGGTGAGGTGGAGCTGACCGGTCAGCTGGGAGATGTGATGAAGGAGTCCGCGATGGCCGGGATCAGCTATATCCGCTCGGTCAGCGCCCGCTACGGCATCGGGGACGATGTGTTCCGGGACAGTGATTTTCACATCCATATTCCGGAGGGCGCGGTTCCCAAGGACGGCCCTTCCGCCGGGATCACCATGGCGGCCGCCGTGCTGTCGGCGCTGACCGGCATCCCGGTGCGGGCCGATGTGGCCATGACCGGCGAGATCACGCTGCGCGGGAGGATCCTTCCCATCGGCGGCCTGAAGGAGAAGCTGCTGGCCGCGAAGACGGCGGGGATCAGGACAGTCCTGATCCCGCATAAAAACCGGCCCGATGTGGAGGAGATCTCCTCCGAGATCAGGTCCGGCATGGAGCTCATCTTCGTCAGCAGCATGGACGAGGTGGTGGAACACGCATTCCGGAAGGAAGAAAAGCCATGATCATCAAAACAGTGAATCTGGAGACGGTCTGCGGCGTTTCCAGCAGGCTGCCGGAGCATAAGCTGCCGGAGGCGGCCTTCGCGGGGAAGAGCAACGTGGGAAAGTCCTCGCTGATCAATGCCGTCATGAACCGGAAAAATTATGCCAGAACCTCCGCCCAGCCGGGGAAGACGCAGACCATCAACTTTTACAACATCAACGATGCCTTTTATCTGGTGGATCTGCCCGGATACGGCTATACGAAGGCCAACGAGCGGGTGAGGGCGCAGTGGGGAAAGATGACGGAACGGTATCTGCACGGCTCCGGGAGCCTGCGGGCGGTGTTTCTGCTGCTGGATATCCGGCACGAGCCCTCCGCCAACGACAGGCAGATGTACGACTGGATCCTGCAGTACGGCTATCGCCCGGTCATCATCGCCACCAAGCTGGACAAGATCAACCGCAGCCAGATCCAGAAGCAGATAAAGCTGCTGCGGGACGGGCTGGGGGCCGGGAAGGATACGACGGTGATTCCGTTCTCGGCGCTCACCAGACAGGGAAGGGAAGAGATCTACACCCTGCTGGAGGAGACGCTGGGGCTGGGGGAGACGCCCGCGGAGGAGATATCGGCGGCGCATGAGAATGCGCCGGAGCCTGAGGAGCCGGATCATGAGGGAACCCTATAAAAAATATGTGAAGGTCATTCTGAATCTGCTGACGGCGGTCGCGGTCCTGCTGGCCGCCGTGTTCCTGCTGCCGCGGATCGTCGGATTTTTCATGCCGTTCGTGATCGGCTGGATCATTTCCATGATCGCCAATCCGCTGGTGCGTTTTCTGGATGAGAAGCTGAAGATCCGGCGAAAGGCGGGATCCGCCATCGTCATCATCACGGTCATCGCGCTGATCATCCTGGTGGGCTATTGGGGGATCAGCATTCTGGTGCGGGAGGGGACGGATTTCGTGCTGGAGCTTCCGGAGCTGTGGGGCTCCCTGCAGGCGGACCTGAATCACGCGGGACAGGCGGTGGGAAGCTATGTGCGCTATTTTCCGCCCCATCTGCAGAGCCTGGCGAACAATCTGTCCGAGACGGTCAACGATTTCCTGAGCGGCGTGGCCGGTCATCTGAGCAGCCCCACGGTGAGCGCGGTGGGGAATATCGCGCGCAATATCCCGTCCGTCTTCGTGAGCCTGATCATGTGCCTGCTGTCCGCCTACTTTTTTGTGGCGCAGCGGGACGAGGTGATCCGGGCATTTCACAGATACGTTCCGGCGGGTCTGAGGCAGAAGTGGCTGCTGATGTACGGCAGCATGGTGGAAGCGGCAGGAGGCTATTTCAAGGCCCAGTTCAAGATCGAGTTCTGGATGTATTTCCTGCTGCTCATCGGGTTTCTCATCCTGGGTGTGAACCATGCGGCGTTCATCGCGCTGGGCATCGCTTTGCTGGACTTTTTCCCGGTGTTCGGCACGGGGACCGTTCTGATCCCCTGGGCGGTGATACGGATCCTGGGCGGCGGCTATAAGATGGCCGTCGGGCTTCTGATCATCTGGTGCGTGGGACAGCTGGCCAGACAGCTGATCCAGCCCAAGATCATGGGGGATTCCATGGGGATCCCGGCGCTCCCGACGCTGGTGCTGCTCTATATCGGATACCGGCTGGGCAGCGTGGGCGGCATGATCCTGGCGGTCCCCATCGGCATTATTCTGGTGAAGATGTATCAAGCGGGGTTCTTTGAGACCACGGTGGACAGCCTGCGGATCCTGATACACGGGTTTAACAGCTTCCGCCGTCTGACGGAAGAGGATAAAAAGGAGAACGACGATGAAGGTAGCGGTCTATAATCTCCGGCCCTTTGACGAGGCCGAGTGGTTCACATATTATGCGAAGGAGCTGGGGCTGGAGCTGGCGGTCAGTCAGGACCCGCCGTCCCTCGGCAGCGCGGGGCTGACGAAGGGCTGTCTGTGTGTGGATATCATCACCTCCCCCATCGATCGGGAGCTGATGGCGGCCTTTGCCGCCAACGGCGTGAAGTACCTGGTGACCAGGACGATCGGCTACGACCATATCGATCTGGACGCGGCCAGGGAATTCGGCATCCGCGTGGGAAATGCTCCCTACGGGCCCTGCGGCGTGGCGGATTATGCGGTGATGCTGATCCTCATGAGCATCCGGCGGATGAAGCGGATCATGCAGCGGACCCGGATGCAGGACTATACGCTGGACGGCATTCAGGGCAGAGAACTGAAGGACCTGACGGTGGGCGTCATCGGCACGGGGCGGATCGGCAGGACCGTGATCGGCGATCTCTCCGGGTTCGGTTGCAGGATCCTTGCCCATGATCTGTTCGAAAGCGAAGAGGTGAAGGCGCAGGCGTCCTATGTGAGCCTGGACGAGCTGCTGGCGCAGTCCGATGTGATCACCCTGCACACGCCGCTGACGGAGGAAAACCATCATCTGATCAATGCGGAGACCATCGGCCGGATGAAGGACGGCGTGATCATCGTCAACACCGCCAGGGGCGGCCTGATCGATTCGGAGGCGCTGATCGCCGCCATAGAGAGCGGGAAGGTGGGCGCCGCCGGTCTGGATGTGGTGGAAAAAGAGTTCGGACTGTACTATTACGACCACAAAAACGATATCCTGAATAACAGGGAGCTGGCGATCCTGCGCAGCTTCCCCAATGTGACGGTTTCCCACCACATGGCCTTCTATACGGACAACGAGGTCAAGACCGTCATCCGGGATTCCCTCACCAGCTGTAAGCTGTTCGGAGAAGGGAAGGAAAATCCCTGGGAGATCGTCTGATGGATACGGCAAAACGTGCGGCGGAGGTTTTTGATCTGTGACAAGGGTCTGGAGCGCATTACAATACTGCCTGGCGACGGAAGATGATGAAAAAGCTGCACGCACGAAGCGCATCCTGCGCGGACTCTTTGTCATATACCTGTTCGTCATGCTTCGGGTCATCGTGTTCAAGTATCCGGCAGAGCAGCTTTGGCAGATCGTCCGCTCCTGGGAAAAGGGCGTGATCCTGGAGGGACTGGACACGGCGAATTTCACGCTCTTTCGGACGATCCGCATGTATATCCGCTATTGGGGCCAGCTGAACAGCTTTGAAAACCTGTTCGGCAACGTGATCACCTTCGTCCCCTTCGGCTTTCTGCTGCCGTTCCTGCACAGGGACAGCAGACATGTCTGGGTGCTTCTCATCAACGCGTTCGTGCTGGTGAGCGGGATCGAGCTGTTTCAGCTGATCACCGGATTCGGGGCCTTCGATGTGGACGATATCCTGCTCAACTGCTTCGGCGCCCTGCTGGGACACGCGCTGTTTCGCTGCTGCGGCATGACGGACTGAAAACGGGGCTGGATTTTCGGATAGGATATGATAAGATAGAGACAGAGATGAGGCTGAGGAGGGCTGCGCATGGGCGTATACACGATCAAGAACAATGAACTGGCGGTGCTTTTGACGACGCACGGCGCGGAGCTGAAATCCTTAAAGGACTGCCGGACCAGGCGGGAGTACATGTGGAACGCCAATCCGCTGTACTGGAAGCGCACTTCGCCCGTTCTGTTCCCTCTGGTGGGGAACTACCGCAATAAGGAAGTGCGGCACAACGGTCATGTGTACAGCCTGCCCCAGCACGGCTTCGCCAGGGACATGGGCTTCGAGCTGATGTCCGTGACGCAGAACGAGATCTGGTTCTTCCTGGAATCCAATGCGGATACCTTACGGCAGTTCCCGTTCCGTTTTCGGCTGGAGATCGGCTACCGGCTGGACGGGCGGAAGCTGGAGGTGCTCTGGAACGTACAGAACCGGGGCGAGGAGACCATGTATTTTTCCATCGGCGGGCATCCCGCCTTCGTGTGTCCGCTGGAGGAAGGGGAAAAGCAGTCGGATCATTACATTTCCTTCGACGCGGACGGCGAAGTGGTGAGCCGCATGATCGGTGCGGACGGTCTGGCTTCGGATACGCTGCGGACATATCCGCTGGACGGCGGCTGTCTGCAGATCGGAGAGCATCTGTTCGACGACGACGCGCTGGTGATCGAGAACCATCAGGCCCATCGGGTCTCCCTCTGCACGCCGGACCGGAAGCCCTATGTCACGGTGAGCTTCGCCGCGCCGGTGTTCGGCGTCTGGTCCGTGCCGCATAAGACCGCGCCCTTCGTCTGCATCGAGCCCTGGTACGGCAGATGCGACAGGGCGGATTTTTCCGGGACGCTGCAGGAACGGGAATGGAGCAATGCGCTGGATCCCGGCGGGGTCTTCACAGCGGAATATACGATCGAAATCTGAACCGACAGGACGTGCGCAATGCGGATGTCCTTCCGGCATGAAATGAGGGGCCGCGGTTTCGCGGCCCTGTGCATGGAACGGCGTTCGGAACGGGCTGGCCGGGAGGGGCAGACGCGGGACGAAAGAGGAGATCACATGGGTTTTCAGGCGCTTTTTCTGGATATGGACGGCACCTTCCTGGACTTTGAGGCGGCGGAGCGTCAGGCATTCTTCCGGGCGCTGTCAAAGGCCGGCGTGGAGCCGACGGAGGAGCGGTGCAGACTCTACAGCTCCATCAACGACAGTCTCTGGAAGGCATTTGAACGGGGCGAGATCGAAAAGGCGGATATCCGCAGCCAGCGGTATACGCGGCTGTTCGAGCGGCTCGGGATCGAGGCGGACGGCGTCGCGGTGGAACGGGATTACGAGGTCTTCCTGGGGGACGGACATGAGCTGATCCCGGGGGCCGAAGCGGCGCTGCGGTATCTGTATGACAGATATCCGCTCTATGTCGTGACCAACGGGTTCGCGCAGGTACAGAGGAGCCGTCTGCGCCTGGCGGGTATCGCGGGGCTGATGCGGGACTGCTTTATTTCCGAGGAGATCGGGGCGCAGAAGCCGAAGAAGGAATTTTTCGACAGATGCTTCGAAAGGATGGATCCGGAAGTCCGGCCGTCCGAGATCCTGCTGATCGGGGATTCCCTGACCTCGGATATCCTCGGGGCGAAAAACGCGGGGCTTTCCTCCTGCTGGTTCAATCCGAAGGGGCTGCGGAATGAAAGCGGGATCCTTCCCGATCATGAGATACATATGCTGAGCGAACTGAAAAACTTTCTTTGAGGTAAGGGAACATGAAAAAACTGCTGATCTATCTGAAGGGCTATGAGCGGGAAACGGTTCTGGCGCCGCTGTTTAAAATGCTGGAGGCGCTGTTCGAGCTGTTCGTGCCGCTGGTGATGGCCGCAGTGATCGACACCGGGATCGCCAACGAGGATCGGGGATACATCGTGAAAATGTGCCTGGTGCTGGTGGCGCTGGGCGTCATCGGACTGGTCTGTTCCATCACCGCGCAGTATTTCAGCGCCCGCGCGGCCACGGGGTTCGCCGCGGGACTGCGGCACGCGCTGTTTTCCCATGTACAGAGCCTTTCCTACACGGAGATGGATACGATCGGCACTTCCACGCTGATCACCCGGCTGACCAGCGATATCAACCAGGTGCAGTCCGGCGTGAACCTGACGCTGCGCCTGTTCCTGCGTTCCCCCTTCATCGTGTTCGGCGCCATGGTCATGGCCTTTACGGTGGATGTGCCCGCGGCCTTTATTTTCGTGGTGACGATCCCGCTTTTGTCCATCGTCGTGTTCGGCATCATGCTCTGGACCATGCCCCTGTACAGGAAGGTGCAGGGCGCGCTGGATCAGGTACTGCTTTTGACCCGGGAAAATCTGACAGGCGTGCGTGTGATCCGCGCCTTCAACAAGGAGGAGGAGGAGCGGGTCCGCTTCGAGGAGGAAACGGAGAGGCTCACCGGCCTGCAGAAATTCGTGGGACGGATCTCGGGGCTGATGAACCCGGTTACATATGTGATCGTGAACGGCGCAGTCGTGCTGCTTTTGTACACCGGCGCCGTGCGGGTGGACAGCGGGATCCTGACACAGGGCCAGGTGGTGGCGCTGGTCAACTATATGTCCCAGATCCTGGTGGAGCTGGTGAAGCTGGCCAACCTCATCATCACCATGACCAAGGCATTCGCCTGCGGCAACCGCATACAGAGCATCCTGGAGGTGGAGAGCAGCCTGAAGCCGGGAAGCTTTACGGGAAAAGAGTACGGCGGAGAAGGGAGCGGGAAAGACGTCCCCGGCGGCCAGGAGGGACAGGGGAAAAAGTCCGGCAACGGCCCCAGCGTGCGGTTCGAGCACGTGAGCCTGACCTATGCGGGCGCGGGCAGCGAGGCGCTGACGGATATCGATTTTGAAGCGAAGGCCGGAGAGACCGTCGGCATCATCGGCGGCACGGGCAGCGGCAAGACCAGCATGGTGAACCTGATTCCCCGGTTTTACGACGCCACGAAGGGACGGGTGCTGGTGAACGGCAGGGATGTGAAGGAATATGACCTCGGGGCGCTGCGGGAAAGGATCGGCGTCGTGCCGCAGCGGGCCGTGCTGTTCGCGGGGACCATCGAGGAGAATCTGCGCTGGGGCGGTCAGAACGCCGCGGAGGAAGAGCTGTGGGAGGCGCTGACGGTCTCCCAGGCGAAGGAATTCGTGGAAAAGAAGGAAGAGGGGCTGCAGACCCGGGTGGCCCAGGGAGGCAGGAACCTGTCCGGCGGGCAGCGGCAGCGTCTCACCATCGCCCGGGCGCTGGTGAAAAAGCCGGATGTGCTGATCCTGGATGACAGCGCCTCGGCGCTGGATTTCGCCACGGATGCGGCGCTGCGGCGGGCGCTGGCCGAAAGAGGCGGAGACACCATCACTTTCATCGTCTCCCAACGGACGTCCTCCATCCAGCACGCGGACAAGATCCTGGTGCTGGAGGACGGCGAGGTGATCGGCATGGGGACGCATCAGTCTCTGCTGGAAAACTGTCGGGTCTATCAGGAGATCTACTATTCTCAGTTCGATAAGGACGCGGGGAAGGCGCAGAGCGGAAGGGAGGTCGGCTGATATGGCGAAAAAGATGGATTCCAGACAGCTCGAGACCGTCCGCAAGGTGCTGCGGTATATGAAACGCTATCGGTTCTTCCTGGGCGTTTCCATTTTCCTGGCGGCCGTCACGGTGGCGTCCACCCTGTATCTGCCGCTTCTGATCGGCGATGCGGTGGACTGCATCCTGGGGCCGGGAAATGTGGATTTTCCGGGCGTGTTTTTCGTCCTGAAAAAAATGGGCGCCGTCATCGCGGTGACGGCCCTGGCCCAGTGGCTCATGAACGTCTGCAACAACAAGATGACATATCAGATCGTGCGGGATGTCCGCAATGAGGCGTTCCGGAAGATCGAGATCCTTCCGCTGAAATTCATCGACGGACATGCCCACGGCGAGATCGTCAGCCGCGTCATCGCAGACGTGGATCAGTTCGCGGACGGCCTGCTGATGGGCTTCACGCAGCTTTTTTCCGGTGTGATCACCATCGTGGGGACGCTGTGCTTCATGTTCAGCGTCAACGTCGGGATCACGCTGGTGGTGCTTCTGGTCACGCCGGTTTCCCTGTTCGTGGCCTCCTTCATCGCGAAGCGCACCTTTACGATGTTTAAGGCACAGTCGGAGGCCCGCGGGGAACAGACCGCGCTGATCGATGAAATGATCGGGGATCAGAAGGTGGTGCAGGCGTTTTCCCGGGAGAAAAAGATCCTGGAACGGTTTGACGAGATCAACGTCAGGCTGCAGAAATGCTCCCTGCAGGCCATTTTCTTCTCCTCCATCACCAATCCGGCCACCCGGTTCGTCAACAGCCTGGTATATACGGGCGTGGGCGTGACCGGCGCGCTGGCGGCCGTGGCGGGACGCCTGAGCGTGGGACAGCTGGCCTGTTTCTTAAGCTACGCGAATCAGTACACCAAGCCCTTTAATGAGATCTCCGGCGTGGTGACCGAGCTGCAGAACGCCATCGCCTGCGCCGGGCGGGTGTTCGATCTGATCGAGGAGACGCCGCAGCTCCCGGAGGCGGAGAACGCGAAGACGCTGACGGATGTGAGCGGCCGAGTGGCGCTGGAGGATGTGAGCTTTTCCTACACGGAGAGGCAGAAGCTGATCGAGCATTTCGATCTGGCGGTGCGTCCCGGCCAGCGGGTGGCCATCGTCGGGCCCACGGGCTGCGGCAAGACCACGGTCATCAACCTGCTGATGCGCTTCTATGATGTGACGGCGGGCGCCGTGAAGGTGGAGGACATCGACATCCGGGAGCTGACCCGAAAGAGCCTGCGCGCCGGGTACGGCATGGTGCTGCAGGAAACCTGGCTGCGCAGCGGCACCATCCGGGACAATATCACGATCGGGCGGCCTTCGGCGACGGAGGAAGAGGTGATCGCGGCGGCAAAGGCCTGTCACGCGCACAGCTTCATCAAACGGCTGCCGAACGGTTACGATACGGTGATCGGAGAGGACGGGGGCAGCCTTTCTCAGGGACAGAAGCAGCTTCTGTGCATCACGAGGCTCATGCTCTGCAAGCCGCCCATGCTGATCCTGGATGAGGCGACTTCCTCCATCGATACCCGGACGGAGATGGAGATCCAGAATGCGTTCGCGAAGCTGATGGAGGGGCGGACCAGCTTTATCGTCGCCCACAGGCTGTCCACGATCCGGACGGCGGACATCATTCTGGTCATGAAGGACGGACAGATCATCGAACAGGGGAATCACGAATCGCTGCTGAAAAAGGGCGGCTTTTACGCGGCTCTCTACAACAGCCAGTATGCGCGCTGAGCGCCGGAGGTCAGCGGTCTATGGAAAAGCGGGATTTCTGGGAAGAATTGGAAGCCCATCAGGGGGAGATCTTTTATACGGCCAAAAAGCTGCCTTTTCAGTACACGATCAGGGGCGGGGAAATGTTCGTGGACCGCAGGTCCAAGTCCATCACCTATGCCACCTTTCACACGGCGCTGGAGAAGCTCCGGGCGGATGAAGAGCATCGGATCACGGGACCGAAGAGCCTGAACTGCTTCGGAGCGCCCTATGTCTGGGCGCTGATCACGGCGCTGGGTCTTCAGCTGACGGAGAAAGCATAAGACAGGATATAGTTCCTCATAAAAAGACCGGTCGGCCCCTCTGTGGGACCGGCCGGGAGAAGACAGAAAAATCCCCTGTTCCGACGGTTGAACAGGGGATTCGTTCTTTCTGAAAAATACGCTGAACGAAAGGGTCTTAGGCCATTTCGTTCACAGCCTTCGCCAGGCGGGATACCTTGCGGGATGCCGTATTCTTGTGGTAGATCCCCTTGCTGGCAGCCTTGTCGATGGTAGAGGTGGCGGCGAGCAGCGCAGCCTTGGCAGCCTCTTTATCCTGCGCATCGATCGCGGCGCGAACCTTCTTAATGGACGTCTTCACGGAAGATTTGATCATCTTGTTCCTCTCCGCTTTGGTCCTGTTTACCAGAATTCTCTTCTTGGCAGATTTAATGTTAGCCACAGTGATACCTCCATGAGTCAACCTGTATATTCGGGGTCTGTTTCATTAAAGCCGGACACGGACGTTCTAATGCAAACATACAAAAGTATTTTAGGATACGAAGCCGGTTCTGTCAATACATATTTTACGCATTTTTGCAAAAAATAGGCACGGGAGTTTGACAGTTAAATAAAAGGAAAAGTACTTGCAGGCTGCTTAAAACCTGCTTTCTTTTTGTCAAATTTTTC
>CANRMT010000064.1 GCA_947631815.1 uncultured Eisenbergiella sp.
CTGCAAATCTACTGCAGCAGCTTTCATTTTTCAATGAGTTAACGCCATTTTTTAATGTCTGATACCAAAGACAGGTTTTATGAACTCCTCCGCAATGGACAAATCTGTAATTTGCAGTGGACATTTCTACGATTCCGGAATTTTTTCTTAATTTTTGCTCATATTTTACATTTTTCTTACTTTTTTTTATAGAAAAACACCAGCGCCGCCGGATGCGGCAAAATCTGTTTTTCCCCACAAATGTACTTTGCGCACAAACCGGGGCGTATGGGCGGTCAGACCCCGGCACGGCGCGGACCTCCCGCGGAACGCACGATATGTCGGGGCCGCGGGCGGCTGTTTTTTCAAAGCTATCCTCTGACGAAAACACGCGCCGACATCAAAAGACTGTCGGCGCGTGCTTCGCGTTTCCGTATTTTCGGATTTCCGCCATCAGGCTTCGTCCCTCCTGTGCAGCGGATCGTATTTTCTCACTTTCTTCAGTTCCCTTCCGTCCTCCAGGACCTCCCAGGTCTCGAAGTGCTCCAGATCGTCCCGGCGCAGCGTGAACAGACGGGCCCCCTTCGGAAAGTCCGTTTCGCCGTAGCCGCCGTAGCCGCTGGCGCGCCCGAAGCCCAGCACGAGCCCGAAATAGGACCCGTAAAACGAATTCAGATGATCATGGCCGAAAAACAGGCCCTTCGTGTGCCCGTCCTCCAGCAGGGAAAGAAACTGCCCGCTGTTGACGATGGGACTGCCGAAGCCCTCCCGCTTCACGCCGTAGCAGGTCCCGTAATTCCACAGGTCGCTGATCTCCGGCACCGCGATATGCTGAAAGGCCAGCACGGAAAACGCCTCCGCCTGCTTTTCCAATTTGCGCAGCGCCCCTTCGTACCAGATCTGCTGCCGCCGCGGCACGAACGCATATCCGCCCACCTCTCTGCGCGGATTGTCGGCCCCGGAATCGATCCCGGCGACCGCCCAGCGGAGCACGCCGTTACCGTCATAAACAGGAAGCATATGGTTCCCCCAGCCGTCCTGCGCCTCCGGATCGTTTTCCCCCACGAAGCCCGGCATGGCCTGCAGCATGGAAAACATGGTCTTCCGGTCCCCGTGCTGCTCCACGTCATGATTGCCGAACACAAAGGTCCAGGGAACGCCGGACTCCGCCATGGGCGCGGCGGCCTTATTCAGATTCCGGTAGTTATCCGTTCCGTATACCAGATCTCCCGTGACCACGATCAGGTCGGGCTTTTCCTGCGCGATCAGCCGCCTCGCCATCTCCACCGTGCGGCGGTCGTCGTCGTCATCGTCGGTGTAGTGCATGTCCGTCAGCTGCATGATCCGAAACGTGCCGTCCTCCCGAAACATCAACCTCTTCTCCATGAAAATACCTCCGTTCTGATCCTTCGCACGTCCGGTTTCGGGGGTGGGCGGCGGGGAGGGCGTGTGCGGCTCGGGCCGATGCCGCGGCGCACCATCAGCCTGCAAACCTTTCCGGCCCGATACCGGCAGGAAATACGGGGAACTCGCTTCGCTCAAACATCCCGTATTTCCTGCCGCGGGCCGAAAAGGCCCACAGGCTGATCGTCGATGCGCCGCGGCAAAGGCACCGAGCCGCACACGCCCTCCCCGCCGCCTGACCTTGAAATCGGACGTGCGAAAAGCGTGAGACAAGAATAGCATATTTTCCTGGGGCTGTAAATATCCACATTTCCGACCGCGGCGGGGCGAGGCGCAAAAGCGTTGACATCCCGTTCCGAAAAGATTATGATGAGAAAAAATCTTACTGGAAGGGCAAACGCCATGGAAGACATGAAGACGATCTATCAGGTGGGCGGGACGCTGTGCCGGGATTTCACGGGCCAGATCTCCTACACCGTCTGCCTGGATCAGACCTACCGGGAACTGGACATCGAATTTTCCTTCGGCCCCCGCCATTTTTCTCCGGGAGACGTGAGCGAAGCGCTCAAAAAAGAACTGCTGGACTACTGCGAAAAGGAATACGGGCTCGCCCCTTCCTCTCCGGAGGAGCTGGAGCACGCGATCTACCACGAGATGAAGACGGAGATTCACACCATCGCCACCCTGAACGGCACGTTTATCGGCGGCATTCACCGGCAGCTGGAGACGCGCCACATGTATTTTTCCCCGGAGGAGGCCACGGAGGGCTGCATCCCCCAGCCCTGCATCGAAGGGGTCCTGCGGGTGACGGTGCTGGCGTTTTCCGTCCTTCTGGACAACACCGCATATACCCTGACCGTGCGCGCGCGTTGAGCGTCAGATGAGGAGACGATCTTATGTATAAAAGACTGGAGCTGCACAATCACACGACGGAATCCGACGCGTCCTTCAACTGCCGGGAGCTGATCGACTTTTTTCTGGCCGACGGCGTGGACGGCTTCGCGCTGACGGATCACAACACCATATCCGGGAACCCCAAGATGCGCAGGATCATCGAGGAAAACCATCTGCCCATCGACTTCATCCCCGGCATGGAATACACCACCTATTACGGGCACATTCTGTGCCTGAACCTGACGGAATATGTGCCCTGGGAGGATATCAACCGGCATAAGCCCGAGCTTCTGTTCCGGGCCGCCTCCGCCAAAGGGGCCCTGACGGGCATCGCCCATCCCTATTCCTTCGGCTGGCCCTTCGCCAAAGGCTGCCGCTTTGAAATGGAAATGACGGACTACTCCTGCTGTGATTTCATCGAGATCTTCAACAATCTGGAGCCGCTGCACCAGGTCAACGAACCGGCCCTGCGCCTTTGGGAAAATCTGGTGTTCTCCGGCTGCTGCCTGGCCGCCACCTGCGGGATGGACCTGCACGGCAGTACGCCCCTGGCAGGGCATTACGGCACCTACATCGAGGGAGAAAAAGGCGGCGATATCGCCCTCGAGCTGACACATGCCATAAAAAATATGCGCACCTGGGTCTCCCGGGGCGCGCTGCTCCTGGCCGATCTGAAGGACGGCGCGATCCGCTTCTCCGTCCGGCAGACCGGGAAGCCCGGCTATACGCCGCACCCGGAGCAGTACCGCATCGCGCTGCGCACCGCGGCGGGGCAGGGCGAGTGCTCCCCCGGCGATGTCATTGCGGTCTCCGACTTCGCCCCCGGCACGGTCCTGATCCCCGAGCTCTTCGAAAACGACACGGCCCTCGAAAACCTGATCTGCGTGGCCCCGCCGATCCGCCTTCGCTGAACGGCCAGGGAAAATAAACCCGCCCGCCCCGGACGCCCTGCCCCCGCTCCTTCCCCTGCGGACGACGGGCGCTCATGGCGGAGGCCATGTGAAAACACGGAAAATCCAATCAGCGGCGGTTCGATGCCTAAAACCGCCGGGGAATACGAAAACTCGCTTCGCTCAGACAGTTCGTATTCCCCGGCGAGGTCATCGACCGCCGCTGACGGATTTTCTCGTATTTTCACATCAAGCCTCTCGCCATTGAGCGCCCGTCGTCCGCAGGGGAAGGAGCGGGGGCAGGGCGTCCGGGGCGGGCGGGTTTATTTTCCCCGGCTTTCCCGCGCTCTCTCCCGGTACTGCAGCGGCGTCATCCCCGTGTTGCGCTTGAACACCCGGAAGAAGTACTGGCTCTCCCGGTATCCCACGCGCTGCGCGATATCCGCAGCGCTCAGGTCGGAGCCCGTGAGAAGCTCCTTCGCCTTCTGCAGCCGCGCGTTCGTGAGACAGGAGACCGCGGAACAGTTCAGCTCTTTTTTGAACGCGAAGGAAAAATAATTGGGGCTCATCCCGAACCGTTCCGCCAGGTCGGAGACGGTGAGATTTTCCTCATAATGATTCCGGATATACTGCTCCGCCATCCGGATGCGGCTGCTCAGACTGGCGTCCGGAAGCCGCTCCGCGTCCACACACTCGGAAATGATCTGCCACAGCTTTTCCCGAAGCTCCTCCACCGTCCGCACCCGGTCCGGCGAGAAAAAGCCCTTCATCAGCCGGTCCATTCCGGCGCTCCCCTCATCCTGACGGCTGAAATAATGGAAGACCTGATTCAGGGAAGAGATCCACATGAACTGCAGATAGGACGTTCCGTACCTGCGCGCCTTTTCCTCGGAAAAGATCTGTGAAAGCAGCTCCGGGATCCGTTCCAGCTCCCCGCTCTCCAGATACTGGCCCAGGCGCTGTACCTGCGTATCGGGAAACCGCAGCTCCGGCTTCCGTTCCTCGTAAAAATACAGGCCGCTTCCGTAGGCCATCCTCTGCTGCAGGGCGCTCTCCGCCTCCTGCCGGGACCGGCCGGTCAGCCTGGGGCCAATGCCGCACACGCCGATGCTGACATGGATGCCGATCTTTTTCAGCACCAGCGCCATCCGCCCGTAGATCCGGCTGATCTCCTCCCGCAGCTTCTTTTCCCCGTCCCCCAGAAACAGCGCGTATAAGAGCCAATAGTCCGACAGGCAGTTCACGATGGCCTTTTCACAGTCGGCGGGGATCTCATGGAACACGTTCCGCACGGAAAAACGGAGAAGCTCATGATCCTCCCCGGAAAATCCGTGGCTTTCCACCTGCTCCAGCTCCACGCTCACCAGCGCCAGTGCGGCGGCAGACATTTCTCCCGCTCCGCCCGGATTCCTTCCCGCGCCGGACAGGTCCTCTCCGGCAACGGCCGGATTTTCTCCCATACCGGCCGTCTCTCCCGCACCGTCCGCTTCCTCCTCCGGGCGCATGGCGCGCTGCAGCTGCTCCGCGCCCACCTCCAAGTCGGACAGGTTGGAGACCAGCGCGTTGATCTCCCTCTCCTGCCGGTATTCCCGCTGCTCCAGGGACAGCCGCAGTTCCCGCCGCAGCGATTCCTGCATCCGGCTGCTCTGCTCCATTTCCTCATAGAGCTTGTCAAAGGTGCGTTTCAGCTCCTCATTGGAGAGCGGTTTGAGCAGATATTCCCGCACGCCCAGCCGGATCGCGCTTTCCGCATAGGCGAACTCCGCATATCCGCTCAGCACGACGAAACGGATCTCCCGGTTGATCTCCCTGGCCTGCCGGATCAGCGTCAGCCCGTCCAGATCGGGCATGCGGATGTCCGTCACCACGATGTCCACCGGATGCTGCCGCACGATCTCCAGCGCCTCCCGGCCGCTGGCGGCCTCGAACACCTCGTCCCGCTCGATCTTCAGATATTCCAGACGGGCCAGAAAACCCTGCCGGATCAACTGTTCATCGTCCACGATCAGGATATTTTTCCGCATCTCTTTTCCCATATGCCGCGGCCCCCTCTGCCGCTCTCTCTCCGCCCGTCACCGCCCGATGCCGCGTCCTGCCGCTCTCAGTCCGGCGCCGTCTGACGCCGCGTCCTGCCGCTCTCAGTCCGGCGCAGTATGCCCCCGCGCCCTGCCGCTTTCTGCCCGGCGCCGCGCCGTCATCCTTTCCCGTTCTTCTCCACCGGCAGCACCGGCAGGCGGAACGTGACGCTGCAGCCCTTCCCGGGACTGCTCTCGATGGAAAGCCCGTATTCCCGGCCGCAGGCCAGCTGCAGGCGGCGGTTCACATTGCGCAGTCCGATGCTTCCCACCTTTTCCTCCGGCTCATCCTCCCGTTCCATGTATGCCCTCAGCGCGGCGGCCTGGTCCGCGTCCATCCCCACGCCGTCGTCCGCGACCCCGATCAGCAGGCATCCGCCCTCCTCACGGGCGGATATGGTCAGCATTCCCTTTTCCTGCCGCTCCACCAGCCCATGCAGGATCGCGTTTTCCACCACGGGCTGCAGGATGAACCGCAGGACCCTATAGCTTCCGGCATCCACATCGATCCCGTAAGAGACATCAAACCGGTTCCCGTATCGGATCTGCTGGATGAAGATATAGTTTTTCGTATGGGACAGCTCCTGCTCCAGCGTCACATATTCCCCGTAGTTCTTCCCCAGGCTGTAGCGGAAGATATCGCCCAGCTTTTCACACATATCGCAGACCACAAAGGCGTGGTTCACCGCCGCGATGGAGCTGATGGTCTCCAGCGTATTGTACAGGAAATGGGGGTTGATCTGCAGCTGCAGGTTCCGCAGCTGTGCCTTTTCGTTTTCCAGCTGCTGCACGAAGTTGGTCTGGATCAGCTCCTCCAGCGTGGTCAGCATGTGCCCGAACTGCTCGTCCAGCATCGCCACCTCGTCCCGGCCGCCGATGGGCTCGGACGGTGCCAGATTGCCGGTTTCCGCGCGCCGGAACTTGCTCACCAAAAGGCCCACGCGCTTTGAAAAATCCCGGCCGTACACCCAGGCGCACACCGCGGTCACGGCGATCACGGCGGCCAGGATCGGAAATACGATCCACAGCGCTTCCCGCTTCCGCTGCTGAAGCTCCCTCTGGTCAAACACAAACAGAAGCCGCAGCCCGTAATCCTCCAGCTCCGTCTCGTTCACGATATAATTTCCCGTATCGCTCGCCACGATGCCCTTTTCCAGCGCATCCGGCAGCTCCTTTTTTTCCGGATCCGTGGAAAAGAAGACCTTCCCGTCCTGTCCGCACACGATCACATCATAGTTCATCCGCGCCTCTTCTTCGGGCGCGATGGGCATGAACAGGTTGTTTACCCGAAGATCCAGCTTCACGATGCCGATCTGCTCATGCTTCAGATTCTCGCGGTCGGCCCACTCGATGTTCTGCACAAAGGAAAGCACCGGCACCGTGCCGTCCAGCGTGAAATACATGAAGCAGTTTTCGGACATGGCCCGCTCCTGCAGATACCACACCTCCCGGCTGGCCTCCTGCATCATGGTCACGCTGGCGCCGTATACGGGGCTGTCGTCCACCAGGGAATAGATCATGCAGTTGCGGATCTCGGACTGTCGGTCCAGCAGCAGACACTTATACACCTCGCTGGTGATCACCACGCCCTTATCGTAAGGGTTCCCGGAGGCGTTCCGCAGATTCTCCTGGATCAACGTGTTTTTGGAAATATAATCCAGACTGTTGTTGTACTGCTCCAGCCGCGCCTGCAGATTCTGCACATACTGAGCCACGATCTGGTCATGATAATCCGAAAGCTCGTCCGTCACCATGCCGCCCATTTTCCGGTACAGCAGGCCGAAGACCAGCAAAAGCGGGATCAGGCTGATCACCAGGGAAAACTGTAAAAGCTGTATGAAGATCGGCTTGTTGTGAAGCAGTCTTTTTTTCATCCCGTCACACTCCCGCCCCGGCCTTTTCCGTCGGCACCGCCGGGCCTATGTCCTCCGCTTTCTATCCATAAACTTGCAGAACACGATCCCCGCCAGCGTGCTCACCAGCGTCGCCAGGATCCCCGGCCCCACAACGGCCGTGGGATTCACGCTGCCGTACTGGCTCCGGTAGGCGATCACGCTCACCGGGATCAGCTGCAGGGAAGAAATGTTCAGGATCAGGAACGTACACATCTCATTGCTGGCGACCTTCGGATCAAAGCCCGGCCTGCCCGCGCAGCCCGTATCGGCTGCCCCGCGCAGCCCCTGATTCCGCGCGCACTCCTCCTCGTTCAGCTCCTGCAGCGCCTCCATGGCCTTCAGGCCCGCCGGTGTGCAGGCCCAGCCCAGCCCCAGGATGTTGGCGATGAGGTTGGCGGAAATGTACTCCCGCGCCGCGTGATCCTTCGGAAGCCGCGGGAACATGAAGGAAACGAAGGGCTGAATGCCGCGGGTCATCCGCCGGATCAGGCCGGAATCCTTCGCGATCTCCATCAGCCCCACCCAGAGCCCCATGACGCCGATCATGGTGATGCAGAGGTCCACCGCCTCTCTGGCGCTGTCCAGCGCCGCGTTGGATACCGCCTCGATGTTCCCGGTAAAGGCCCCGTACAGGATGCCCACCGCGATCATAAAAGCCCAGATATAGTTCAGCATAGAAAAACCGCCCGGCGTTTTGCACTAATATATGCGGACGCCGGGCGGATCATGCTTTCGTTTCCTGATCCTGTCCTTATTTTTCCAACAGGATCTCAAAACGCCCGTCCGCGAACTCCGCCCGGTAAACCCGTCCCAGGCAGCGGACCTCCGCGCTGTGATACCGCTTCGCATAGCCCGCATGCACGAGCTCCGCCGTCAGCCTCCCGTCCGCCGTCAGCGCGCAGTGATATTGGTTGTACACGCCCTCCCGGTAGGCGAAGCTCTCTCCGTCGTCTTGAAAATGCTCCCATATGCCTTCTCCCGGAAAGACCTCCAGCCGCAGAGTCCCGTCCGTATCCTTCTCGCCCACGTAGTTCTGGTCCGGCCATACCGGCAGGACCGTCCCCGCCTTTGCGTACAGCGGACAGGTGTCCAGCGGCGCTTCCCGGATCAGCCAGCGCCCGCCCTCCAGACGCTCCCCGGTATGCCAGTCATACCAGACGCCCTCCGGCAGATATACCGTCTTGATCCGGGCTCCCTGCTGCACCACCGGCGACACCAGCAGGTTTTCACCCACCAGGAATTCGTCGCCGCACTCCCTGGCCGCGGGATCCTTCTCGTAATGCAGCACCAGCGGGCGCATGATGGGAAGCCCCGTCGTCTCCCCGGTGAAAAACAGATCGTAATAGTAAGGGATCAGGCGGTAGCGCAGCCGCACCGCTTCCCGGTAAATATCCAGCGTCTCCTCATCGAACCGCCAGGGCTCCTGATAGCGCACGCCCAGCGCGGAGTGGTTGCGGAACAGCGGGGAAAAGCTGCCCGCCTGTACCCAGCGGCACAAAAGCTCCTTCGTCGTATCCGAGCCGAACCCGCCCACGTCGGTGCCCACGAAGGGCATGCCGCTTAAGCCCAGGTTGCAGAGCTGAGGGATCAGCATCTGCAGATGGGCCCAGATGCTGTGATTGTCCCCGGTCCAGGCGGTGCTGTATTTCTGCGTGCCCGCGTAACAGGCCCGGGTGATGACGAAGGGCCTGCGCCCATCCCGCTCCTTCAGGCCCTGATAGGTGGCCTTCGCCATGTTGTGTCCGTACAGATTGTGCATCCGGGCGTGATCCGAAGGCGCATCCTCGTCGGTGAACACCACATCCTGCGGCAGCTCGCCGCGGAAGCTGGCCGGTTCGTTCATATCGTTCCAGACGCCGCGCACACCCTTATCGAGCAGGAACTGCTGTTTCCCGGCCCACCAGTCCCGCACCTTCTGACTGCCGAAATCCGGATAGACCGCGTCTCCGGGCCAGACGGCGTTGACATAGATCTCTCCCTCCGGCGTGGTGGCGAAATAACCGTTCTCCACGCCCTCATCGTAGACATAGTATCCTTCTTCTTTTTTCACGCCGGGATCGATGATGGTCACGACCTTGAAGCCCTGCTCCGCCAGCGCCGCCACCGCGCCCTCCGGGCTGTCGTAACGGTCTTTGTTCCAGGTGAACACCCGGTAGCCGTCCATGTAATCGATATCCAGATGGATCACGTCACAGGGGATCCCGCATTCCCGCATTTTCCGGGCCACGTCCAGAACCTCCTCCTGCGACATATAGCTCCAGCGGCTCTGCTGGTATCCCAGCGTCCATTTCTGGGGCAGCGGCGCGGTCCCCGTCAGATAGGTGTAGCCGCCCACCACCTCGGGCATGCTGTCTCCGGCGATCAGATAATAGTCCAGGTTGCCGCCCGTCACGCCGTAGCGGTAATAGTCCGGCGACTCCTTCCCCATATCGAAAACGGAACGGCAGGGGTTGTCAAAGAACAGCCCGAACACCGCGTCCTGGCGCAGCGTGATGAAAAACGGGATGGATTTGTACAGGGATTTGAAATTGTCCATCTGCGGGTCGGGATCGTCCGTGTTCCACATCACATAGTCGTAGCCCCGTTTGTCCAGAAAGCCGGTCTTGTCCCCCAGCCCGTAAAAGGCTTCGTCCCCTTCGATCCGCTTCAGCACCTCCACGGGCTCTTCCGTTTCCGCCCCGGCCTTATGTCCTTCCGCTTCCCTCAGCGCCTGCATCCAGGGGCTGATCCGGGGCAGCGGCGTTCTCTCTCCCCGATAGTCCCGGCAGAGGGGCGTGCCGTCCGCCCGGTAAAAATCCACTTTAAAGTCATCATATACTTTGACCGTCAGCGCCCCGGTGCGCACGGTCACGGTCTTTTCCTGCTCCGGCCCCGTTTCCCCGGATACGGAAAAATCCGTCGGCCGGGCCTTTTCCCCCTCGATGGCCCTGGAACGGTGATCCGGCGAAACAAAGCCCGCGAACACGTTCACGATCCTTTCCGTCAGGATCTCCAGCCGCCCGTCCATTTTTTCAAAATGAAGAAGCACACGGTTTCCTTCCGTCTCAAAAGACCGAAGCTTTCCAAAGTTCATTCCTTTTTCTCCTCCTCTTTCAGATCGACATTGTTGAAGCGTATTTTCCCGCGGAGGCGATACCAGTTCTCAGACCACCGCTGGATCGGGAACACGGTCAGGGCGAGGATCAGCCACACGAACTTGCTCTCCCCCAGGATCAGATGCAGGAGCAGGAACTCCAGCGCCAGCAGGAGGATCATCAGCACACAGGTCATCCCGTAGCCGTCGGAAGGGATGGGGGTGAATGTCGCATGGCAGTTCCCACACTTCTTCGGCATCTTCTTCCACCACTTCGTTTCGATCTCCGCCCCGCATTTCGTGCAGTAGAGGATTTTTTTGCCCGGTTTTACGTTCATTTTGTTTTCCATCATGTACCACCTGTCCTTTTCCCAAAACCTGTTTTCCGGACACCGCCCCTCCCGGCGGGTCCGCCCGCATGGCGCGCCGGGCGCCTGCCGTTTCTTCGCGGTCCCGTGCCGTCCGGCTGTCCGTATTCAGCATAACACATTTTGCGGCGCTTTGCCACCCCAAAACGCGGCGGCGTATGTGTCAAACGGCGGGGCCGACGTACGGCGCGGCGTCAGTCTGAGAGCCGTCAGGATGCATACGGTCCGCAAAAAATGAGAAAAAGAAAGCGGCCGTTTCGGATCAGTTATTGCCGATCCTCCGCGGCCGCTCTCTCATAATTTTACTGTTCTGGGGCGAGGCAAAGGGCCCCTGCCCGGCATTTTATTTCTCTCTTCTTTTCTTCCTTCCCAGAAGAACGATCACCGCTCCGGCAGCCAGCGCCGTCATGGACAGCCCGACTATGGGCGACTCATCTCCGGTACGGACGCCCAGCACGCCGCGCCGCTCGCCCAGAACGCCTTCCTCCGCGACAGGCATGATCCGCTCGCCGAGGACGCCCTCGTCTACCGGGGTAGGGATATCGGTGTCGGTATCCGTATCGGTGTCGGTATCTGTGTCAGTGTCAGTATCCGTATCGGTATCTGTATCCGTGTCGGTATCGGTGTCAGTGTCGGTATCCGTGTCGTCATCGCCTTCGGTCGGCGTAGGCCTGTTCGTGATGATCCAGATTCCATTTTCCTGCTTCTCAATCCCGCCGTTGGTCCATCCAGCCGGAATACTCGCTTCATCCTCCGCCACGGTCCAGTCATACTCCGCGGACAGATCCTCAAAAGTATGCTGCCAGTTATTATCCGCGTTCAGCTCAACGCTTTCAAACGGTTTTCCATTCCGCAGCAGCTGCACTGTGACAGAACTGCCTTCGGGCGCGTTTACCTCTGCACCGTTGGCATCCACCCAAACCTTTTGTACGGGAATATCGATATCACTATCCTCACCGATGATCAGCGTGCCATTACAGGCGATGCCGCCGCCATCTCCCGCCGTATTATTATAAATTTTCAGCGTATAATATGCATCATCTGGGGTTCCCGTCGTTTCACTGTGCAGCGCCACACTGCTGTTTGCTTTTTCTTTGAAAAACTGTGTCAAATCCTCGATTTTCACAGCATCCCCATTAGCCTTATATCTTGGATCAGTATCTTCAAACCATTCGACAGGTGTTCCATCATGAAGTCTGCTGCTCAAATGCATATCTGCCTTATCGGTATTGTAACTATACCTGGGATCAGGATCCGCTGCACAGGAGTAGAGATCATCTCCTTTAAGTAATGCGTTTCCTCCCGTAATCAAACCGCCTGAGGTCGCATAAAACCGTCCTTCTCCATTGTCACAATACCAAATATTTCCGCCCAGTTGGTTCCCTGAACGCACCTCGTTACTGTAAATCGCGACATTTGTCAGATTCAGCGTCTGGAAATTATGTACATAAATTCCACCACCCATGCCGCCGAATGCTTCTCCTCTCATACCAATTCCGCCAGCTGTATTTCCTGAAATCACACCGCTAAGAGAAACCGTCGCGCCACCTTCTATATAAATACCACCTCCCTTGAGGTCAGATACTCCCTTAGCAGTATTCCCATTTATTTCCCCATTTTCCATGATGAAGGTTCCGCCCCTATCCACACAGACGGCCCCGCCATATACCATATGACTACCATCACCCTTACCGTACCTGTCTATTTCATTTATTCCTGCCGTATTATTATTGATTATAGCTCCTTTCATGGTGAAGGAACCGCCATGTACATATACGCCGCCACCATAATTGTTACCGGTTTGCACAGCTGCGGAATTACCAATTATCCGGCCTCCATTCATGATAACTACACCTTTAGATTCCACAGCCAGGCCACCACCGCTATTTGCACTATTCTCTGAAAGCGTTATATTATTCAGCGTGAGCGTTCCCTTCGAAACTAAGATTCCTCCTCCCTTTCCGCTACCGGTAACCTTCCCATTCTTAATCGTTCCATTTGCGATTTCTACAGTGCCGCCTGAAATTTCCAATACCCTTTTTTTACTATTCCCATCAACGGTTTTCCCATCCATATCAAGCTTATAAGATTTTTCCTCGCTTGAAGTAATATTATTTTCAACCGTATCCTTCAGCAGCACAATCGTCTCGCCATCCTCCACAGCCTCGATAGCAGCCTGCAGAGTGGCATATTTCTCCCCATTGATTTCAGCTACAGAATCTGCCACCGGCTCAGCAATCGTCATGATCCCGTACACGACCACATCTCTCAATCCAGCGGCCACATACTTCTCAGGCTCATCCGCGGAATACGCCACGTAGATCGCCTTGTAGAGCTTATCCTTCTCCGCCGTCAGGATCCTCTCGCCGTCCCATTCCACGCCTTCCGGATCGTACGTCTCATCTCCGACAAAGTACACGGAAATTTCATATCCGTCCGCTTCCGTCCCGTCCGCGCTCACGACCTTCACGCCGTCCAGAAGGTCTACCTGCTCGGTCTCTTCCGCTTCCCCGAACGCCATGTTGTCGATCAGGTCCGTGCGGATCCTGCCGTCACCCGGGATCACGATCGGAGGCGCTTCACTCTCATTTTCGGAACCTTCTCCGCCCTCTTCCTGCTCACCCGGCACTCCTTCTATGCCATCGTCCGCGAACATGAACCCGGGAATCTCCATGACTCCAGGCTGGATCTGCGGCCTATCCGTCTCCCCGGACTCAGACCCGCTCTCTTCCGTTTCGGCGTTTTCACCGGTCTCTTCCACAGCCTCCCCTTCCAGCGTTTTCACGCCCTCGGGGAACTCGATGGTATATTCATATTCCGCTTCCAGCGGGCAATCGAACTGACAGGGCTTTCCGGCCTTTCCTTCCTCATAGCCGCATTCGTCATCATGGACATGCTTACAGTTCAGCACTCTCGTGATGCATCCGGATTCTTCGCTGCACTCATGGCCTTCCTTGAGCTCCTCCACGGAAGGGCCCACCTGGACCATGTTCTCCGTATCCAGTCCGCCTTCATCCGTCCCATCTGCTTCCTCAGAGCCGTCCGGCACCTCCGCATCCAGCTCCATGCCGGGAGCCAGCATCATGCCGATGCCGCCAAGGCTCACCAGCCGCGTGCCGGTCCTCAGATCCGTCATCCCGTCCAGAACGAATGCGAGATCTTCTTCAGATTCAGACGGCTCTCCGTTCTGCTCCGCTCCGGAGCCGGTGCTCTGCGCGCCGCTGTCTCCCGCCGTGTCTGTGGAGCCTTCCGTATCCCCGGAGGCGTTCGAATTATCAGCCTCCGTCTCATCCCCGGATCCTTCGCCGTTATCGGCATCTTCCGTATCTTTGGACTCCTGCCCGGGCTCGGATCCCGATCCGCTGTTATCGGGCATAGGGATCACCGGGAGACCGAGAGAAGGGGTCTGATCCTTTCCATCGGCTTCGTCCCCGGTTCCGGGCTCCTCAGAGCCGTCCCCGTCGGGATCCTCTTCGTCCTCAATATCGTCCTGACCGTCCTGCACTTCCGCATCCCCGGTCTTTTCGCCTTCTTTTTCCTCCGGATCCGTCACCTCGTCCTTCGGCGTTCCGTCTTCGTTTCCTTCCACTCTCTCCGTCTCCGGAAAGACGACACATTTCGTCACGGTCTCATAGCACTCATCCGTATGTACATGGGTGCAGGGCTGGGATACCACGCCCGCCTCATATCCGCATTCCTCCGTGTGGTGCGGATGATGCTCGCACAGCCCGGCCGCCGCATTGGCGTCTTCCATCTCCTGCGTCCAGACCGCCTCTTCCTGCTCATCCGTCGGGATATCCAGAGAAGGCTTCTGTTCCTCCGGGTTCTGCTGTCCCTCCGCCGTGCCGCCGTCGGGATCCTCCGGGAGCACATCCGTCTGGGTCTGATCCATCTGGACCTGATCCGTCGGCGTTCCTTCCGCGCGCACGAGCAGCTCCGCGTTCCCCGACGCGGATACGATCATGCAAAGGCTCATCAGCAGTGCCAGCCAGCTGTACTTTCTGCTTCCCTTTCCGTTCCTCTTTAACATCGCTTTTTCCTCCATTCCCCTTTCGTGCATCCCCCGATGCACTTTTGCTGTGTTTATCCTTCTCCTCCGGCTTTTCCCCTGTCAGCCGTCAACACTCTTTTCCGGCGGCTCATTCCTCCCAGCCCGCCACAAGCTGTTCCTCATCCAGGATCTTTTCATACATCTGATCCATCAGCGCCTGGATACTGAGCTCCATCCTTTCCCAGGTACTGCAGTACATCCGCCACAGGCTCCTCGGATTCGCCTTCGATTCATCCACTCTGGCGTCCCGGCTGACGCTGCTCACACAGTACCATACCGTTGAACGCACCATCGGGCTTCCGTCTTTCGATATGAAGATCGGTCCGCTGCTGATATTTTCCCGCTTCGCATAGGCCAGCAGTTCCTTCCGCAGACAGCTCGGGATCCTTCTGATGTGTTTCTGCTTATAGCTTTCCGTCTGGATCGTCCCGGCCTTCAGCGCTTCCACGGTAACGCGGTCCAGCTCCTGGATCCGTATCCCCGCACCGCCCATCACCTTGATCAGCAGGTACTCCCGCTCTTTATCCAGCATCTTTGCCGTTCTCAGAAGTCTTATGTATTCCGTTCTCGTCAGTTCCGGCTGGATCTCGTCAGACCGTTCATAGAAGTCCGTTTTCTGCCATTCCCGCTTTCCCGCGTATTTCAGGAAACTGTTCAGAATAGAGATCCTGGCGTTGATGGTCCGGCGGGAAAACCCCTGCTCCTCCAGCCATGCTTTCCACTCCGCCGCCGTATTCCTGTTCACACCCTGTCCGTCCGGAAGATATGAGGCAAGGCTGTTGAGCGTCTGTCTGTAGCTGGTTACCGATCCCGGCTTGCAATGCCTGGCTTTCATCTCCTCCAAAAATGTGCTGATGCTCTCGTCTGTAAGTTTGATCTCCGTCCGATCCATGATCTCCATCTGGCAGGCGCCCCGCTTTCCTTCTTCTTTGACTTGCTTTTCTCCCGATCATGAGCAAGTCAAATCTTTATTTTGT
>CANRMT010000065.1 GCA_947631815.1 uncultured Eisenbergiella sp.
AGTGTGAAAAATAAGCTCGATAGCTTATTTTTCACACGGCTATTTGTGCCGGAGCGTCACAAATAGCCCTGATGGCAAACGACGGATGACACGTTCCGTGACATCCTTACGTTAGGAGAAATCGCATTCGCGATTTCTCCTCGCCCCGTCGCGTAAACGCTCCGGAACGGAGAATATGATGAAAAAACGAGTGAGATCCGCAAACCCTTATCTTCCGCTCTGGGAGCATATCCCGGACGGTGAGCCGCGCGTTTTTGAATATAACGGCGAAAAGCGCGTCTATGTCTACGGCTCGCACGATACCGAACGCACAGCCTATTGCGGAAGGGATCAGGTGGTCTGGAGTGCGCCGGTGGACGATCTGACGGACTGGACCTGTCACGGCGTCTGCTACCGGGCGGCCGACGATTCGATCCTTTTTGCGCCGGATGTGGTGCAGAGGGGCGATACCTTTTATCTTTATGCAGCAGAGGATCACGGTTCGAGGATCATGGTCGCGTCCTCCCAAAATCCCGCCGGTCCGTTTGAAGATCCGAAGCGCACGCAGCTGGGCTTTGATCCCGGCGTTCTGGTGGATGATGACGGCAGGGTGTATGCGTTCTGGGGCTTCTGCAGGGCGTTCTGCGCGGAGTTGAACGACGATATGTGTACGATCAAGGAGGGCACGCTGCGCTGCGATCCCATCGGCCATGTCCCGGACCCGTGGAATGAAAAGAACAACGAGTCCGGCATCGATCTGCGGGATGCGTTTTTCGAAGCGTCCTCCCCGAGAAAGATCAACGGGAAATACGTCTATGTTTATTCCAAACGCTATGTGACGCCCGTGCCCGAGCTGGGCGTGTACGGACCGTGCAACGGGTTTTTGAGCTATAAATGGTCCGACAGCCCGCTTGACGGGTATCAGGACGGCGGCGACATCTCATTCAACGGCGGCGAGATCCTGCGGCTGGCGGACGGCACAGGCCGACAGACCTATCGTTGGGGCAACAATCACGGCGGCCTTGTAGAGGTGAACGGCCAGTGGTATATTTTTTATCACCGGCAGACCGGCACGGACGAATTCTCCAGACAGGGCATGATCGAGCCTGTGGAGATCGCGGTGGGCAGGGACGGAAAGATCTACATCGGAGACATCACATTTATCGACGGAGAACCGGTGGGCGCGAAGCCGGTGGAGGAAACCTCCTCCGGCGCGTCGGTCAACGGCATAGACGCTTATCAGATCGTCTCCGCGGGCTATGCCTGCCATCTTTCGCCGCTGGGGCAGGCTTATATCAAGCCGGTCTATGAGCAGACGGACGGCGTTTCCGCCCCGATCGTGCACATCAAGGACGGCACCACGGCCGGGTTCCGTTACCTGCAGTTCGGCCTGAACGCGCCGAAAACCTGTACCGTTTCGATGACCTGCAGCGGGAAAATGCGCGTGAAGGTCAGGATCGACGCATGGCGCGGCAGGATCGCGGCGCAGTTCGACGCACAGCCGGGCAAGACGGAGTACTGTGTGCCGCTTGACTGCGGGATCATCGGCAGGCGTGCGGTGTACTTTGAGTTCTGCGGCGACGGCGAAGCGGAGTTCGACTGGTTTACCTTTGACAGACAGGATTGACCGGGCGGATGCGGCGGTCCCGGTGCGTCCGCGCTGCCGGGCGCCGTTCTGCGGCGGTATGAGGTGATTTCCATGCGAAACATGACGGAGGGCAGCATCGGCCGCCATCTGATACAATATGCGGTCCCCATGATCCTGGGGAATCTGTTTCAGCTGACCTACAACGCGGCGGATTCCGTCATCATCGGGAAATTCCTGGGGGAAAACGCGCTGGCGGCGGTGGCCACCTCCAATCCGGTCATGACCATCATGATACTGGGGGCGTCCGGGATCGGGATCGGCGCTTCGGTCATCATGGGAAAATTTTACGGCGCGAAGGATCATGCCGCGCTGAAGCGGGAGTTTTCCACGACGGTGATCTCCTGTACGGTATTTTCCCTGTTGGTGTTCCTGCTCGGGTCGCTTCTGACGCCGGAGATCCTGACGCTGATCCATACGCCGCCTGCGGCCTTTGACATGGCGGTATCGTATCTGCGGATCATCTTCGTCGGCTTTTTGTTTTCTTTCCAATATAATATCCTGTCCCACGCGATGCGCAGCATCGGCGATTCCAGGACGCCGGTGGTCTTTCTGTCGGTGTCCTGTGTGCTGAACGTTCTGCTGGATCTGCTGCTGATCGGGGTCCTCCGGCTGGACGTGGCGGGCGCGGCCTGGGCGACCACGGCTTCGGAGGCGTTCTCCATGGTGCTGAGCATTGTCTGGATCGAAAAAAAGATCCCCCTGCTGAGCCTGTCCCGGGGAGAATACACGGTAGATAAGGGGCTGCTGGCCGAAACGATGAAGAGCGGATTCCTGACGGCCCTGCAGCAGGCGGCCCAGCCCATCGGCAAGGTGCTGATCCAGAGCGCGGTGAACCTGCAGGGCGTCGTCGCCATCGGCGCGTTCAACGCCGTCTGCCGGGTGGATGATTTCGCCTGCATTCCCGCCCAGAGCATCGGCAGCGGGATCATGACCTGTGCGGCCCAGAACCGGGGCGCGGGGAGGTGGGAGCGGGTCCGCCGTTCCCTGACCGCGGGGCTTTGTATCGCGCTGTGTTATTTCCCGATGATCTGCGGCGTCACGCTGCTGTTCCGGGGGCCCCTGATGCGGCTGCTCACGCCGGAGGACAGTCCGGAAATGGTGCGGATGGGGACGGCCTATCTGGCGGTGAAGGCCTGGTTTTTCATCATGCCCTGTATCCTCAACGCCATACAGGGATATTTCCGCGGGCTGGGAAAAATGGCGGTGGTGCTGCTGGCCACGGTGACGCAGATCAGCGTCAGGACCGTATGCGTATGGGTCCTGGTGCCCAGGGTCGGCATCGTGGGGGAGGCCTGGGGCTGCTTTACGGGCTGGATGTGCCAGCTGGTGCTGGAGCTTTCGGTTCTGATGTTTTTGAACAGGAAAAAGGAGGAAAAGACATGAAGTATCGGATCAATGTGAAGCAGAGCGGGCGGATGGCGGAGATCGCCGCGTATTTCGGGTGACGCCGCTTTTGACCGGGCGGACGACGGGCGGGGATGCGACAGCAGAGTTGTTTGTAAAAAGTTGAAAGTGAGGATGGGATTTGATATACTGAAGGAAGAACGAAAGGAAAAAGGAGGAAGCGCATGATGAAAAAGTTATTCAGCACGCCGAAACGGGCGGTCATCTCGACGCTGTGTATCGTTGCCGTTGTCCTGATCGCCGCGGCAGGCGCGGTGCTGCTGGGAAACGGCCTGATCAGCAAAGCGGAGGCGAAGGCCGTCGCGCTGGCAGACGCGGGCCTGGACGAAGCGGATGTATCGGCCCTGCGCGCCCGATTGGAGTTGGACGATGGCCGGTTTTTGTACGAGGTGGATTTTTACAATGACGGCGCGGAATACGAATACCAGATCCAGGCCAGGGACGGGGACATCATTTCCAGAGACATAGACGGCGGCCCGGTCGTTCAGAATATTCCGGCCGGGGTACAAGGGGCGGCGTCCGGCGTACAGGATACGGTCGTGCAGGAGGAAACCGCGTCTGCCGCGTCGGAGGAACCGGCAACTGCTGCGCCGGAAACGGCCGCTCAGGAGGAGCCCGCGGTCGGCGCATCGGCAGCGGCAGGAGGCGGCGCAGATAACGCAGGCGGCGATATTGGGGCAGACCGCGCGAAGGCGGTCGCGCTGGCCCATGCCCAGCTCAACGAAGGCGATGTGCGTTTCGTTAAGACAGAGCTGGATCATGATGACGGGAGAGCGGAATACGAGGTCGAATTCTATTACGGAAAACTGGAGTACAGTTACACGATCGATGCGGTCACTGGCAGCATCCTGGAATATGATGTGGACCGGGACTGATCGGGAAACAGGAGGGGAGTATGGATCAAACAAATCATTGCAACGTTGTTATTCTGTATGCGGACGATCTGGGGTACGGGGACCTGGGCTGCTACGGAAGCCATGAGATCGGCACGCCGAATCTGGACCGTCTGTGCCGGAACGGCCTGAAGTTCACAAATGCCTATGCGGCCTCTGCTGTCTGCACGCCGTCGCGCTACAGCATCCTGACGGGACGGTATCCGTTCCGCAGCAGCGATGCGCACATCCTGCCCGGGGATGCGGGATGTATCATCGATCCGGCGCTGGATACGATGCCGAGGCTTTTCCAGCGTGCCGGATATCGGACCGGGATCGTGGGGAAATGGCATCTGGGGCTTGGCGACGGGAGCCGTCCCATCGACTGGAATCATGACATCGATCTGACGCCCGTCGATCTGGGCTTTGAGGATTCCTTTATTTTTCCGGCCACGGCGGACCGGGTGCCCTGCGTCTATGTGGAGGGACGCAGAGTGGCCAATCTGGATCCGGCAGATCCCATTGAAGTGTCCTATGACGCGGAATGTCCTTTTGACGGCATTCCCACCTATCACAAAAATCCGGAGCTGCTGACCATGGAATCCTCCCACGGACACGATATGAGCATCGTGGAGGGGATCGGTCGGATCGGCTATATGCGGGGCGGCAGAAAGGCGGTCTGGAAGGATGAGGAGCTGGCGGACACCTTCCTGAACAGGGCGCTCCGCTTCATTGGGGACAGCCAGAAGGACGGCCGACCGTTCTTCCTCTATTATGCGCTGCATCAGCCTCATGTGCCGCGCGTGCCCGCACCCCGTTTCCGGGGCGTCACCGGTCTGGGTCCCCGTGGAGATGTGATCGCGGAAATGGACTGGTGTGTGGGCCAGCTGCTGGATGAGCTGGAGAAACGGAATCTGCTGGACAATACGATGGTGATCTTTTCCAGTGATAACGGGCCGGTCCTGGATGACGGCTATGTGGACAAAGCAAAGGAACTGAACGGGACGCACCGCATGGCCGGTCCGCTGCGGGGCGGCAAGTACAGCAAGTTCGACGGCGGCACCCGGATCCCCTTTATCGTCAGCTGTCCGAATCTCGTGCACCGCGGCGTTTCCGATGCGCTGATCGGCCAGGTGGATCTGTTCGCTTCCTTCGCGCGGATGCTGGGCATGGAGCTGGAGGAGGACAGTGCGGCGGACAGTCAGGATATGTACGCGGCGCTGATCGGGGAGGATCCCGTGGGAAGAGATGAGCTGATGATGGAGGATGTGTCCTGCGGCAAGCTGCTGCGGCATGGCGATTGGGCCTATCTTTCTCCGTCCGAAGGGGTGCCGTTCATGAAGAACGTGGAGATCGAAACGGGGCTGTCCATGGAGCCGCAACTGTACAACATGAGCTATGACATCGGTCAGCGGATCAATGTGGCATCGGAATTTCCGGATGTTGTGACGGAGATGGAAGCGCGTATTCGGAGGATTTTGACCGGGGGTCAGATTAAAAAATAAGCCGGATGTTTTTTCAATCTGCGTTTTGAGCCGCGGACGTCACAAAACGAGGGATCGTACATGACGGCCCGCATATGCCCGCGGCGTGGAGGGAGACAGGCAAATGGAAAATGAAAAAGTGCAGAAGGACCGGTTTGACGAGCTTTTTCAGAATCCGGGCAGCTATTACCGGGGCGCGCCGTTCTGGGCGTGGAATACGAAGCTGGACCGGGACCGGCTGAAACGACAGATCGGCTATTTTCGGGAAATGGGTATGGGCGGCTTCCATATGCACAGCCGGACCGGCCTGGATACGCCTTATATGGAAGAGGAATTTCTTTCCATGGTGGAGTTCTGCGTCCAGGAGGCAAAGCGGAACGGCATGTATGCCTATCTGTACGATGAGGACCGCTGGCCCTCCGGCGCGGCGGGCGGGAAGGTGACGAAAAATCCCGCTTACCGCAGCCGATATCTGGCGGTGACGCCGATCCCGGATGAAAAGCGGGAGGCGCAGGAGGCCGATTATATCTCTTCCGCCCGTGCGAAGGTCCACAGCGGAGGAACGCTTGTGGCCGCTTACCGGCTTTTCTGGAAGGACGGCCTGCTGGACGGCTATGAAAGGCTGGACATTCACGGGAAGCTGCCGGAGGATTGCTGGTATGTGTATCTGGAGCTGGCGGAGGAAAGCCCCTGGTACAATAATCAGACCTATGTGGATACGCTGAATCCGGAGGCGATCCGGGAGTTCATCCGGCAGACACATGAAAAATACTGCGCGCTTCTGAAAGAGGATTTCGGCGGATGCGTGCCGTCCATCTTCACGGACGAGCCGCAGTTTCCGCACAAGACACAGGCCGGCCGGGCGGGAGAGAGGACGGACGTCATCCTGCCCTATACGGAAAGCTTTGAAGACCGGTATCGGGAAAAATACGGGGAAAGCTTTTTTGCGCGCCTGCCGGAGGTGCTCTGGGAAATGCCGGGGGATGCCGGGCACGGTGTGCGCTACCGCTATCATGAGCTGCTGGCGGAGCAGTTCGCCGCTTCCTTTGCGGATACGCTGGGGAACTGGTGTCGGGAACACGGGATCTGGCTGACAGGCCATATGATGTCCGAGCCCACGCTGGAGAGCCAGACCTCGGCGCTGGGAGAGGCCATGCGTTCTTATCGGAGCTTTCAGATGCCGGGCATCGATATGCTCTGCGATCTGCGGGAATACACGACGGCCAAGCAGGCCCAGAGCGCGGCGCATCAGTACGGAAGGGAGGGCGTCCTGAGCGAGCTGTACGGTGTGACGAACTGGGATTTCGATTTCAGGAGGCATAAGCTGCAGGGAGACTGGCAGGCGGCGCTGGGCGTGACCAGGCGTGTGCCGCATCTGGCCTGGATGAGCATGGCCGGAGAGGCCAAGCGGGATTATCCGGCCTCCATTTTTTATCAGTCGCCCTGGTATCGGGAGTACCATCTGCTGGAGGATCATTATGCCCGCCTGAACACGGTGCTGATGAGCGGAGAGCCGGTGGTGAGGATCGGGGTGATCCACCCCATCGAAAGTTATTGGCTGCACTATGGGCCGAAGGCGCAGAATGAGGTCATCTGTCAGGAGCTGGAGGAGCATTTCGCCCATCTGACGGAATGGCTGCTGTTTGAACACCTGGATTTCGATTTCATCGCGGAATCTCTGCTTCCGGAACAGTACCGGGAATGCGGGGAGCCTGTCCTGCAGGTGGGGCAGATGCGATATGACGTGATCCTGGTGCCCGGCTGCGAGACCCTCAGAAAAACGACGCTGGAGGCACTGCGAAAATTCGCCGCGAGGGGCGGACGCGTGGTGCTGATGGGCGGGCTTCCTTCCCGCCTGGATGGGGAACCGGATCCGGAGGCGGAGAAGCTCGGCGCGCTCTGCACCCGCATTCCCTTTGAACGCAGCGCTCTGCGCGGCGCACTGGAGGCGTTCCGAACGGTGCGCATCTGTGATCGGGACGGAGAAGAGGCCAGAAGCTGGCTCTATCAACTGCGGAAGCGGGAGGAGGAGCTCTGGCTGTTCGTGGCCAACGGAAGGGCGCAGAAGAATCCGGATGTGGAGCAGGCGGAGGAACTGGAGATCTGCCTGCCGGGAGCGTACCGGGCATTTCTGTATGATACGCTGACCGGATGCATTTCGGAGGCCGCATGGAGCCATGAGGGAGGGAAGACGGTGATCCGCCTGACCGCCTGGGAGCATGACAGCTTTTTGCTGCGGCTCTGTGCGCCGGAGGGAACGGAGCGGCCTTTGGAGAGCGGCGCGGACGCCGCTGTGCGGCCTGCGTGCGGCGGGACCTCGAAGGAAGGTGCGTCATCCTGCGGCGCCGGGCGGACTGTTTCCGGCAGAACTGTCCTGGGGAAACGGAATCTGGAACAGCCAGCCTCTTTCGCCCTGTCGGAACCCAATGTGATGCTGCTGGACATGGCCTGTTGGCGTCTGGACGGCGGCGCGTGGCAGGAACGGGAAGAGATCCTGCGGCTGGATGATGCGATCCGGGATGCGCTGGGATATCCCAGGCGGATGGATGCGGTGGCTCAGCCCTGGACCATTGAAAAGAAAAGGCCGGAGCATCTGGCGGAGCTGAAATTTGAGGTGGAAGCGCAGACCGATGTGGCGGATGCGCAGTTGGCGCTGGAGATCAGGGAAGGCTGGGAGATCTTTGTGAACGGAACGCCTGTTGCGGTCAGGGATCAGGGATATTTCGTGGATGAAGCCATCCGGAGGATCGAACTTCCGCCGCTGCAGGCGGGGACCGCAGAGATCCTGCTGCGGATTCCCTATGGAGAAAAAACGGATCTGGAATGGTGTTATCTGCTGGGAAGCTTCGGCGTGAGAACAACAGGCGACAGCAGTGTGCTGACGCCCATGCCGGACAGGCTGTATTTCGGAGATTATACCTGGCAGGGCTTTCCGTTTTATGCCGGAAACATGGAATACAGATGCAACGTGCACACGGAGGCGGGACACTATGGCCTTCGCGTCACAAAATTCAGGAGCCCGCTCCTGCGGGTATGGGCAGACGGCAGAGACTGTGGCCCGGTGATGCTGGCTCCTTATGAGACGGACTTGGGAGAGCTGGAGGAGGGAGAGCATGAGATCCGCATTCTCTCCTACGGGAACCGGGCGAATGCCTTCGGAATGGTGCATTGCTGTGATGAGAAGATGATGTGGGGCGGTCCCAACGCCTGGCGGACGGCCGGGGATGCCTATGCGTATGAATATCAGTTGAAACGGATGGGCATTCTGAAAGCGCCGGAGCTGGTCCGGTACGCGGAAACGTGAGAAAAGGATAAAAAACGCGGGCGGTCCGGATCCGGTGCCGTCTGCGTTTCGCTGTCAGAGATAACGTCCCGTCACGCTCTCCGCATTCTGCCGTATTTCCTCCGGCGTGCCGGAAGCGACGATCCGGCCGCCGGAAAGGCCGCCGCCCGGACCCATATCCACCACATAATCCGCATTGCGGATCACATCCAGATCGTGCTCGATGATGATGACGGTGGCGCCCCGGTCGATCAGCGTCTGGAAGACGGACATCAGGGATTTCACGTCCAGCGGATGCAGGCCGATGGTGGGCTCGTCAAAAACAAACAGAGTATCGCTCTGGCCTTTCCCCATTTCGCTGGCCAGCTTCAGACGCTGGGCTTCTCCGCCGGAGAGGCCCGGCGTCTGTTCGCCCAGGGTCAGATAGCCCAGCCCCACGTCATGCAGGACGGAAAGGCGGCTGTGCACGGCCTTCAGATCGCTGCAGACGTCGAGCGCCTCATCCACGCTCAGCGCCATCAGCGCAGGCAGGGACAGACGGGTCCCATCTTTCTTTTCACGGAACAGCCCATAGGCCGTCCGGCTGTAGCGGGAGCCGCCGCAGTCCGGACAGGGAATATCCACATCGGGGAGAAACTGCACATCCAGGCTGATGCTTCCGGTCCCGTCGCAGGTGGGGCAGCGCAGGGAGCCCGTATTATAGGAAAAATCTCCGGCCTTGAAGCCGCCTTCCTTCGCGGCTCTGGTCCGGGCATAGATTTTGCGCAGTTCGTCGTGAACGTCGGCATAGGTGGCGACGGTGGAGCGGACGTTGATGCCGATGGGCGTGGCGTCGATGAGCTTCACCTGCCGGATGCCCGGGGCGTTCAGTGCGCGGACATGGGCGGGAAGCGGCTGACCGGATGCGGCCGCGTTCAGCGCGGGGACCAGGCTCTCCAGGATCATGGTCGTTTTGCCGGAGCCGGATACGCCGCAGACCACCGACAGCCGCCCTTTGGGAAAGGAGACGGTGAGGGGCCGGACCGTATGAATGGCGTCCATGGACATGGTGATGCTGCCGGATCCGAACAGCGATCCCCGATCCGTCCGGTCCCGCAGCCTGGCCTGGGTCCCGGGGACCAGAAAAGGGCCGATCCGGGACGCGGGATCCTTCATCAGCTCGCCGACGGTGCCCTGAGCGATCACCCGGCCGCCCTTTGCGCCCGCCTCCGGCCCCAGTTCGATGAGCCAGTCGGCATGGGACAGCACATTGGTATCGTGATCCACGAGGATGACGGAATTCCCGTCCGCCGCCAGATCGTCCATGACGCCGGTGAGCCCTTCCAGATTGGAAGGATGCAGACCGATGGAGGGCTCGTCCAGCACATACAGAACGCCCGTGGTGCGGTTCCGCACGGCCCGGGCAAGCTGGGTGCGCTGCCGTTCTCCGGTGGAAAGCGTGGAGGCGGCGCGGTCCAGGGTCAGATAGGAGAGCCCCAGATCCACCAGCCGTTTGGCCGTATTCAGAAACGAATCGCAGATGCTCTGCGCCATGGGGCGCATTTCCTCCGGAAGAGAGGCTGGTACTCCGTTCACCCATTCGATGAGCTCTGCTAGGGTCATTTTGCAGGCGTCCGCCAGCGAGATCCCGCGGAGCCTGGGGGCCCGGGCGGCCTCGGACAGCCTCGTGCCGCCGCAGTCCGGACAGACGTCCTGCTTCAGAAATTTTTCCACCCGCTTCATGCCTTTTTCATCTTTGACCTTGGCAAGCGCGTTCTCCACGGTATAGACGGCGTTGAAATAGGTGAAATCCAGTTCCGCGGCGTCGTTGGAATTTTTCGGATGATAGAAAATATGCTTTTTTTCTGCGGGACCGTTGAACACGATATCCCGCTCTTTTTCCGAAAGCTGGGAGAAGGGGATATCGGTGCGCACGCCCATGGCCCGGCAGACATCGGTCATCAGCGACCACATCAGCGAGTTCCAGGGCGCTACCGCGCCCTCATCGATGGAGAGGGATTCGTCCGGGACCAGCGTCGCGCGGTCTACCGTGCGCACGATGCCCGTGCCGCCGCAGGCGGGGCAGGCGCCCTGGCTGTTGAAGGCCAGTTCCTCCGCGCCCGGCGCATGGACCTTCGCGCCGCATTCCGGACAGAAGATCTCCCGTTCCGCCGCCACATCCAGCGTGGGCGCCAGATAATGGCCGTTGGGACAGCGGTGGCAGGAGAGCCGGGAGAACATCAGCCGCAGGCTGTTCAGCAGCTCGGTGGAGGTACCGAAGGTGCTGCGGATCCCGGGAACGCCCGGCCGCTGACGCAGCGCCAGCGCGGCGGGGATATAGCGCACTTCATCCACCTGAGCGTTGGCAGCCTGCGTCATCCGCCGCCTCGTATAGGTGGAAAGCGCCTCCAGATAGCGGCGGGATCCCTCCGCATACAGGACGCCCAGCGCCAGAGAGGATTTTCCGGAGCCGGAGACGCCGGCGATGCCGACGATCTGATGCAGCGGGATATCGATATCGATGTTTTTCAGGTTGTGTACCCTGGCTCCCCTCACTTCAACGGCGCCGGGGTCCTTCTGCGTTCTGTTCGTGTTCAATGGGATACCTCTGTCGGGATACGGAGAAATACCGCGGCGGACCGGTCATCGGACCGGCCGCGCCGCGGGAAATAAAGAGCGGTCTGATTCATTCCACCCCGTCGATGACGGCGGCGGCCTCCTGGGCACGGCGGATCACGTAGGCGGTGCGCGGGCTCAGCTGTACGTTTTCGTCCATGCAAAATTCCGTGCCGTCCAGATAGGAGACGGACAGGCGGTAGATATAGGTCTCGTCGTTCGGCTGTTCGTCCGCGTAGGAAACGCCGCGGATGCGCATGTCCTCCGTGTCGGTGTCCCTGCCCAGGAGCATGTGGGACAGCGTCTCCAGCAGGATCAGAAAATGCTCCTCATCCCAGGCGGACATGTACATGCATTTGCAAACGCCTTTGTTGAAAAACGGTTTGTCGGAAAAACAGTCCAGGAATTCCTTGAAACGGGTCATATGGCCGGAATCCTCAAACATGCCGGCCTGTGACAGAGCATGGATGCAATCCTCATTCCAACTCACGGTAGCGCCCTCCCTCATGCGTGTCTGCTGTGAATTTATCCTTTACACTTTTCCAGTATGATAAAATATTAATGTATCGGGCGGCAGTTGTCAAGACGGTTCCCGCCGCCGCGGTCGTGTATGCAGCAGAAAAATGACAGAATATGATTGTTTACAGAGGTTCGGAAAGATGCTAAAATAAGACCGATATGTCCGGCGCCGGGATGCGGACCGGCGGAAAGAGGCGGGAGGAACCGCCGCAGGAGCGTGTTTTATGGAAAAAGAGATGCAGACCGATCGGAAAAGAGAAAAAGGGTTCGTAATACTGCGGATCGCCTTTATCGGCGTCCTGCTGGCGGTCATCGCCCTTTCTTTTCTTTCTTTCATACAGGAAAACCGGCAGCGCGTGCTGGAGCAGAACAATAACTTCATCGAGGCGGCCACCATACAGACCGCGGACCGGATCAGCGACCTGTTCGACAGCTCCCGGAGCAGTCTGGAGATGATGGCGCACCTTTACAGCTCCGTGATGTCGGAGGCGAAGGTGGACGCCGAACTTCTGCAGGATATGGTGGGACGTTCCGTTTTTGATTATGTGGAGTTCATCGGGGAGGACGGAATGGATCTGACGGCGGACGGGCGTACCGCCGACCTCTCGGACCGGGAATATTTTCAGCAGGGCATGCAGGGCAAAAGCGGGAAATGCGTGGTCTACAATTCCCGTGTCACCAATGAGACACTGCTGATCTTCTATACGCCCTTTTATTACGAGGGCCGGATCATCGGCGTGCTCAGCGGGATCCTGCGGGAGGGAACGGTGAACAGCGTCCTTTCTTCCGATTATTTCGGAGTGCCGGTGAGCTGCTATCTGCTGGAGCGGGACGGGACCGTGCTGTTGGCGGTTGGGGACAATTCCCGGCCGGAAAATCTGGTGGAGGCGCTTCAGGCAGGGGACAGGATCTCGGAGGAGGATCTGCGGAAGCTGGAAGAGGGACTGCGGGGAGAAAACGCCGCGAACTTCAACTATAAAGGTTCCAGCGGCGCGGGCAGCGCCTATGTCACGCCGCTGAACGACGGGGAGTGGGTGCTGGTGCAGAACTTCCCCTCCGCGCTGACGAAGGAGATGACGGCCAGCGCCAATTCCGCCGGTATCCTGCTGGAAATGCGGCTGGCGGCCGTGTTCCTGGTCTATGTGCTGTATCTGGTGCTCAAAAACGGGATGCAGAGGAAAAAGCTGGTTTCCGAAAAGCAGCAGATCTCCAGGATCGTGGAAACGGTGACGCAGCTTTTCTCCCGTTTTGCCCTGGTGGATCTTGAAAATGATACATATGAATATCTGGAAAATAAAAAGAGCGGCGCACCGGAGAGCGGCTCCTATTCGGATCTGCAGGGCTTCCTCGCGCCCCGGTACATGTCGGAGGATGAGAACGGCGAACGGATGAGCACGGTGATCTCCCGGAGTTTCGTGGAGGAAAACCTGACGGAGAATGTGCCCTATCTGCAGTATGAGTATCAGATCGATATGGACGGGCGGCGCTGGGAGAACATGTCCATTCTCTGTCTGCAGCGCAGGGACGGAAAGCCGGTCGATGTGCTGTTCGCCATACAGGACGTCACCTCCCTGAAGGAGCGGGAGATGGAGATCCGCGATGCCTTAAAGAGCGCTTCGGAGGCGGCGGAGGCGGCCAATCACGCCAAATCGGATTTCCTGGCCAGGATGTCCCACGATATCCGCACGCCCATGAACGCCATCATGGGCATGACGGCGGTGGCGGCCATGCATATGGACGATCAGGAGCGTCTGACGGACTGCCTGAGCAAGATCACGATCTCCAGCCGTCATCTGCTGGCGCTGATCAACGATGTGCTGGATATGTCCAAGATCGAAAGCGGCAAGGTCACGCTGTCCGAGGAGCCCTTCGGCATGGCGGATCTGGTGGAGAGCGTGGTGACGATCATCCGCGCGCAGGTGAACAGCAAGCGGCAGAAGCTGAGGGTGCACATTTCCGATATCACGCATGAGAACGTGATCGGGGATACGCTGCGCCTGCGGCAGGTTTTCGTGAACATTCTGGGCAATGCCGTGAAGTTCACGCCGGAGGGCGGCACCATCATCTTTTCCATCCGGGAACGCGCTTCCCTGATCCACGGAATGGCCTGTTATGAGTTCGTGTGCGAGGATACGGGGATCGGCATGGATGAAGAGTTCCTCAAGACGATCTTTGATCCCTTCAGCCGCTCCCGGGATTCCGTCAGCCAGAATATCGAAGGGACGGGGCTGGGCATGTCCATCAGCCGCAATATCGTCCGCATGATGGAGGGAGACATCCGGGTGGAGAGCACGCCGGGCGTCGGCTCGACGTTCACGATCCAGGTACACCTGAAGCTGCAGGATTCGGCGGAAGAGGATGTGGAAGGCCTGAAGGATCTGCGGGTCCTGACGGCGGACGACGATCGGGATTCCTGCATCACCACCTGCGATATCCTGGAGAACATCGGCATGAAGGCCGAATGGGTGCTGAGCGGGGAAGAGGCCGTACAGCGCACCGTGGAGGCCCACGAATCCCACAGCGATTTCGCGGCCGTGATCCTGGACTGGAAAATGCCGGGCAGGGACGGTGTGGAAACGGCGCGGGAGATCCGGGCGCAGATTGGGAACGAGGTGCCCATCATCATTCTCTCCGCCTATGACTGGACCGATATCGAGGCAGAGGCCAGGGCCGCAGGCATTCAGACATTCATCGAAAAGCCCCTGTTCCGTTCGCGCCTGGTCTATGCCCTGAAATCGGTGCTGGCCCAGGGCGAAAAGGAGAAAAATCTGGAATCCGCGGAGCTGGAGAAGAGCAGCTACAGCGGAAAGAGGATCCTGCTGGTGGAGGACAATGAGCTCAACCGCGAGATCGCGGAGGAACTGCTTTCCTTCATCGGCGTCGAGGTGGAGCAGGCCGAGGACGGGAAGATAGCCGTGGACATGGTGAAAGAGAAACCCGCGGACTATTACGATCTGATCTTTATGGATATCCAGATGCCCGTCATGAACGGTTACGAGGCGGCGCGGTATATCCGGGCTCTGGAGCATGAACAGGCGCGCCATGTCCCGATCATCGCCATGACAGCGAACGCCTTCGCCGACGATATCCGGGAGGCCAGGGCGGCGGGGATGGACGACCACATCGCCAAGCCGGTGGAGGTGGCCAAGCTGCTGGAGGTGCTGGAGAAGTGGCTGCGCTGAGCGGCGGCTGAAGCGGAGAAATTATCCGCAAACGCGCATTTTTCTCTTGCCAAAAGCGGCCGGGTATGTTACCATAATCTTCGTCGAAACTGTCAGTCTGCATAACGTCGGCGGCAGAAGAGGGGGAGGCGTTCCCGCGTCCCACAGGGCTCCGTGGTCAAGCGGTTAAGACATCGCCCTTTCACGGCGGTAACACGGGTTCGATTCCCGTCGGAGTCATTCGCGGTATCCGCTGATGCTGATATCGCATGCCGGTCGGCAGCAGGTGCCCGCAAGGG
>CANRMT010000066.1 GCA_947631815.1 uncultured Eisenbergiella sp.
CATGAGCATTGCCTGACCTGCCGCTGCATTTGAAATGGCCTGTTCTCCAACAGGCCTGTTTTTCATGCCAAAATCCCTTCAAGAACTCGTCACCCTGTTTCAAGTCATATCCTAACTGGCATAAAATCTCCACAGACATCCAAATATCCGAATACCGAGTCAAGTGTTCACAGGCCCGGGGCCCTTCTATGCACTCTATTATCCATAGAAATGAAAATATAATTCAGGATATATTCAAACGCTTCCCGCGCCGGATTTGTTTCGTAAGGCGGGCAGATTCCCATGCGGACCTGCTCATTTTTGCGAAGCATATTTTTATTTATATGGCATACCGCCGCAATTTCCCGCATTTATCGTCTGTCTTTTCTCAAAAAAAGGACCGCCCAGCCACCCCACCGCCCGGCTGCCGCAGGAGCCCTCATATGTCAAAAAACGCTGCCCCCTTATGCCAGGGCGCGTCAAAAAAATCCGCCGGAGGCCCTTTCGGTCCGGGCAGGAAAATACGGGTTGTCTGAGCGAAGCGAGTTTCCCGTATTTTCCTGCCGCTTCGGACCGCAAAGGGTCTCCGGCGGATGACGCGCCCCGGCATCGGGGCAGCGCTTTTGACATATGAGGACTCCTGCGGCAGCCGGGCGGCGGGGTGGCTGGTTGCCCCTGGCTCAGCGCAGGATCCGGTGGATATCGTTGAACATCACCAGCACCATCAGCACCATCAGCGCGATGAAACCGGCCGTGTGGATCAGCCCCTCCTTCTCCGGCGGGATGGGCTTGCCGCGCACCGCCTCCAGGAACAGGAAAACGAGCCGCCCCCCGTCCAGCGCCGGGAGCGGGAGCAGGTTCATCACACCCAAGCTCACCGAAAGCAGCATGGCGAGATTCACCATGTTCATGAACACCAGAAGCGGACCGCCAGGCGCCGTTTCCTGACGCACCTCATCCACGATCTGGGCCATGCCCACGGGACCGGCCACATCGTCGGCAGAGAGCTTCCCCCGAAGAAGCGACATCAGGCTCATGACCGTGTTCTTCACGCTGAAGCGCAGCTGATACCAGCCGAACCGGAACAGATCCAGCCCCTTCGCCTCCACAACCTGGCTGTAATTGTAGAACCCCACCAGATAACGGCCCTCCGCCTCATCGTAGACGGGCGTCAGCGTGGCCGTATAGGTCTGTCCGTCCCGAACATATTCCACATCCACCGGCGCGCCGTCGCGGTTTAAGGCCATCACCAGCTGGATCTCTCTGGCGAGGCAGATCTTTCCGTCGAAGCCCGTGATCCGGTCTCCGGCCCGCATACCGGCCGCCTGCGCCGCAGAGCCCTCGATCACGTCTCCCAGCACCGGGATGTCCGCGCCCGCATATCCCGCCACCACGACGGAAAACAGGAAGGCCAGCAGGAAGTTGAAGATCGGTCCCGCCGCCACGGTGGAGATCCGCGCCCACACCGGCGCGCTCTGGAAATTCCCTTCGTCCCGCACGTCCGAAGCGGACATTTCCAGCCCGTTTTCCCCTTCGAACATGCACGCGCCGCCGATGGGCAGAAGCCGGAGCGAATACTCCGTTTCTCCCTTCTGAAAATGGAACAGCTTCGGCCCCATGCCGACGGCGAATTCCGTCACTCGGATCCCGTTGACCTTGGCCAGCAGGAAATGGCCGAACTCATGTCCGATGACGATCACAAAAAAGATCAGCAAAAATATCAAAATCGTTACGATCAAAGTCTCATCTCCCGCCTGATTGATTCATAGGTCTGCGCCTCGGCCTGCAGGATCGCCTCCACATCAGGATTCCCCACCGGCTTATGGTTATGCATCGCGGTCCCGATCACCTCCGGGATCTGGAAAAAGCGGATCTTTCCCTCCAACAGCAGCCGCACGGCCATCTCATTGGCCGCATTGAACACCGTGGGCATGCTGCCGCCGCACGCCGCCGCCTCAAAGCCCAGCGCGAGCCCCGGAAAGGCCTCCGTATCCGGCTCTTCAAAGGTGAGCGCGTGCACGGCGGACAGCTCCAGCGCGGGCGCGGGCATGGGCCGCCGCTCGGGATACAGGAGCGCATACTGAATGGGGAGCTTCATATCGGGGAGCCCGAGCTGCGCGATGACCGCGCCGTCCTCGTATTCCACCGCGGAATGCACGATGCTCTGCGGATGCACTACCACCCGGATCTGGGACAGCTGCGCGCCGAAAAGCCATCTGGCCTCCATCACCTCCAGCGCCTTGTTCACCAGGGACGCGGAATCGATGGTCACCTTTTTGCCCATGGACCAGTTGGGATGGTGCAGGGTATCCCCCAGCGTCACGTTCCGAAGCTCTTCCTTCGTCTTTCCCCGGAAGGGCCCTCCGGAGGCGGTGAGCAGGATCCGCCGGAACCGGTTCCCGGCCCTGCCCTGCAGCGACTGGAAAATGGCGGAATGCTCGCTGTCCACCGGCAGGATGGCTACGCCCCGCTCCTTCGCCAGCGGCATGATCAGATGCCCCGCGCACACCAGCGTCTCCTTGTTGGCCAGCGCCACTGTCTTTTTGTTCTCTATGGCCGCGATCGTCGGCCGGATGCCGATCATGCCCACCACGGCGGTGACCACGATGTCCGCCTCCGGCAGAGAAACGGCCTCCAGCAGTCCGTCCATGCCGCAGACCACCCGCACCGGCAGGTCCGCGATGCGCCGTTTCAGATCGGCGGCCGCCGCCTCTTCCCACATGCAGACCAGCTTCGGCTTAAATTCCCTGACCTGCGCCTCCATCAGCGCCGTATTTCTGCCCGCCGCCAGCGCAGTGACCGCAAGGTCCCGGTTATTCCGGACGATTTCCAGCGTCTGGGTGCCGATGGACCCCGTAGAGCCCAGTATCACGATCTTTTTCATAAGCGATCCTATCCTCAGCAGACCGCGCGGCCCGCGTCATCCCAGCAGCCACACGGAGAGATAATAAATGACCGGGGCCGTGAACAGCACGCTGTCGAACCGGTCCATGATGCCGCCGTGGCCCGGGATCAGCTTCCCGTAATCCTTGATCTCGTGGTTCCGCTTGATCGCGGACGCCGCCAGATCGCCCACCTGAGAAATCACGGCGCCCATGGCCCCGATCAGGGCCGACGCCCAGACGGCCTGTTCGCTGCCGGAAGCGGGCGCCAGAAAGAGCTTCGCGAACAGCGCCCCTACCAGCGCGGAGCCCAAGACCCCTCCGACCGCCCCTTCCACCGATTTCTTGGGGCTCAGTACGGGGGCCAGCCTGTGCTTCCCGAAGACCATGCCGACCGCATATGCGCACGTATCGCAGATCCAGGAGCTGATGAAGATCATCCATACCAGATAGATCCCGTGCTCCAGCTCTCTGGTCAGATAAACGAAGCCGAACAGCACCGCCGGATAAAACGCGCAGAAAAAGGCGGTCATCACCTGCGGGGCGCGAAAGCGCGGGAAGCAAAACACATAGACGAACATCTCCGCCAGGAACAGAAGCACCACACAGCCCATCCCCAGGGAGAAATCCCCGGAGAAGAGGAGGGCCGCATAATAGAGCGCGATCCCGCCGTATCCCACATACTCCAGCGGTCCGGCCTTTCCGCCCTCCTGCACGCCGCAGGCATGCATCAGCTCCCGGTACGCAGCCAGAGAAAGGAGGAACATCGCCAGCCCCAGCGGATATCCGCCCGGCAAAAGGAGAAGAAGCGCCAGCACCACCAGCACGGCGCTGCTCATCAGTCTCACCCAGAACATCCTCACGCCTCCTTCACCAGGCCGAATTTCCTGTCTCTGTGATTATATGCTTCCACGGCCTTTTCCAATTCTTCCTTCGAAAAATCCGGCCAGGCCACAGGCGTGAAATACAGCTCCGTGTAGGCCAGCTGCCAGAGCAGGAAATTGGAAACGCGCTGTTCGTTGCAGGTGCGGATCAGAAGATCCGGCTCCGGGATCCCCGCCGTATCCAGATATCCGCTGATCAGCTCCTCGCTGATCTCCTCCTCCGAAAGCCTGCCTTCCTTCACATCCGCCGCGATCCGGCGCACCGCCCGGCGGATCTCGTCCCGGCCGCCGTAGTTCAGGGCGATCTGGAAATGCAGGCCCGTGTTGTTCACCGTGGCCCGCTCCAGCTCGTCGATCCTGGTACGGATGTCCGCGTCCAGCCCGGTCTTGTCCCCCAGCACGCGGACGCACATATTGTTCTTGGCCGCCGTCTTCAGGCAGGTCTTCATGTAATTGCGCAAAAGCGTCATCAGAGCGGCCACCTCGTCGGAGGGCCGGTTCCAGTTTTCCGTGGAAAAAGCATAGACCGTCAGATACTGGATCCCCATCCGGTATGCCTCCTCACAGATCACTTCCACCGTCTTGGCCCCCTGCACATGGCCGTAATTGCGCGGCATTCCCTTCGCCTTCGCCCAACGGCCGTTCCCGTCCAGGATGATCGCCACATGTTTCGGAACACTCATATCCATACTCCCGCATGATGCTTCGGGCCGCCGTTTCCAGGAAAGCGGCCCATTTTTAAAGGGACAGACCGCGCCTGTCCCTCTGTCTTTCGGTTCTGCGTCCCGCTTATACGGTCATGACCTCCGCGGACTTGGTCTCCACGAGCTTGTCCACTTCCTTCACGTATTTGTCCGTCAGCTTCTGCAGCTTGTCCTCCAGGTCCTTGACCTCGTCCTCCGAAATATCTCCCTTGCCCAGCTTCTTGAGATAATCGTTGCCGTCCCTGCGGATATTGCGCATCGCCACCTTCGCTTCTTCGCCCTTCTTTTTCACATCCTTGACCAGCATCCTGCGGCGCTCCTCCGTGACCTCCGGAAACACCAGCCGGATGACGGAACCGTCATTGGAGGGCGTGATGCCCACATCGGAAGCCAGGATCGCCTTCTCGATCACCTTGATCAGCGATTTCTCCCAGGGCGCGATCTGGAGCATGCGCGGCTCCGGCACGGTGATATTCCCCACCTGCTGGATGGGCGTGGGCGTTCCGTAATAATTCACGCGGATCTTGTCCAGCACATGCGGATTGGCCCGCCCCGCGCGGATCGTCTGATAATCAGACTCCAGGAATGCGATCGCCTTCTGCATTTTGGATTCAAACTGCTGCAACCTCTCGTCCATAGTATACCTCCCTGTCGTATTATTTCATATCGGCAGGAACTTCGCTCCGCGCATTCCCTGCCGTATCCGACGGTCCTGACCGACTGCAAAAGGGCCCCTCGCGCCCCGCCGCCCTTCAGACCGTTACCTTCGTCCCGTTGAAATCGCCGCACACCGTATTCACGATGCTGTTCTCCTCGTTCAGGGAAAACACCCACATCGGCATATGGTTGTCCCGCGCCAGGATCGAGGCCGTCATGTCCACCACCTGAAGGTTCTTCGCGATGACCTCGTCGATGCTGACCTCGTCGTAGCGCTTCGCGTCCGGATTCGTCCGCGGATCGTCGTCGTAGACCCCGTCCACGGCCTTGGCCAGCAGGATCACGTCCGCGTCCACCTCGACCGCCCGGAGCACCACGCCCGTATCGGTGGAAAAATAGGGATGTCCCGTCCCTCCCGCGAAGAAAACGACCATACCCCTGGAAAAATATTTGTTGGCCCGGTCCTTGGAGAACAGCTTCGTGAAGGAGCCGCACTCAAAGGGCGTCAGGATGGCCGTCATCATGCCGGCGGAACGGAAGATCTCGGACACATAGATGCAGTTCATCACCGTAGCCAGCATGCCGATCTGATCGGCCTTGGTCCGGTCAATGTTCTCGCTGGTCCTCCCCCGCCAGAAATTGCCGCCGCCGATCACGATCCCCACCTGGATCCCGTCCTCCGTCAGCCGCTTCACCTGCAGAGCCACCGCACGCACGGTCGGCTCGTCAAATCCGTGCTTTTTCTCTCCCGCCAACGCCTCGCCGCTGAGCTTCAATAAAATCCTGCGCATCATATTCTCCCGTCATTTCAGTTCATCGGCCTTGGCCTCAAACTCCGCCTTCGCCTTGCAAAAGCAGTCCATCAGCTTGGGGTTGAACTGCCCGCACTCTCCGTCCAGGATCATCCGGTATGCCTTCTCATAGGAAAACGGCGGCTTATACACCCGCTCGCTGGTGAGCGCATCATAGACATCCGCGATGGACACCGCCTGCGCGCTGATGGGGATCTCGTCGCCCTTCAGCCGGTTGGGATAACCTCTCCCGTCGTATTTCTCGTGGTGGCTCAGCGCGATCTCGCGGCAGTATTTCTTGAACGCGGGATCGTCATCCATGATCACGCGCTCCACCACCTGGGCGCCCTGCACCGTATGCGTCTTCATCAGCTCAAACTCTTCGTCCGTCAGCCTGCCCGGCTTCATCAGGATGCTGTCGGGGATGGAGATCTTGCCCACATCATGCAGCACGGAGGCGGACGCGATGATCTCCGCCGTCTCCTGATCCAGCCCATACTCCGGATAATCCCGCATCAGGTGCACCAGCAGGATCTCCGTGAAGGAACGGACGCGGAAAATATGATTCCCGGACTCCATGCTCCGAAATTCCACGATCGTGCCCAGCGAATTGATGATATGCTCGTTCATCGCCGCCAGCTTGGCGTTCTTCACCCGGATCTCACTGGTCTGGGCTTCCACGAGCTTCTCCAGATTGTTCTTGTGGTAATACAGCTCGACCAGGTTGTGCACACGCCTGGTCACGATATCCGGCTCGAAAGGCTTGGTGATGAAATCGGACGCGCCCAGCTCATAGCCGCGCCGCTTCGACTCATAGGAGGTGTCGCTGGTGATCAAAAGCACCGGTATCTTCTTCATGAGCCCGTGCTCGTTCAAAAACTCCAGCACGCCGAAGCCGTCCAGCCGGGGCATGAGGATATCCAGCAGAATGGCTGAGATGTTCTGCTCCTTTTCCTCTATCAGTTCGATCGCTTCCCTGCCGTCTCCCGCCAGCAGGACATCATATTCTTCTTCAAAGATCGTATGCAGAATTTCCCTGTTGATCTCCATATCATCCACTACGAGGATGTTATGCTTCATAATGATCCCGTCTCTCTTTCTAACAAGCGGTATGAAATACGAATGTCTTTCCCGGGTCCGCTGCGGATATCATAAGGTCGATATGACCTGCATGATCCGGTCATATACTGTCCTGAGCGACGCAAGATCCTCCGCGGCGGTCGTCATATCGTGCGCGCGGAACTTCTCAGTCATCTCCGAGATGCGGTCAAACAGCTCCGTCATGCCCAGGTTCCCCGCCACGCCCTTCAGCGTATGGGCCGCCCGGAACGCTCCGTCGCTGTCTCCCTCCGCGATCGCCTTCTCCAGCTGAGAAAATGTCTCATCATCCGCAAACCGTTTCATAAACTTCTCGGTCAACCGCTCGCTGCCCATAAAACGCTGCATGACGGAATCCACATCGATCCCGGCGGCGGTCAGCGCCGCCTTTTTTTCTGTGATGCTCATATCGTTCTCTCCCCCTGACGGTTCCCTGCTGCTGCATATAAATTGATTATAAACATAAATATCCAAGAATGCAAGAACAAAACATTTCCCTTTTCCCAAAAGTGTGATAAGATAAAAAATGGACGTGAAAACTTTTACTCCAGAAAGGAATTCCATGAAAGATCATCTCCGGCTTTTTCTGATATTGTTCCTTTCCGTCCTGCTCTGCGGCTGTTCCCTTTTTGTCACCACGCCGATCCGGGAACCGGAGCCGGGCAGCGGCACCAGGGGCAGCACCCGTCAGGTCCTGCGTCCCGAAACGGGAAACACGCTGAACTTCGGCAATGCTCAGGTCGCCCTGGACGCTTCCCACAGTGATCAGGGCTACGTCATGATAAAATGGCTGGATGCTCCGAACAAGCTCAAGCTCCAGATCTCCGGCCCCAGGAACAATACCTACACCTATAATCTGGAAGCGGATCGGGAATGGCATGTCTTCCCCCTGACGGAGGGCAGCGGCAATTACACGTTCAATGTCTTTGAAAACGTGTACGACAACCAGTATTCCCAGGCGTTCGGACATGCCCTCACCGTCATCCTTTCCAACGAACAGCTTCCTTATCTGTATCCCAATGAATATGTGAATTTCGACCTCTCCACCCGTGCCGTTTCCCTTGCGGAGGAGCTGGCCCTGAGTTCTGATTCGGACCTGGACGTGATCGCCAATGTGTTCTATTATGTCGTGACCCATCTGGAATACGACCACGAAAAGGCCGCCACCGTCCAGAGCGGCTACAAGCCCGCGGTCGACCGGACGCTGGAGGAGGGAAAAGGAATCTGTTTTGACTATGCGGCGCTGATGGCGTGCATGCTGCGCTCCCAGCAGATCCCCACGCGGCTCGATATCGGCTACTACGGCGACGTCTATCACGCCTGGATCTCCACCTGGGTGGAGGAAAAGGGCTGGATGTACAACATCATCGAATTCAACGGCACCTCGTGGAACATGATGGATCCCACCTTCACCTCCACGGCCAGCAGGGGCAGCGAGCTGTCCCAGTACATCGGCAACGACAGCAGCTATTTCATCAAGTTTTCCTATTAAATAATGCGGGCTTTTGATCTCCGCACACGCTCAGAAAGGAATCAGCCATGCCAATTCAATCCAAACCCTTTTCCAATCTGGAGATATCGGCCTTCTGTTCCCAGATGGCCCTGATCCTGAAATCCGGCATTTCCGCCACGGAAGGCGCTGCCATCCTCGGAGAGGACGCGCCCCCGGAAAAGAAGGATTTCTTCACGGCGCTCCACGCCTCCCTGGAGGAAGGGGAGACGCTGGGAGAGGCCATGAAGCGCTCCGGCATGTTCCCGGAATATGCCTGCGATATGATCGAGATCGGCGTCCAGTCCGGACGGACCGACGAGGTCATGGACGCGCTGGTCACGCACTACGAACGGGAGGAGGAGATCGCCTCCTCCATCCGCAGCGCCGTCACCTATCCGGCCGTCATGATCGGCATGATGTTCGCGGTCGTCATCGTCCTGATCACGCGGGTCCTGCCGATCTTCAATCAGGTGTTCTTACAGCTCGGCAGCAGGCTCACCGGCTTCTCCAGAGGGCTGATGAACCTGGGCAGCGTCATCAGCCGTTACTCCATCCTGTTCGTGATCCTGCTCCTGCTGCTGGCGGCCTTCCTCTTCTGGCTCTGCAAAACGGCCAGGGGACGGCTTCTGCGGCAGAAGCTGATGTCGTACATCCCGCCCATCCGGCGCCTGCAGCAGCAGCTTTCCACCGGACGGTTCGCGGACGGCCTGTCCATCGCCCTCTCCAGCGGCCTCTCCATTGAGGACGGCCTGCAGATCGCCGGGCGGCTCGCCACGGACCCAGATACCCACGCCAAGGTGAAGGCCTGTACCCAGGCATACCGGGAGGGGACCTCTTTCCCGGAGGCGGTCATGTCCTCGCACATTTTTTCCGGCCTCTACGCGAGGATGCTTTCCGTCGGATTCCAGGCGGGCGCCACGGAGAACGTGCTGCGCAAGATCGCGGAGCGGAGCGCTCAGGACAGCGACGAGCGCATTTCCCGCATGATCTCCGTGCTGGAGCCCACGCTGGTCGCCGTACTTTCCTGTGTGGTGGGCCTGATCCTTTTGTCCGTCATGCTGCCCCTGCTGGGCATCATGAGCGGCATCGGCATGTGACCGGCAGAACAGTCCGCATTCGGATATGAGCGTCCTTGCATCCGGCACATTTTTCTCATAAGGAGAACCCCATGAAACGAAAACCTTCCGGCGTCAAGCCTTTTCTGTCCCTGCTCCTGCTGCTGGCCGTTCTGTTCCTGTTCATCGGCGGTCTGAACTCCGTTTCCGCCCGTTCCGACGCCGAACAGCTTCGGAGCCTGGAGGAGGCGGTGCGCAGAAATATCGTTCACTGCTATACGGTCAACGGTTTTTACCCCGAAAGCCTCGACTACCTGATGGAGCACTACCCCATCCTGTATGACGACACCCGCTACAGCATTCACTATCAGCCCGTGGCCTCCAACCTGATGCCGGACGTCACGGTGATGGAAAGGAAACAGCAGAAATGAGCAGTTCACCAACCAACAGACAGCATACGGTGGATTCCCTGTTCACCCTGTCGCTGCTGGGCGTATTCGCCATCTCCGCCCTGCTCGTGACGGTCTTCGGCGCGAACACCTACGAAAAGATCGTTTCCGCATCCAGGAAGACGTATGAAAGCACCACCGCGCTCTCCTACGTCCGGGAAAAGATCCGGCAGAACGACGCGGCCGGCTGCATATCCGTCGAGAGGCTCGAGGATACGGACGTGCTCTCCCTGAAGAGCAGTGTCAACGGCAGGTCATATATCACCTATGTTTACTATCAGGACGGCATGCTCCGGGAGCTGTATCAGCAGGAGGGTTACGATCTTCCCCTCTCCGCCGGGCAGGGCATCCTGAAGGTCCACGGTCTGTCCATGGAACAGGTTTCCGATTCTCTCCTCCGCTTCACAGCGATAGACGAGGACGGTTCGGAATCAGAAATCACCGTCGCCCTCAACAGCGCCGGTTAATCGGGAGGCACCATGAAACGTCATTCCAAAACGAGTCTGTTCCTGATGGAGCTCATCCTGTCCATCCTGCTGTTCTCCCTGTGCAGCGCGATCTGCGTGCAGCTGTTCGTCCGCGCCCACCGCAAGGAGCAGAATGCCATCTTTCTGAACTGGGCCGTCCTGGCCTGCGACAGCGCGGCCGCGCATATCCAGCAGGAAAAGGCGCTGCCCGCTCCCGTCTGCTATGATGAGAACTTCCGGCCCTGCGCCCCTGGGGACGCGGCCTGGAAGCTGGAGGCGAAGGACATCACGCCCTCCGGCTCCGCAGTCGGGCGCGCATACATCACGGTCCGCGATATGCGGGGTGCGGATCCCGCCGCAGAGCCGCTGGCCTATGCGCTGACGATCGCCTATTAGCGCAGGATCAAACCGGGCGGCGCAGCGCGCACCGCTCTGAAACGAGGTTCCCATGAAAAGCAAAAAACAGTCGATGATCAATACCGGGCTGCCGTCCCTGCTCGTCATTTTTATCATACTCTGCCTTGTGACCTTCGCCGTGCTCTCCTTCGTCAGCGCGCTGCGGGATTATTCCGACGCCCTTCAGGCTTCGGAGCGGCTGCAGTCCTGGTACGCGGCCGATTCAAGTGCCCGCGTCAGGCTGGCGGAGATCAACGGACAGCTTTTTGACATCTACGGACAGCTCCCCGCCTCCGGACAGGACGGCTTCCTGGAAGAATGCCGCGGCAGCTTTCCGGAAATGGATGCGGACGGCGTTCTTTCCTTTTCGACAGATTTCGGCGATTCGCAGGTGCTCCTGGCGGAAATACAGGTAACGCCTCCCGCCCCCGGAGAGGACATCTGTTACAAGATCAGGCGCTGGCAGGTCGTCACCACGGCGGAATGGAATGCGGACGATTCCCTGCCCGTGCTCCAATAGCGGCACATACAGACTCCGGTGCCGCGGGGCAGCGGAAGGACAAAAGGAGAATACTATGGATCTGGTACAACTTCTCACGGAGGCGGTGAACGACCGCGCTTCCGACATTTTCATCGTAGCAGGCCGTCCCTTTTCCTACAAAAAGAGCGGCGCCATCATCGAACATTCCGACAGGCTCATGCCCGACGACACCAACGCTCTCATTCAGACCGTCTATGAGCTGGCAGGGCACCGGAGTATGGATCATTTCCAGGAGCACGGCGACGACGATTTTTCGTTCGCCCTGCGCGGCCTGGCCAGGTTCCGGGTCAGCACCTACCGGCAGCGCGGCTCCTGTGCCGCGGTGATCCGTGTCATAAACTTTTCTCTCCCGGATCATACGCAGCTGGGGATCCCCGACAGCATCCTGCAGCTGGGCGAGCTTTCCAAAGGCATGGTGCTGGTGACGGGTCCCGCCGGGAGCGGCAAATCCACGACGCTGGCCTGCATCATCGACTATATCAATCAGCACAAGAAATATCACATCATCACGCTGGAGGACCCGCTGGAGTTTCTGCATTCCCATAAGAACAGCATCGTCAGCCAGCGGGAGATCGCCGCGGATACGGACAGCTATATCGCCGCCCTGCGCGCTTCCCTCAGACAGAGCCCGGATGTGATCCTGCTGGGAGAAATGCGGGATTATGAAACGATCAACGTCGCCATGACCGCGGCCGAGACCGGACACCTGATCTTTTCCAGCCTGCATACGCTGGGCGCCGCCAAGACGATCGACCGCATCATCGACGTGTTCCCGGCCAACCAGCAGCACCAGATCGCCCTGCAGCTCTCCATGACGCTCCAGGCGGTGGTCTCGCAGCAGCTGATCCCCAGTGTGGACGGCGGCCGCGTCCCGGCGTTCGAGATCATGGTGCTCACCCCCGCCATCCGCAATATGATCCGCGACGGCAAGATCCCGCAGATCGACGGTCTCCTAGCGGGCGCCTCCTCCCCCGGCATGCTTTCCATGGATCAGAGCCTGATCAACCTGGTCCGCGACGGCAGGATCTCGCGGGAGACGGCCCTCAGCTTCGCCTCCAATCAGGAGGTCATGAAGCGGAAGCTGTGAGGATGACTGCGCGCGGCTCGGTTTGCCGATATACCGGGAGAAAGCCCCCGCGTGGCCTTTTTCCTGACATCAATCCATATGGAAAGGGAACAAACGATGAGAATCCAAAGTACGATCAGAAGTCAGAAAGCGCAGAGACCGGCGGGAACGCGCGGCTATATTTCCGCGCCCCACGGATACGCGGCATCCCGCACGGCGAGGGCCGCTGCATACCGCATCGCTGGATTGGTGCTGGCTCTGTTTCTGGCCGGTTTTCTGAAGACCGGCGCATGTTGTGTCCGCGCCGCGGGACCGGACGGCGGACAGCCCTCTGCGAACCTCCGGATCGCCGGTACGATAGATACCCCCCAGCCCAACCTGGATGACGATATCATGCTGATCCACGCCGATCCTTCCAGTCTGTCGCCCGTCGCCCCTGTTCCGGATGCGGACGGCACAGCCGATCCCACACAGGCGCAGGCCCTGCGGGCCGCACAGGAAGCCGCCGAACAGGCGATGGCAGAGACCCTCGCCGCACAGGCAAAGGCGGAAGCGGAAGCCTTCGCCAGCCGCTTTACCTGCTCCGTGACCGACCCGAACGGCGGGTTCACATTCGGCTTCCGCGCGCCGCAGGACGGCATCGTCTATCTGTTCCTGCCCCGCTCCGTGGATATTTCCTCCATGAAGGTCCTGTGCGCCGGGAACATTCTCGGCGCCTCCAAAGGCACCTGGGATGCCGCGACCGGCCTTCTGTCCGGCGCATTTCAGAAAAGCGGGGATACGGCCGTCATCCATCTGGCGGACATGGATGTGACGCTGAAGGCGCTGCAGTCCGACCTGCCCAGCGTACAGCTCTATCTGAACAACACGACGCTGGAGACCGTTCAGACGGATAAAAACATCAAATATCCCGGCAACACCGTCTATCTCACCGGCGCTGACGGGACGACGCAGCTTTCCGAGACCGATACCGTGGAATTCAAGGGCCGCGGCAACACCTCCTGGCAGAAATACGAGAAAAAGGGCTATCAGATCAAATTTGCCAAAAAGACCTCCGTATTGGGCATGGACGCCGCCAAGAAATGGGTCCTGCTGGCCAACGCCTCCGACGACAGCATGCTGCGCAATATGACCGCCATGCATCTGTCCAAAGAGCTGGAAATGGCCTACACCACCGAATATCAGTATGTGGATTTCTGGATCGACGGTGTCTACCAGGGAACCTACATCATCGGGGAAAAGGCGGAGATCGGCGGCGGACGCCTGGAACTGGAAAACGAATACGGCGTCCTGATGGAACAGGACTCCAGCTTCTATGCGGAAGAGGATCACTGGATCTACGACTCGCTTCTGGACACCCAGTTCTCCCTGAAGGAATCCGTAGAGGAAAACGACGAAGCGAAGATCCAATACGCGGTCGCTTCCTTCCAGCAGGCGCTGGACCGTTTCATTCTCTATCTTTACCGGACGCCCGCGGGCGATGTCGATCTGGAAACGCTCTCCTCCATGATCGATGTGGATTCCTTTGCGAAATACTATCTGATCTCCGAATATCTGCTGAACCGGGAAGCCAATCATTCCAGTTTTTACTGGTATAAGGACGGGGAAGCGGATGTCCTCCACCTGGGGCCGGTCTGGGATTACGATACCTGCATGGGCAATGAGGACCTGGACGCCAACGAGTATTACGCCTCGATCCACAACACGATGATGAACCGTCTCCTGGCGTGTCCGGTCTTCCACGACCGGGTGAACGCGCTGAAAAGCCGGTACTCCTCCGCCTTCAACGGGCTGACGGATTATGTGAAGAAGACCAGCCGGAAGATCTCCTCCTCCGTTTTCATGAACTATATCCGCTGGAACACGCTGGGCGGGACCAATCCCAAGGGCTACAGCGACTTCGCGGGCACCTACGACGAATCCCTGGCCCGCCTGACCTCCTGGCTCTCCGTCCGCCGGAAGGCGTTCCGGGTACAGAAGCCCGTTCTTTCGGCCGTCCCGGATGCGGCGGAAACGCTCATGACCGTTACAACACCCCGCACCGGCGGCAATCTGCGGGTCGCCTTCTGGAGCGTGGAAAACGGGCAGGACGATCTGCAGTGGTATCTCCCCGCCGCACTGGAAAAGGACCGGACCGTTTTTGCGATCGATCTGGCGCCTTACCTCAGCAAGGGACTGTATCACGTGCACCTGTATGACGTGACGGAGACTGCGGATGAAACCTACACCTACGATCTGACCGACGGCACCACCTGGTACCGCTTCCCCTGAAGACAGATTTCCCCGCGGCTTTGGCCGCGGGGATTTTTATACCATGTCCCGCCGGGCATGGGCCTCCGGCGGATTTTTTGCGCCTGACATGGTAACGAGCGAATCCGGCGATTCGCGAGTATAATAGCCACTTTGTGGCTATTATACCATATCCCGCCGGGCATGGGCCTCCGGCGGATTTTTTGCGCTTATCGGCGCGGTAAAATAGCCCTGCGGCTATTTCCTTTTCTTTCTTTTCTTACCTGTCGTAAAGCGCCGTGAGCCTGCG
>CANRMT010000067.1 GCA_947631815.1 uncultured Eisenbergiella sp.
AAAAAATTAACAAACTCAGGAACCCAAAAGAATCAATTCATTTTATTTCAGGTTATCATGGAGGAGATGACATGGCAAAAAAAATTGTATTGGCAGGCGCGTGCCGTACAGCCATCGGCGTGATGGGCGGCACACTGAGCACGACCCCCGTTGCGGATCTGGGCGCGATCGTTATCAAGGAAGCGATAAAGAGAGCAGGCGTGCCTGCTGACCAGGTTGATCATGTATATATGGGCTGCGTCATTCAGGCCGGTCAGGGCCAGAACGTGGCGCGTCAGGCGTCCATCAAAGCGGGCCTTCCGGTGGAGACCCCTGCCGTTACCATCAACGTCGTCTGCGGTTCCGGTCTGAACTGTGTGAACCTGGCCGCTCAGATGATCCAGGTGGGCGATGCGGATATCGTGGTCGCCGGCGGTATGGAGAACATGTCCATGGCTCCTTATGCGGTGATGCAGGGCCGTTACGGCTATCGGATGAACGACGGCAAGCTGGTGGATACCATGGTGCATGACGCTCTCTGGGATGCTTTCAATGATTATCATATGGGGATCACCGCTGAGAACGTCTGCGAGCAGTGGGGCATCACGAGAGAGGAGCTGGATCAGTTCGCGGCCCGCTCCCAGCAGAAGGCTGTGGCGGCGCAGGAATCCGGCGCGTTTGACAAAGAGATCGTTCCGGTGGAAGTGAAGCAGAAAAAGACCACCGTCATCTTCAACAAGGACGAGGGTCCCCGTCCCGGCACGACGGCGGAAGGCATCACGAGACTCCGTCCCGCGTTCAAGAAGGACGGCCTTGTGACCGCAGGCAACGCTTCCGGCATCAATGACGGTGCGGCAGCTGTCGTCGTCATGACCGAGGAGAAGGCGAAGGAGCTGGGCGTGAAGCCTATGGCGACCTGGGTCGCCGGTGCGCTGGCGGGCGTGGATCCTGCCATCATGGGCGTGGGGCCTGTTGCGGCGACGAAGAAGGTGCTGGCGAAGACCGGCATGAAGATACAGGACTTCGATATCATCGAGGCTAACGAGGCGTTCGCGGCGCAGTCTGTGGCGGTGCAGAGAGAGCTGGGCTTCACCGATGAGCAGCTCAATCCCAGCGGCGGCGCCATCGCGCTGGGCCATCCGGTGGGCGCTTCGGGCTGCCGGATCCTGGTGACGCTGCTGCACGAGATGGAAGCGAGGGACGCGAAGAAGGGCCTTGCGACCCTGTGCATCGGCGGCGGCATGGGCTGTGCGACCATCGTGGAAAGAGAATAAGGATCCTTAAAGGAGAAAAGTCGGAGAATGTTCCGCTGGACGGGACATTCTCCTGACTATGTATCAGAAAGGCAGGAAACCATGGAGTATATTTTATATGAACAGAAGGGCGCCTATGCCGTCATCACCATCAACCGGGAGAGAGCGCTGAACGCCCTCAATTCCACGGTGCTGGAGGAGCTGGACCAGACGCTGGACAGCGTGGATCTCGATACGGTCAGATGTCTGATCGTGACCGGCGCCGGACAGAAGTCCTTCGTGGCCGGTGCGGACATCGGCGAGATGAGCACGCTGACCAAGGCGGAGGGAGAGGCCTTCGGCAAAAAGGGCAACGATGTGTTTCGGAAGCTGGAAACCTTCCCGATCCCCGTCATCGCGGCGGTGAACGGCTTCGCGCTGGGCGGCGGCTGTGAGCTGTCCATGAGTTGTGACATCCGCATCTGCTCCGATAACGCGGTGTTCGGACAGCCCGAGGTGGGCCTGGGGATCACGCCTGGCTTTGGCGGCACTCAGAGACTGGCCCGTCTGGTGGGCGCCGGAATGGCGAAGCAGATGATCTACACCGCCCGCAATATCAAGGCGGACGAGGCATACCGCATCGGTCTGGTGAACGCGGTGTACCCGCAGGAGGAGCTGATGGCGGCGGCGGAGAAGATGGCGGCCGGCATCGCAAAGAATGCGCCTATCGCGGTGCGCAGCTGCAAGAAGGCCATCAACGAAGGGCTGGATGCGGATATGGATCAGGCTCTCGTCATCGAAGAGAAGCTGTTCGGCGGCTGCTTCGAGACGGAGGATCAGAAATACGGCATGGCGTTTTTCCTGGACAAGAATAAAGAAAAGGTAAAAGCGCCCTTTAAGAACTGCTGACCGACAGGAACGGTCGGCCGATTTCAAATATTGAGACAGGAGGACAAAACAATGAAAGTTGGCGTTATCGGTGCGGGAACAATGGGGGCCGGGATCGCGCAGGCCTTCGCAATGACGGACGGCTATGAAGTCTGCCTCTGCGATATCACGGTGGAGCTTGCCCAGGGCGGCAAGGCCAGGATCCAGAAGAACATCAATTTCCTGGTTGGAAAAGAGAAGATCTCCCAGGAAAAGGGCGAGGAGATCATGGGCAAGATCGTCTGCGGATTAAAAGACATCTGCACGGACTGCGATATGATCATCGAGGTCGCCCCCGAGAAGATGGAGATCAAGAAGACCACCTTCAAAGAGCTGACGGCGATCGTGAAGCCGGAGTGCATTTTCGCCTCCAATACTTCTTCTCTGTCCATCACCGAGATGGGCGCGGGCCTCGACAGGCCGCTGATCGGCATGCATTTCTTCAACCCTGCCGACAGGATGAAGCTGGTGGAAGTGATCGCCGGTGAGAACACTCCCGCGGAGCTGGTGGAGAAGATCAAGACGATCGCAGTGGAGATCGGCAAGACCCCCGTGGAGGTCAAAGAGGCTCCCGGATTTGTGGTCAATAAGATCCTGATCCCCATGATCAATGAAGCCATCGGCATTTATGCGGACGGCATCGCGTCCGTAGAGGACATCGACACCGCCATGAAGCTGGGCGCTTCCCATCCCATGGGCCCGCTGGCGCTGGGCGATCTGGTCGGCCTGGACATCGTTCTGGCGATCATGGAAGTGCTGCAGTCCGAGACCGGCGATCCCAAGTACCGCCCGCATCCCCTTCTCCGCAAGATGGTGCGCGCCGGCAAGCTGGGTAAGAAAACCGGCATCGGTTTCTACAATTACGCGAAATAAAAAGGCATGTCCGGCGGGCGTTCCGGCTATGGAAAAAAACGGCGGCACGCTCTGCGCGCCCCGGGCATCATGAGCCGGAAGCGCGCCCGGCGGCTGTGTTTTTACAGTAAATCTAGTTTGGAGGAAAGATAGACATGGATTTTATGTTGGATAAGAAACATGAAATGGCGAGACAGCTCTTTAAAGAGTTTGCCGAAAAAGAAGTGAAGCCCCTGGCCCAGGAAGTGGATGAGACCGAAGAGTTCCCCAGGGTGACCGTTGACAAGATGGTCAAGGCCGGCTTCATGGGCATCCCGGTCCCGAAGGAGTACGGCGGGCAGGGCTGCGATCCGCTGACCTATGTGATGTGCGTGGAAGAGCTTTCCAAGGTCTGCGGTACCACAGGCGTTATCGTTTCCGCGCATACATCCCTTTGCTGCGATCCGATCCTGACCTTCGGCACGGAAGAGCAGAAGCAGAAATTCCTGGTCCCGCTGGCGAAGGGTGAGAAGCTGGGCGCGTTCGGCCTGACCGAGCCCGGTGCCGGCACGGATGCGCAGGGACAGCAGACCAAGGCCGTTCTGGACGGCGATGAGTGGGTGCTCAACGGCTCCAAATGCTTCATCACCAACGGCAAAGAGGCGGATGTCTATGTGATCTTCGCCGTGACCGGCATGGTCGAGAAGCGCGGCAGGATGCAGAAAGAGATCTCCGCGTTCATCGTGGAAAAAGGGACTCCCGGATTTACCTTCGGCACCAAGGAAAAGAAGATGGGTATCCGCGGCTCCTCTACCTATGAGCTGATCTTCCAGGACTGCAGGATCCCGAAGGAGAACCTGCTGGGCCAGAAGGGCAAGGGCTTCAATATCGCCATGCATACGCTGGACGGCGGCCGCATCGGCATCGCCTCCCAGGCGCTGGGCATCGCGGAGGGCGCTCTGGAGTCCACGATCAACTATGTAAAAGAGAGAAAACAGTTCGGCAGAGCCATCGCGGCGTTCCAGAACACCCAGTTCCAGCTCGCCGATATGGCGACCAAGGTGCAGGCCGCACAGCTGCTGGTCTATAAGGCGGCTATGGCGAAGGCCACCCAGAAGACCTACTCTGTAGAGGCAGCCATGGCGAAGCTGTACGCGGCGGAGACGGCCATGGAAGTCACCACCAAGGCGGTCCAGCTCCACGGCGGCTACGGCTATACCAGAGAGTATGATGTGGAGCGCATGATGCGCGATGCCAAGATCACGGAGATCTATGAGGGAACCAGCGAAGTGCAGAGGATGGTCATCTCCAGCGCGCTGCTGAAATAAAATGCCCGGCCCGGACGGGGGCGCGCGTGCCAAACGGCGGTCCTGCGGGCGGGGCGGTTTCCCATCGTTTTCGTTTCCCCCGCGCGGTGCGGCCGTGGCCGCGGGCGCAGAGTGAAAGGAAAGAGTTTTGCAAAACGAAAGTAAGGAGAGATTCATACAATGAAAATCGTTGTTTGTATTAAACAGGTTCCTGATACCAAGGGCGGCGTGAAATTCAATCCCGACGGTACACTGGACAGGAGCGCGATGCTGGCGATCATGAATCCGGACGACAAAGCCGGACTGGAAGCGGCATTGAGATTAAAGGATCAGTACGGCGCAGAAGTGACCGTCATCACCATGGGCCTTCCCAAGGCGGAGGATGTGCTGCGCGAGGCGCTGGCCATGGGCGCCGACAAGGGCATCCTCGTGACGGACAGAGTGCTGGGCGGCGCGGATACCTGGGCGACCAGCCAGACGCTGGCGGGCGCGATCCGCAATCTGGACTACGATCTGATCATCACGGGCCGTCAGGCTATCGACGGAGACACCGCGCAGGTCGGCCCTCAGCTTTCCGAGCATCTGAACATTCCGGTCATCAGCTATGCGCAGAAGATCGAGATCGACGGCGATTCCGTCATCGTGGAGCGCCAGTATGACGACAGATATCATGTGCTCAAGGCCAAGATGCCCTGCCTGATCACCGCTCTGGCAGAGCTCAATGAGCCCCGTTATATGACGCCCGGCGGCATTTTCGATGCTTATGATGCTGAGATCACCGTCTGGGGCAGGGCGAATCTGGTGGACACGCTGGATTCCAACCTGGGCCTGAAGGGTTCCCCGACTCAGATCGCCAAGGCCTCCGATAAGGTGCGCAAGGGTGCCGGTGAGAAGGTTTCCCTGGATCCGACGGAATCCGTGGACTATATCATGGATAAGCTGCTGACCAAACATGTGATTTAAAATATAAGGAAAAGAGTGGTGAACGAAATGAACTTAGAAGAATATAAAGGCGTATTTGTCTTTGCGCAGCAGGTGGACAACGAACTGAGCAGCATCGCGCTGGAGCTGGTGGGCAAAGGAAAAGATCTGGCGAAGGATCTGGGCACGGAGGTGACCGCCGTCCTGATCGGCAGCGGCGTGAAGGATCTTTGCACCGAGCTGGCGGAGTACGGCGCGGACAGAATCATCCTGGTGGACGATCCCGAACTGAAGGAGTACAGGACGGAGCCTTACGCGCACGCCCTGGCCGAGGTGATCAAGACATACAAACCCGAGATCATGCTGATCGGCGCCACCGCCATCGGCCGCGATCTGGGTCCCCGCGTTTCCGCCAGGATCCATACCGGTCTGACCGCGGACTGCACGCAGCTGGATATCGGCGATTTCCCGATCAATCCGATCCCCGGCAAGGAGCAGAAGCACAATCAACTGCTGATGACCCGTCCCGCCTTCGGCGGCAATACCATCGCAACCATCGCATGTCCGGAGTTCCGTCCGCAGATGGCTACGGTCCGTCCCGGCGTCATGCAGAAGGCGCCCCGCGTGGAAGGCGCGCAGGCCGTCATCGAGGAGTTCAATCCCGGCTTTGTGCCCGATCATAAATATGTGGAGATCCTGAAGATCGTGAAGGCCGTATCCGATGTGGAAGACATCATGGATGCCAAGATCCTGGTTTCCGGCGGCCGCGGCGTAGGAAGCCCCGAGAATTTCAAGCTGCTGGAGGATCTGGCGGCGGCTATCGGCGGCACCGTGAGCTGCTCCCGTGCGGTCGTGGATGCGGGCTGGAAGCCCAAGGCGCTGCAGGTGGGCCAGACCGGCAAGACCGTCCGCCCTCATGTATATTTCGCCATCGGTATTTCCGGCGCGATCCAGCATCTGGCGGGCATGGAGGAGTCCGATATCATCATCGCCATCAACAAGGATGAGACGGCCCCCATCTTCGACGTGGCTGATTACGGCGTGGTAGGCGATCTGAACAAGATCGTGCCCGTGCTGACCGAGAAGATCAAAGAGGCGAGAGCGAACAAATAATCGAGGTTTGATGAGGGAATAAAGGAATGAATTCAAAAGCATTTCGCAATCTGTCTTACGGCGTCTATGTGATCTCCACCTGGGACCGGGGCAGAGCGACAGGCTGCGTGGCGAATTCCGCCATGCAGATCACATCCAGCCCGGCGACCATCGCTGTCAGCATCAATCATGATAACTATACGAATTCGTGTATTGCCGACTGCGGCCGTTTCGCCGTCTCCGTTCTGTCTGAACAGACGGATCCTTCGATCATCGGCACCTTCGGATTTCAGTCCGGCAGGACGGTGAATAAGTTCGACGGCGTGAAATATGCGGTCAAAGGAAACCTTCCCGTCATTCAGGACGCCTGCGCCTGGATCGTCTGCGAAGTGATCGACAAGATGGAGACGGAAACGCACACCGTATTTCTGGGGAAAGTGGTAGACGCGGACGTGCTGAGCGATCAGGATCCCATGACCTATGCGTATTACCACAAGGTGGTGAAGGGCAGCAGTCCGAAGAATGCGCCCACCTACATTCCGGAGGAGGCGCCTGCGGAATCGAAGTGGGTTTGCGGGATCTGCGGATATGTATATGAGGGCGATGTTGATTTCGAATCTCTGCCGGACGACTATGTCTGCCCGATCTGCGGACAGCCCAAATCCGCCTTTGTGAAAAAATAACATTGCCGATCTTGAAAAAGCGCTTGCAGAACCGGACAGAACATTTCCTGGACCCGAGAGGGCTGGGGGTTCTGTCCGGTTTTATATATGAGCGCGTTATCGCTGGCAGCCTGCGGTGCGAATCTCCTCGGCCGCCGTAAGCTGTTGAAACCACTGCCGAAATCTGTTATACTGACGAAAGGAAGGGATGATTCCATGGCAAAAAACAAAGAGATCAAAACCAATGCGATGCGCATTCTGGACCGTATGAAGATCCCGTACAGGCAGTACACCTACGAATGCGGAGAATTTGTGGACGGACTGCAGACGGTGGCGATCTTGGGACTGGATCCGCAAAAAGTATATAAGACGCTGGTGACGGTCGGGGCGGGGAAGGAATATTTCGTTTTCGTCATCCCGGTGGCGGAGGAGCTGGATCTGAAGCTGGCGGCCCGCGCCGTGGGACAGAAAGCGCTGGAAATGATCCATGTGAAGGAGATCAATCAGGTGACCGGGTATATCCGCGGCGGATGCACCGCGGTCGGTATGAAAAAGCAGTATGTGACCGTGATCGACAGCTCAGCCGAGCCGCTGCCGTCCATGGTCGTCAGCGGAGGCAGGATCGGCTCTCAGATCGAGCTCGCACCGGCGGACCTGTGCCGGGCTGCAAATGCCCGGTTCGCGGATGTGACGGGGAAGGCAGGAGAAGCATGAGCAAAGCAGACGGAAAGAAAGCGGGAGTGCAGATGAAAGGAACAGAAAAGGGCGGCCGGACGTTTCAGAGGGATCCCAAAGCGGAAAAGAAGGAGCGGAAACGGCAGGAGAAGCTGCGCAAAAAGAAACGGAAGCTCCAGGCAAAACGCCGCAAAAAGATCAGCAACGGGCTGGATCTGTGCCTGATCGCGGTCTGTTTTCTGGCCTTCCTGGCCGCTGCGGTAAAAGAGATGCTCAGCGCGGGGAAGACAGACGCTGGCTCCGCAGGATGAAATACGGTCCAGGCACATGCGCGTATGGGATCAGACGCGAAGGAGCGTTCAGGGCGGAAGATGGAGAGAAGGCATATGGGTGAACAGAAGAACATCATGGAATATGAGACCGTAGCGCTGGATGACCGGGGTCCCGCGGTGGTGATCCTCGATCAGACGAAGCTGCCGGGATCGGCGGAGCTGATCCGATTGACAAGCGCGCAGGAGATCTGGGATGCGATCTATTATCTGAAGGTACGCGGCGCACCGGCGATCGGTGTGGCGGCGGCCTTTGGCATTTACGTGCTGGCGGAGGGAATCCGGACGGAGGACTATGATGCGTTTCTGGAAGAATTCCGGAAACAGAAGCGTTATCTGGATTCTGCCCGGCCTACGGCGGTGAACCTTTCCTGGGCGCTTGAACGAATGGAGCGGATCGTTCTGCAGAATCCGGGAAAAAGCATAAAAGAGATCCGGGCACTCCTCCGGCAGGAAGCCATCGCTATCCGGGATGAAGACATCCGGGTCTGCAGGGCCATCGGGGAATACGGGCTCACGCTGGTAAAGCCGGGCGACGGCATTCTGACGCACTGCAACGCGGGACAGCTGGCGACGGTGAGATACGGGACCGCAACAGCGCCCATTTATCTGGGACAGGAACGGGGATATCATTTCCGGGTGTTCGCGGACGAGACCCGTCCTCTTTTGCAGGGAGCGCGGCTGACCGCTTATGAGCTCCAGGCGTCCGGCGTGGATGTGACGCTGATCTGCGACAACATGTCCGCGACCGTTATGAAAAACGGCTGGGTGAACGCTGTCTTTGTGGGATGTGACCGGGTGGCCGCCAACGGCGATGCCGCCAACAAGATCGGCACCTCCGTGGTGGCTGCCGTGGCGGCGCATTATGGGGTCCCGGTTTATGTCTGCGCGCCCACATCCACCATTGACAGAAATACGGAATCCGGAGATAAGATCCGGATCGAACAGAGGCCTGCGGAGGAGGTAACGGAAATGTGGTATCGGGAACGAATGGCTCCGGAGGGCGTAAAGGTGTTCAACCCGGCCTTCGATGTGACAGATCATTCTCTGATCGCGGGCATCGTGACGGAATATGGCGTTGCAAGGGCTCCTTACACGGAATCCCTGCGGAGGATCTTCGAGCAAAAGCAATCCCATCCGCTGGCATGAGGGAATGGGGATGTCCCGCTCCGGGATTCCGGCGGCGGAGTACTCTGTGATCAAGCGGCCGGAAACGGGCGGAGCGTATCCCGCGGGCGAAAAGAACTTGACCCGTCTATGGCAAAGTGTTATGATTTTATCGGCGGAATTTGCCGGATAAAAGGAACGAGGTGCGAACGAATGATCATGAATTTTGAAGGGCTGATTTCCAGGGTGAAGGAATGCAGCAAGAAAAAGGTCGCAGTGGCGGTGGCGGAGGACTATGCGGTCCTGGAGGCCGTGCAGGCGGCGAGAAAGCAGGGCATTGCAGACGCGATCCTGGTAGGGGATGAGAGCAGGATCCGTGAGCTGGGCAGCCAGCTTTCCATGGATATGGACGCTTATGAGATCGTAAATGAGCCGGATCACTGGCAGGCGGCGCTGACGGCTGTGAAGCTGGCGCATGACGGTGTTGCGGATATGTATATGAAAGGGCTGATCGATACCAAATCCTTCCTGAAGAGCATTCTGGATAAGGAGGTGGGCCTTCGGACGGGGCGCCCGCTTTCCCATGTGGCGGTGTTCGAAGTGGAAGGCATCAAACAGCTCCTGTTCCTGACGGACGTCGCGTTTATGACGTATCCTACGCTGGAGGACAAGGTCCATATCATCGAGAATACGGTGGAAGTGGCCCATGCCTGCGGGCTGGAGTGTCCGAAGGTAGCGCCCCTGGCGGCGGTGGAAGTGGTGAACCCCAAGATGCCCGCGACGGTAGAGGCGGCGGAGCTGACGAAGATGAACGAAGAGGGGAAGATCACCGGCTGTATCGTGGACGGCCCGCTTTCCATGGATATCGCCATCGATCCCGAGGCGGCGGCCCATAAGGGTGCGTCCGGGAGAAAAGTGGCCGGGGATGCGGACATTCTTCTGTTCCCGGACATTCACGCCGGCAATCTGGTTTACAAGACGCTTGTGCATACCGCGAAGATGCAGAATGGATGCATTCTGACCGGCACCAAGGTCCCGGCGATCCTGACCAGCCGCTCTGACAGCTTCCAGACCAAGGTGAATTCCATCGCTCTGGCGGCCGTGGTGGCGGAGGGACTCAAAAAACAATGAAAAACCGGATGTAAATAAGGAGGATTTTACTATGGCTGTCAAAAGCTTGATCATCAATCCCGGATCTACTTCCACGAAGATCGGCGTGTTTGAGGACGAAACGCTCCTGTTCGAGGAGACGCTGCGCCATCCCACGGAGGAGATCGCGAAATATGCTTCCATCATCGACCAGAAGGATTTTCGGAAAAAGATCATTCTCGATTTTCTGAAGGAAAAAGACTGTGACATAACCTCTTTCAATGTGATCGTGGGCCGCGGCGGCATGCTGAAGCCTGTTTCGGGTGGCACCTATGCGGTGACGGACGCGCTGCTGGAGGATCTGAAGAAGGGCGTTCAGGGCCAGCACGCCTCCAATCTGGGCGGCATCCTGGCCAGGGAGATCGGCGACGAGGTCGGCGTTCCTTCCTATATCGTGGACCCGGTGGTGGTCGACGAGCTGACGGAGGTAGCCCGGATCTCCGGTATGCCGGAGCTTCCCAGAAGGAGCATTTTCCATGCGCTGAATCAGAAGGCGGTGGCGAGAAGATATGCGAAGGAGCACGGCGTCAGATACGAGGATCTGAACCTGATCGTCATCCACATGGGCGGCGGCGTATCCGTAGGCGCGCACCAGAAGGGGCGCGTGGTGGATGTCAACAACATCCTGGACGGCGAGGGCGCTTTTTCTCCGGAAAGAGCGGGAACCGTGCCCGTAGGCGATCTGATCAAGCTCTGCTTCTCGGGTAAGTATACGGAAAAAGAGCTTTATAAGAAGATCTGCGGCAACGGCGGTTACAACGCATACCTGGGGACCAACGATGCCAGGGATGTGGAGAAGCTGGCGAAGGAAGGCGATCACAAGGCGCAGGTGGTTCTGGAAGCGTTCTATTATCAGCTGGCCAAGGACGCCGGTGCCATGGCGGCGGTCCTCTGCGGCAAGGTGGATCAGATCATTCTGACCGGCGGGATCGCCTACTCCCCTCTGACGGAGGAAAAGTTAAAAGAGCGGCTCGGCTGGATCGCGCCTTTCACGGTGTATCCCGGCGAGGATGAGCTGCTGGCGCTGGCGCAGGGTGCGCTGCGCGTGATGAACGGTGAGGAAGCGGCGAAAGAATATTAAAGCATGTACGGCTGACGGGCATGTACAAAATAGGAAAAGGGCGGAGGTTCAGGATGAAACGGAGGAGAATGATTAGGACGGCGGCCGCGCTGTGTCTGGCGCTTGGAATGCTTTTGATCCCGGATGCGCGGATGACGGCCCGGGCCGCGGAGGTGATCGCAACGGTGACGGGGAGCGTGGTCTCTGATACGACCCCAACGCTGCTGTATCTGTCTACCACAGCCGGCGTGATGCAGATCAAGCTGGATTCCGGGACGGATGTCAGCGAGTGCAAGCTGCTGCTGCCCGATAAGAATGTGACGGTGTCCGTATCCCACGGCTCCGACGGCTATCTTCATGCGGTAAAGATCTCGGACGGCCCGGCGACGCCCAAGGTGTCGGTGGATACATCCTCGCCGGTCACCGTGACGGGGACGCTGGACAAGAAATCCCGGGGCGATCTGATCTATCTGAACACGTCCCAGGGAACGATGGAGATCCGGTTTGATCCGACGACCGATCTGAGCAAGGTCCGTGTGCTCGTGGCCGGTCAGTCCTACAGCATCAAATGCGGGAGAGGCTCCGACGCCTATATGCATGCGCTGAGCATTACCGAGGGCGTGGCAGCAGGAGGCGGCATCGGTTCCGGCACGGTCTCTTCCGGCACGACGCCTGCGCCCGCGCAGGGCGCTCCCACGGCCACGGCGGCGATCCTGGGAACCGTTGCCGGAAGCACCAAAGAGGGGCTTTTGTATCTGTCCACGGTCAGCGGTGAGATGCAGTTCGTGATCGATAATTATACCGATACGCGGAACGGTCTGGTCCTCGTCCCGGGCAATCAGCTCATCGTTTCCTATTACCGCGGCTCCGATGCCTATATGCATGCGGCTTCGGTGATCGGGGTGAAGGGACTGGATGCCGCGGCGCAGGTGGATACCTCTTCAACGGCCCTGGCCGGAGGAACCGTCGGAAACAAATCCACGCAGGATATCCTTTATCTGGAAACGCAGTACGGCGTGATGGAGATCAAGCTGGATACCCTTCAGAGCGTGACCGGCTGCAAGGCGTTTGTCGTCGGGAAATGGCTGAACGTATCCTGTGCGCGGGGCTCCGATTCCTACATGCACGCGGTCAGCATCACAGCGGGCTGATGAGCCCGAAACGGGAAAACGCGCGGTGAGGGGCTTTCCTCACCGCGCATATACGTTTCGGAACGAGGAGTTTTATGAGAGAGAAAAAATGGGCGCGGCTCACCGCGGTCTTATTCGATCTGGACGGCACGCTGCTGCCGATGGACCAGGATGTGTTCACCAGAACGTATTTTAAGCTGCTGGCGGCGAAGCTGGTCTCCCACGGCTATGAGCCGGGGAAACTGGTGGACAGCATCTGGGCCGGGACAAAGGCCATGGTGGAGAACGACGGAAGCTGTCCGAACGAGGAGGCATTCTGGAAGCGGTTCACACAGATATACGGGGAAAAGGTACGGGAGGATCTGCCGCTGTTTCTGGATTTTTATCAAAACGAGTTTAACCAGGCGAAGCAGGTATGCGGCCGGAATCCCGCGGCGGTGCGGCTCATCGGCCGCCTGAAGGAGAGCGGTCATCGGCTCGTGCTGGCGACCAACCCCATTTTCCCCACGGCCGCCACGGAAAACCGCATCCGTTGGGCGGGTCTGGAGCCGTCGGATTTCGAATGGTACACCACCTATGAGAATATCGGCCATTGCAAGCCCAATCCGGACTATTACCGGGATATCCTGGAAAGGCTCGGATGCGCGGCCGAAGAATGTCTGATGGTGGGCAACGACACGGAAGAGGATATGATCGCCGAAACGCTGGGCATGCATGTCTTTCTGCTCACGGACTGCCTGATCAGGCGGGACGGCGCGGACATCTCCCGATACCCGCACGGGAGCTTCGACCGGCTGGAAGAGATGCTCTTCGGCGAATAACGCCTCGTTCATAACGCGGCCCCTGTCCCCGCCCGGCAGAAACGGCAAACGCCCCGGCGGCAGGGTGCGCATACATTCCATTTTCCCGGACCGTTAGAAAAACGCCGGTGCTTAATGAAGCGAGCCCTTCGGGCGAAGCTGAATTTAGCACCGCTGCGTTTTTCTCCGAGCGCGAGCGTGTCCGGAAAAGGAATGTATGCACACCCTGCTGCCGGGGCGTTTGCCGTTTCTGCCGGGCGGGGACAGGGACCGGGCTATGGCAGGGGAAAGGAGGAAGCTCACCGCTTTCCGTCCCGGGTGGTGCCGCCGTACCGATACTGCGCGGGCAGCAGGGTGAGGCAGGGGGCAGGGGTCCCGTCCATGGCGGTCAGGATCTCCACACACTTCTCCGCCAGCAGCTCTATGGGCTGACAGATGGAGGAAATGAACAGGTCGTCGTCGCTGCCGAATTTGCGGATGCCGTCGAAGCCGATGATCTGCACGTCCTCCGGCACCCGATATCCCTCCGAGAGCAGGAGCCTGTAAAACATATATCCGTGATAATCGGTGTGGGAAAACACGCCGTCAAAGGTCAGACTGCCGTCCGGCCTTTTGTGTTTTTCCAGGAACTCCTTCATGATCTGCAGCCGGTCGCCGCGGTCCACCTCGTCGATATAATCCGGCTCCAGGCCGTACTTCTCGCAGGCGTAGAGATAGCCGTCCTTTCGCTTGTCCGATTCGCCGGGGAAGACGGAGTGGAAGCGGATGTAGATGGGGTGCCGGCAGCCGAACTCCAGCAGCTTCTCGATGGCCAGGCAGCCGCCGGCAAAATTGTCCGAGGCCACCCGGGGGATGACCCGGTTCTCGAAGAAGCGGTCGAACACCACCATGGGCAGGGAAGGTGGGATGTGCTTCCCGATATCGGAGTAGGTCAGGGCGATGACGCCGTCCACCTTATTGTTGGCCGCCATGTTCAGATAGTCGATCTCTTTCTGGGGGATGCCGTCCGCGCAGCAGAGCAGCAGACGGAGTCCTCTTTTGTATAGGGAGGATTCGATATGGTCCGTGAAGGAGGCGAAAAAGGGATTGGTGGTGTTGGGGATGATCAGGGCCACCAGGTTGCTCTTCTGGATCTTCAGTCCGCGGGCATACGTGTTCACTTCATAGTTCAGCGCCTGGATGGCCTGTTCTACCTTGAGACGGTTCCGTTCGGAGACTGGAATACCGTTGATCACCTTGGATACCGTGCCCAGGGCTACGCCGGCCTCTCTGGCAACGTCTTTCATGGTGGGCGCTTTTTGCGGGGTCATAAGTCACATCCTTTCTCACTTTGGACAGGAACGCTGTGTTCCTGTCTTATCTATATTTATATCACAAATTTGCTATCGTTTCAACCGTGATATTCCACAAAATGAAACGTTTCATTTTGTGGAATAGTAACGAATATCAGTTTTTACATTAATTTAATATTGATTTTCCAGGGCATGGTGCTATGATTGTTTCAACAAATATGAAACGTTTCATATTTACGAAGCCAGAAAAAGGAGGAGAGAGAAAATGGGTAAAGAACAGACCGCCGCGGCGGTACCCAAACAGAGCCTGGGCAAACGGGTCATGAAGCACTGGGAATTCTACGTGCTGCTTCTGCCGGGCATCATCCTGACGATCATCTACAAGTACTGGCC
>CANRMT010000068.1 GCA_947631815.1 uncultured Eisenbergiella sp.
ACAAAAAAAGCAAGGAAAACCTTGCAAAATAAGGAAAAATTTTAATTGGGATCAACTGACAAGTGGCAAACTCGGGGGGCCGCGCGCTCCTGTATGGAAAGTATACGACATTTTCCCCATTTTTTCAATTCCATCCGGCCATACATTTTACAAATCGTGGTTGAAATCATTTTTCCCCTATGCTATACTGAATCAAATGTATGAAAACCGCCGACCGGGATACGCGGGACACCCGCGCCCTGTCCCATTCAGAAAAGGAGGGTTTATGACTGCCAAGGAATGTATTCTCAGCCGCAGAAGCGTCCGCAGGTTTACCGAGCAGCCCGTCGATCATGAGCTGCTGGCTGACATCGTCGCCACCGCTTCCTATGCGCCCAGCTGGAAAAACACGCAGATCGTCCGCTATATCGCGGTAGAAGGGGACCTGAAGGACCGCATTGCGAACGAGTGCACCGAAATGTTTCCCAACAACGGCAGGATCATCGCAGGCGCTCCCGTGCTGATCGCCGTCACGGTCATCAAAAATCGCTGCGGATATGAACGGGACGGTTCTTTCACCACTCCCCGGGGAGACACCTGGCAGATGTTCGACGCAGGCATCGCATCCCAGACGTTCTGCCTTGCCGCTCACGAGGCAGGGCTCGCTTCCGTTATCATGGGCATTTTTGACCGGGCCAGAACGGAGGCGCTTCTTGCACTCCCGGAGGACAGAGAGCTCGTGGCCCTGATCCCTCTCGGATATGCCGCGGAGGAGCCGACGGCACCCAGACGCAAGAGCGTATCGGATCTTCTCACCTTTCAATAACGATCACCCGGAAATCGAAGGGAAGCTATTCTCTTCGATTTTCTTTGGGCCAAAAACAGCCCGGCTGGCCGCGCGCGCTGCGCAAACGGCCGCTGACACGAACAGGAGGATTTCTTTTTCATGAGACATCTGATGAATCCGCTGGATTTCACCGTAGAAGAGCTGGACGCTCTCTTCGATCTGGCCAACGACATCGAACGCGACATGCCCAAATACGCGCATGCCTGCGCAGGCAAAAAACTGGCCACCTGCTTTTATGAGCCCAGCACCCGCACCCGCTTAAGCTTCGAAGCCGCCATGCTCAACCTGGGCGGTTCCGTCCTCGGGTTTTCCGATGCCAACAGTTCTTCCGCCGCCAAAGGAGAAAGCGTCGCCGACACCATCCGCATCATCTCCTGCTATGCGGACATCTGCGCCATGCGCCACCCGAAAGAGGGCGCGCCGCTGGTGGCCGCCGAGCATTCCGGCATCCCGGTGATCAACGCGGGCGACGGCGGGCATCAGCACCCCACACAGACGCTGACGGATCTGCTGACCATCCGCTCGCTGCGCGGGCATCTGGACCACCTCACCATCGGCCTGTGCGGCGACCTGAAATTCGGCCGCACCGTACATTCCCTGATCAACGCCCTCTCCCGCTACGAGGGCATGCGCTTCATCTTCATCTCGCCCGACGAGCTGCGCATTCCGGACTATATCACGGAGATGCTCCGGGACAAAGGGATCCCCTATGAAGAGGTCATCCGGCTGGAGGATATGCTGCCCCAGCTCGACATCCTCTACATGACCCGCGTCCAGAGAGAACGTTTCTTCAATGAAGAAGATTATATCCGCCTGAAGGATTTTTACATCCTCAACAAAAAGAAAATGCGTCTGGCCCCTGCCGATATGCTGGTGCTCCATCCGCTGCCCCGCGTCAATGAGATTTCCGTGGATGTGGACGACGACCCCCGGGCCGTCTATTTCAAGCAGGCACAGTACGGCGTCTATGTGCGCATGGCCCTGATCCTGACACTGCTCGGCCTCGCCGGAAAGGAGGAAACGAAATGCTGAACGTCGGAAAGATCGAAGAAGGCTTCGTGCTGGATCACATCCAGGCCGGCATGGCCATGTCCATTTATCACCATCTCCAGCTGGACAAGCTGGACTGCACGGTGGCGATCATCAAGAATGCCCGCAGCAGCAAGATGGAAAAGAAGGACATTTTAAAGGTGGAATGCGATATCGATATGCTCGACCTTGACGTTTTGGGATTTATCGATCATAATATTACTGTGAACGTGATCAAAAACGGCATTATCGTGGAAAAGAAAAAGCTGCATCTGCCCGCGCAGATCCGCAACGTCATTTTCTGCAGGAACCCGCGCTGCATCACCTCTATCGAACAGGAGCTCCCGCACATTTTCGTGCTGGCGGACAAGGCCAAGGAGATATACCGCTGCAAATACTGCGAGGAGAAGTTCGACAAGAGAACGCTCTGACCGTTTGAAGGGCGCTGTCCGACGGGCGGGTTTCCGTAGCCTGGCGCACTCTGCCGGGCGGGGCTTTCGCATCCCGGCGCACTCTGCCGGGCGGCCGCATTTTCCGGCGCCGTTTCGCCGGGCGGGAAGCGCGTCCTCACACACATTTTGAAAGAGAGGCAATCTTATGTCTTTCATCGATGAGATCAAACAGGAACTTCAGGTGGAACAGCCGGTCGAACCGCTGCGCGTCCCCAAGCAGGAGGACAAGCGTTTCCAGTCTTTTCTGGACGAGGAGATCGCCGGCCTGCAGAATGAGATCCGCCGCGCCGTCAAGACCGGCAAATACAAGACAGCAGGCGAGAAGCACATCTTCGAGGGCAGGCGTCTCTGGCATGAAGGTGACTACCGGCAGGGGACCGAGTCCCTGGCCACCTTCTATCCTTTTCTGGCCCGCGATACGATCCTGCAGAAGGAAATCCTGGAGCAGCGCAAGAAAATGGTGATCGGCTACTATTACGCGGTCAGCTTCAAGCTCACGTCGGACGGCGAACGCTATGTGCTCCTGTTCAAGCAGGCCATGGCAAAGGAAGGGATCAAGGTGGACGGCCTGTACGTAAAGGACGGGCGGACCAAGGGCGCGCCCCTTCCCTACATCGCCCACGGCCATGTGCGTTATGATTTCGAGCTGGAACACCATCTGAACGACTATCCGCAGCTCTTCTATACATGGAAAATGGAGGTCTGAACCTTCCCTGTTTTGCGGGATGGAGCTTCCTTCCGTTTGGCGGAATGGACCTTCTTTCTGTTTGGCGGGACCTGTTGCGCCGGACACGGCTCCGCGGACGCCGAGCGAACGCGCTGCCATATATCCTGTTGCACTGCTGCCCCGACGATCCGCAGCAGAAAAAAACTTTTCACCGCACTCAAAAAGCGGGAACGCTCTTCACATGGCGTTCCCGCTTTTTTTCTTTTCCGGCGGCAGAGCCGCCTGTTTCTTATCGGTCAGTCTTTTCTCGTAGTATCCTCCAGATGCTCCATCATGGCCGGATTCACCCGCACCGTTACGGAACTGATCCCCTCGCCGCCGTCATAGGAAGCGATCTTATTCTGCCGCAGATCCTCCAGGATCCGGTCCTTCACCTTCATGAAAAGGCCGAATTCATCCCCCACATACCGCACGCGCAGGAACAGATTTCCGTCGATGTAAAGCGGCGCTTCGTCCGCGGGGACTTCCGCCGGTATCCCGGACTCCTCCTCAGCATTCGCCTCCGACGGTATCCCGGGGTCTTCCTCAGTGTCTGTCTCCGCCAGTATTTCGGTCTGTTCCCCTGCGGCCGTCTCCGCCTGCGTTTCGGGTTGTTCCTCTGCAGCCGTCTCCGCCGGTATCTCGGTCTGTTCTCCTGCGGCCGTCTCCTCCCTGTTTTCCGCAAAGAGCAGATACGGCCGGACCTGATCGGCGTTATAGGTCACCTCATAGCGGATCACGTTCTTCGGCACCGACGGGTCCTGTTTCACCAGCGACTGCGCCCGATAATCGCCCCAATCCACCCAGGCGAGCCGAACGCCGCTTCCCTCCTTCGGCGTATAAATGAAATCCAGATCCTCCGTCACCTGATTCTCCTGTCCGATCTCCACGCGCCCCAGATATTCCATGGAAGAAAATTCTCCGAAGCCGATGCCGGTTCCGAGGCCGCCGAACAGAACGCCGCCCAGAAAAGTCCCCAACAGGATCCCAAGCTCCAGCCTCGCATTCCCCGGCTTCTTGCCATCCCTGCGGTGCAGGACGGTAAAACACCAGACACATACCGCGCCCAGGCACATCGTCATCCCCAGCGCACCGATCGTAATGCCCGCCACGGGATACCCCTGGAATAAAAATACGATGAGCGCCGCCAGACAGAACAGCGCGATGCATCCGAAGAATCCCAGGAACAGACCCAGCCCCGCGAAAAAGCAGTTCCACGCCAGCCAGAAACACCATTTGCACAGCCCGATACAGCCGTTCCACAGCGCCGCAAACCCTCTCCCGACAGCCGAAAATACGCCCTGTCCGCTTTTGCCTTCGGTGGCATGTCCTCCGCCCTCTGCCGCATCCGTCCCTCTCATTCCGCTTTCTCCTCGTCTTTTCCCCCAGAGCCCTTTCCGGGGTCTCTCCGCCCGGTTCCGGCTGTTCTGTGCCCCCTGGGGTTCCTCCCGGCCCTTTGGCCCATTCGCATCGGCAATGCTTCCGGCCTCTCGTCCCTGCAGTCCGGCCGCTTTGTCCATACCGACAACAGTCACGGCCTCACGCGTCCGAAGCGCTGCCGGTCCGTCCGCACCGGCAGCGCTTCCGGCCTCCCACGCCCGCGGCGCATCCGATCCGTTTGCATCGGCAATGGTCCCGGCTTCATCCTCCCGCAGTCCGGCCGCTCCGTCCATACCGGCTCCGGCTTCCGGGAAGCCGGTCTCAAGGTCCGCCGTTTCTTCCCCGTGCGCTCCCTTCTCATCCTTTTCCCAATCCGATCCCTGCCTTTTGCGGTCCGCAAACGGCCTTTTGCGCAGGTCGGCCAGCCATCGGAAGCCTTTTTGCCCCGCGTGCAGGATACCGGCAAAAAAGCGGCACGAACCGTTCCGAAAACTCACGAATGACCGGCCCATCCATGCGGCCGCGCGGTTCATCCCTTTTTTCAGGCCGGACAAAAAGGAGCCCTTCTGCTTCGTATCCATATAATCGGCCTGCACGTGATAGGCCTCCAGGATATCCGCCGCCAGATCCTTCAGATTGCCGAATTCCGCAATGGCGTCCTCCTCCGACATCCCCTGTGACATTTTGATATCAATGTGCTGCGCGTATTCGTCCCGAATATCCTTCCGTTCCTCTTCCCGGAGCACGCTCAGCCGCTCGTCCAGCTGTTCCAGAAATTCCGCCTTGTTCATCCCTGCCGTTCCTGTCCTTCCATCCACTTCTCCCTGCGTTTTTCCGCCTGCTCATGCCGCTCCGCCCGTTCCGCATCCGTCCTCGGGCGAAAGACCAACTGCTGTCCCTCCCGGCGGCCCGCAGTCTCATCCGTCCCGGGATCTTCAAAAGACATTCTCCTCCTGTTTTCCAGGAATCCGTTCACCCGCCCCGAGAACTCGTTCCAGTCCTTCTCCAGACTGTCCCGATATAAGATCCCGGCGGCCGTGATGTGATAGTATTTGCGCGGCGGCCCCTCCGTGGACTCCCGCAGATAAGTTTCAAAATAATGCTCGTTGGTCAGACGCTTCAGCAGCGGATAGATCGTGCCCTCGTTCACATCCACCACCCGGGACACCTCCTCCACCAGCTCATAGCCGTACATGTCCCTGCCGCGCACCGACTCCAGCACGATCAGCTCCAGCACTCCTTTTTTAAACTGCGCGTTCACGCACCAGACCTCCCTTCCGCTCCGTTTCCTACATCATACTTCCACTATTATGTAATGTCAAGTACTAAATTCTTATTAATACCTTAAGAATCTTAAGATCGTCGGCACGGATGGAGTGTATAAAAAAAAGCGGCAGCCCAGGCGCCGCCCAAGCTGCCGCTTCCCACCGCTATCCGATGATCTTCACCGCGGTCCCGTATGCCGTACACTCCGCCGCACTCTGCATCACGGAGGAGGACGTATATCGGATATTGATTATCGCATCCGCCTCCAGACGCTGGGCCTCGTCCGCCATCCGCTTGGTGGCGATGCCTCTGGCCTCATCCAGCATCTTCGTATAATCCGCGATCTCGCCGCCCACCAGCGTCTTGACGGCAGCCATGAAATCCTTTCCAAAGTTTTTGGAAAAAACAACGCTTCCCTTCACAATTCCCAGCGCCTCTATCTCTTTGCCCGGGATATGGTCAATATTTAGCAGCAGCATCCTCTTCTCCTCCATCGATCTCCTTCATTCTCTGATACAGTGCCAGCAGGGTTCCCACGATAAATACGGCAGGGATCGCCGTAAATACGATAAAAAGCGCCGCAGGCATTCCCGGCTCTTCCAGGCACGCCCAGCAGAAAATGCCCTCCGACGCCGCCATCAGCGCGCAGAACACCGCCGCGGCGATCATGGAACCCCGTTTTTTGCGTTTTCTGTCCAGATTTTTCACATCCATGAAACGCATTCCCTCCTTTTCCATTTGCTCCAGCTGTGATAGCCAGGCGTCCGCGTCCAGCCGCGCATAGGGCTCCCCGTTCTCCAGGAGCTTTTCGCATACGGCCCTGACGTTCAAAAGATTGGCGCTCTGCTCTTCCAGCGCGATGATATGCCGTCTGAGCACGCTCTGCGCGGACAGCGTTCCGGTCTGCATGCTCCGGATCTCCTCCAGCGGAACCGCCAGTCTGCGGAACAGCCGGATCCGTTTCAGCTCTTCCACATCCGCCGCATCGTAGTCCCGATATCCGTTTTCCAGACTGCGTCCCGGGTGCAGCAGATTCTCTTTTTCATAAAAACGGATATTCTTTTTGGTGATCCCTACGAGCCGTTCCACTTCGTTGATCCGCATAACCGCCTCCGTCATCCCATCAGCGCCATCTTTTGAGGAGAGAATACACCTTCCACCAAATGGAAGGTCAAGAGAAAATTTCGGATTTCCTTCGTTTTTTCGTAAAATTCCGCATCAGTGCAGACGCCTCTCGAAGCTTGCCCCGCCAAAGAGCGCTGCCGCCTGGCGCATATATGCATTCCATTTTCCCGGACCGTTAGAAAAACGCCGGTGCTTAATGAAGCGAGCCCTTCGGGCGAAGCTGAATTTAGCACCGCTGCGTTTTTCTCGAGCGCAAGCGTGTCCGGAAAAGGAATGCATATATGCGCCAGGCGGCAGCGCTCTTTGGCAGACCGTTCACCCCAGCGCTACGTCCAGCATCATCATGACCGCGAAGCCGATGGCGAATCCTATGGTGCCGATATTGGAATGCTCTCCCTCCGCGCTTTCGGGCACCAGCTCCTCCACCACGACATAGAGCATGGCCCCGGCGGCGAAAGCGAGAAGATACGGCAGCACGGGCTTGATCTGTTCCGCCAGCAGGATCGTCAGCACCGCGGCCGCAGGCTCCACCGCACCGGAAAGCGTTCCGTGGAAGAACGCCTTTTTCCGCGTCTCTCCCGCGCTGCGCAGCGGCAGGCTGATGATGGCACCCTCCGGGAAATTCTGGATCGCGATCCCCACGGGCAGCGCCAGCGCACCCGCCAGGGAAACCTCGCTCTCTCCCATGACCGCTCCAGCCAGCACCACGCCCACAGCCATGCCCTCCGGGATGTTATGCAGCGTCACCGCCAGGACAAGCATGGTCGTTTTTTTTAAAGAAGCCGGAAGTCCCTCTGAGACCTGGCTGTCCAGATGCAGATGGGGCACCAGCCGATCCATCAGGAGCAAAAAGGCCATGCCCAGCAGAAGGCCGACGACCGCGGGCAGAAAGGCCAGCCGCCCCAGTCCCTCCGCCATATCCATAGCGGGGATCAGAAGCGACCACACGGAAGCAGCCACCATGACGCCCGCCGCAAATCCCAGCAGGGCCTTCTGTACCCGCGGGTCCAATTCGTTTCTCAGAAAAAAGGCACAGGCCGCGCCCGCAGTCGTGCCGATGAACGGGATCATGATCCCCCAGAACAGTTCCATGATTTCCTCCTTCTGACGGTTCAGCGTCTCCGCAGCCACGCGGCAAACGAACAGATACCGAACAGCGCCATATCCACTACCACGATGCTGGCCCCCGCGGGCGCCCCCCAGCCGAAGGAGATCCCGATCCCGGCCAGAAAGCCGAGCAGCGAAAAGGCCACCGCGCCCAGAATGACGCTCCGATAGCTCCGGAACAGGCGCATGGCGGTCAGGGCCGGGAACACGATGAGGCTGGAGATCAGCAGCGCGCCCATCATCCGCATGCCCAGCACCACCACCACCGCCGTCAGCACGGCCAGCAGCGCGTTATAGACGCCGGTCTTCATCCCCGTCGCCTTTGCGAACGTCTCGTCAAAGGTCACGGCGAACAGTTTTTCATAGAAAAAAACGTAGAGGATGAGCACGAGAACGGAAAGCACCACGCTGACCGCCACGTCCTGCCGGGATGCCGCCAGGATGGAGCCGAACAGATAGTTGTTCACATCCGCGTTCATCCCCGTGCTCACGGACATCACCATGACGCCCACCGCCAGCGCCCCCGTGGAAAAAACGGCCGTGGCCGCGTCTCCCTTCAGGCGTCCCGACTCTCCCAGCAAAAGCAGCAGGAAAGCCGCGGCCACGACCACCGGGACCGCCACCGCCAGCGGAGCCAGGTGCAGAGCCGAGGCGACTGCCACGGCGCCGAAACCCACATGGGAAAGGCCGTCCCCGATCATGGAATAGCGTTTCAGCACCAGGCTCACGCCCAAAAGCGCCGCACACAGGGAAACCAGAAGCCCCACCGCCAGCGCGCGCACCATGAACGGATAGGAAAACATACGCGTCACATACTCGATCATGGCCGTCCTCCTTTTCCCTTACAGCGCTTCAGGAAACGCTGTCCGGCCCGGCTGGCCGCATATTCCAGCGGCGTCCCGTAGAAATAGCTGTCCTGAGACAGATATAAAATGTGATCCGCATGTCCGAGGGCCTCCTGTATCGCGTGGGATACCATGACCACCGTGATATGCTGCGACCGGTTCAGATCCAGCAGCAGATGGTAAAACTCCTCCGTCACCAGCGGGTCCAGACCGGCGGTGGGTTCGTCCAGCAGGATCAGCTTTTTTGCCGCACACAGGGAACGGGCCAGCAGCACCCTCTGCCGCTGTCCCCCGGACAGATCCCGGAAGCTCTTCGACCGCAGCTCCGAAATGCCCAGAAGCTCCAGCTTTTCACCGGCCAGCTCCTTCTCCCGCTTTCCATAGCCGGGCCGCCACCCCCGGCTGTTCTGCGTGCCGGAGAGCACGACCTCCCATACGGAGGCGGGAAAATCCCGCTGCACCGGCGTCTGCTGCGGCACATATCCGATCTGGGAACGCAGGATCCCCTCTCCCAGCACGATGGAGCCGGACGACGGCTTTTTCAGGCCCAGCAGTCCCTTCATCAGTGTGGACTTTCCGGTGCCGTTTTCGCCTATGATGCACAGATAGTCCCCTTCCTCCACCGTAAAGCTCAGATCCGAGACCACCGCCTGATTTTCATAGGACAGCGTGACATGATCACATTGTATGCAAAACTGTTCCATATGTCCCTCATTCCGAAAAATCCGTGCGGACGCATCGGCAGTCCGCACAGCGCCTTTCCGATGCGCTTTTTTCTGCCGCGGCCGTCACCGCAGAGCCTCCCGCAGCGATTCCACATTGCGGTACATCAGGGAAACATAATCCTCCCCGGCAGCCAGGTCTTCGGCGCTGACGGAATGCACCGCGTAGAACACGGCCGTTTTGGCTCCGGCAGCCTCCGCGATGGCCTGCGCCACCTTCCCGTTGGACATTTCCATATAAAACACCACAGGGATGTGCTCCCTGCGCACCCGGTCCGTCAGGGATGCCACTGTAGCCGCGGACGGCTCCGTTTCCATACTGCAGCCTGGAAACGCCGCATCGTATTCCAGTCCGTAGGTCTTCACAAAATATAAAAGCGGAAAACGGTCCCCGAAGATCAGCGTCTTATTTTCCGCGCCCTTTGTCACCTCCGCAAAGGCCGCGTCCAGCGCGCGTAGCTGTTCCAGATATGCCTCCGCATTGCGGGAAAACAGTTCCGCGCGGCCGGGGTCCATCTCGGACATCCTCTCACAGAGCCGTTCCACGATCGCCATCGCGTTGCGCGGGGAGGTCCAGACATGCTCGTCATATTCTCCGTCCTCCAGACGCACCGGACCGCTGGGAGCGCCGTCCGCCTCCTGACCGCGCACCTGCATGCTCTCCGAAGTTTCCTCCTCCAGAGGCTCCACCCAGTCCAGCAGCGCTGCGGCCTTCGTCTCCGTATCCGCGCCCTCCAGCAGCTCCTCCACCCAGACGTCCGATTCGCCGCCCGCGTAAAGGAACAGATCGCTGTCCATGATCCGGAAGATGTCAGCCGGGGTCGGTTCGTAGGAATGGCTTTCCATCCCGGGTTTTAACAGCATGATGACCTCCACATCCTCCCCGCCGATCTTCTTCACGAAATCATACGGCGGGAAGATCGTGGTCACGATGTGCAGCTTCTCCCCTTTCCGATCCGCGTCCGGTCCGCTCTGCGCCGCGCCGGCACAGCCGGACAGGCAAAGGGGGGATGCGCTCAGAAGCAGAACCGCGGCCAGGACAGCGGCCGCAGCCAAACTGTTTTTATTCCTTTTCTTCATGCCGTTTCTTTCCATATTCCAGCGCGGACTGCTTCAACTCCTCCAGCGCGTCCGCGAACCTTCTGGATACCATGCCGGGATTGCCCTTCAGCATGCCCCGCCGGAAGCCGTCGCGCAGATACTGACGGTGTCCCCGGTTCGAAAGACTGTTCCGATAGGAGTCCCACATTTCCGCGAGTTCTCCCCATTTCTCCCGCAGGACCTCGGAATACGGCAGTTTTTCCCGCAGATACGCGAACCGGCGCTCGATCCCCGCGATCAGATCCTCCTGTCGGCGCGCGAACGCCTCCTGCCGTTTGGCAAACGCTTCCTGTCTCTGGGCGGCGCTCTCCTTCATGCTCTCCTTCAGCTCATCCCGGCGCTGCACGGCGCCCTCTTTCACGCTCTCCACGAATTCGTCACGCCGCTGGGCGAATTCCTCCAGCGCGCCGGTAAATTCCGCCTTTTTCTTTTCCACCGCCTCGTCCGCCAGGGCGGCGATCACGTCCAGCCGCCGCTGCATGCGCTCCAGCTCCTGTCTGGCCTGTTCCAGCCTGACCAGCACATCGCGCAGTTCCAGCGCCGCCTTGAAGGAAAGCGTGAAATCCGCCACGAATCCTACTGTGATCAGCATGGTGACCGCCGTCAGGATCCCCTCCGGGATCGAGAGCACCAGCCGTTCGACGGGCCCGTGTATCATATGCGTCATCAGGATCGTCAGTCCGCCCCAGGCCAGTGTGGAGCCCAGACAGATCTGTCCCTGAAAATTGAACCTGTTTTGAGAATAATCCCAATAGCGCACCTTAAACAGCGATTCCATCATCACGCCGGTCACGTATTCCAGCGCGGTGGCGCCCACACAGCCCGCCAGATAGGTCAGCACCAGGCTGTCCCGAAAAGGCATGGAAACGATCAGCATCATCAGCGCGCCGCTGCCGTAGAGCGGCAGGAACGGTCCGCGGATAAAGCCGCGGTTTACCAGCCTTTTGCTCTTGACCGACACATATGCCGATTCAAAGCACCAGCCGAAAAAGCAGTACAGATAAAAGAAAAACAACCACTGTATCCACGTATAGCCGTACATTTTCCATTCCTCAGACCGATATTCGGACCGCTCACACAAAAACAGCGACACCGACTGTCAGTCTGCCCTTTCTCGTCGTATATTTTTCTCCTTCGTAGACGAATTTGCCGTATCCCCTGACGGACACCTCGTCCCCCGGCTTCAGCGTATAGCTGACGTTTTCCTGCAGCCGCCCGTCCACATAGACCTTGTGCTGTGCGAAAAGCTCCTGGCTCTGTCCGCGCGACAGCTTCCACACGGCCGCCGTCACGCTGTCACAGCGCGGGCCGGACACCGCGATCTCCCGCTCCTCCTTTTTGGGCTCCGGCAGTTCGGATATTTCCGTCACCTGGCGGCATTTCACCCGGGTGTGACGCACCTGCTCCAAATGCTCCAGAAGAAACGGCATCATCGCCGCGGTACAGAACACATACGCGCGCTTTCCGTCCACGACGATATCCCCGACCGCGCTCCTGTCGATGCCCAGATTCAGGATCGCTCCCATGAAGTCCCTGTGCGTCAGGTCATCGGAAAACTTTTCCAGCACCGGCTCCACCATCACACAGGAAATGGGAAACGGCTCCTCGTATCCCAGCTGCGCCGGATCGCCGAACCGGGCCATCACACGCTGTGCGTGGGGCGTCCCGCCGGACAGCGCCAGATCCGCCCTGCTCTGCCCGCGACCCATCCCCAGGGCCCGATAAAGGCAGTCCTGTTCAGCCAGCGATAAAAACCCGGAAAAAGTGAACAGGTTCTGCTTCCAGGACCTGTCCGCCAAATCAAGAAATCTCTTTTGTAACTGCTGCAGCTCTTTTTCTGTTTCCGCCGCCACTTTTTACTCCTTTTTCAACGCATCGGAAAAATCCCGTCGGCAGACCCTGCCCGCGCTTTCCGCAAAAGCGAACACGCCGCGGAACAGGGCGCGGCACCTTGGAATCTCAGCTGAAGCTGATCACCGGCTCCTTGGGCTGCTTCGCCTTGGTCAGCGAAACCGCATGGAGCACCGGCCCTTCTCCCTCATAGTCCGCGAAATATTCCCGCTTCACCTCAGCGGTCACCTTTACCCAGTCCCGTTCCTTATATAAAGCTGCATCCTTCGATACGCACACAAAGCCCAAAAAGGTCATGTCCTCCGCGCAGCAGGTCATCGCCATCCGCCCCGGCACGAAATGATCCTTCGGAAAATTGTCCGGCTTCATCACCATGCCCACAAACTGCACGGTCTTGCCCTCATAGCGCTCCAGATGATCCAGGCTGTCCAGATACCAGATGCCGTACCCCTGCTCATCCAGCACGATGGGATCGCTGTTCAGATCATAGGGCAGATCCTCCTCCATGATCTCGTCGATCTCCCCGTTGCTGTCCTCAAAAACGATGTCCGCGGACTGATTCAGCGCCTTGACGTTCCGCTTGTAGACATTCAGGTCCGCGATCCCGTCGCAGCGGTTGAAGATGATCATCTCCGATTTGCGCAGCATATCCGAGACCATGGATTTCATATTGGTGAAATACATCGGGAACGTGGAGGCGTCGATCGTGGTGATCTGCTGCTCCACCCGCCAGTGCCAGGGCAGCCGCAGGTCCCGGAACTTCCACATGCCGTTGTACTCGATGATGATGCGCTCCGGACGGTGCTTCTTCTCCAGCTCCACCATTTTATCCACGGTGAGATCCGCCTCGTTTTCGATCACCTCCACCACGGTCTTGCTGCGTTTGAGCACATAGGGATCATACTCGATCTCACCTTCCTCGCACAGCAAAAGCAGCGTCCTTCCGGAAACCTGAAAATAAGGCTGATCCAGCGTGAAGTTGATGAACTCCGTTTTTCCGCTGTCCAGAAAACCATTGATGATATAAACCGGCTTCATATGCATCCCGATCCCTTTCCTCCGGCCCGCTCAGCGCCGGAACAGCTCCGTCAGCGCATCCTCCCGCAGCCTGGAACCGATGACACAGATCTTGCCCGTCACATCCGGCGCTCCCGCGCGCACATCCACCTCGCCGGGCACATAATCGAAATAGATCCATGCGCCGTCCTGCGCCGGGACCATGCCCTTGGCACGCAGAACGATGCCGTACTTCTCCTCATCTTCCAGAGCGCTCAAACAGCTCCTCACCTGTTCCTCGGTATAGGAAACGGGCGTCTCCAGCCCCCAGCTGGTGAACACCTCGTCCGCGTGGTGATGATGATGGTGTCCGTCATGGTCATGATGATGACCGTGCTCCTCACCCTCCTCAGCGTGGTGGTGATGACAGCACTCCTCATCCCCGTCATGGTGATGGCCGTGCTCCTCTTCCTCCTCATCGTGGTGGTGATGACAGCACTCCTCATCATCGTCATGGTGATGGCCGTGCTCCTCACCCTCCTCGCCGTGGTGGTGATGACAGCACTCCTCATCCCCGTCATGATGATGGCCGTGCTCCTCGTCCTCCTCGTCGTGGTGGTGATGTTCCTCGTCCCCATGATGATGGTGGTGATGGTGATGCTCCTCCTCATCGTGCATGGCGCGCACCAGCTCCATCAGCTCGGCCTCCAGATCCTTCGCGCCTTCGATGGTCTCCAGCACGGTCTTCCCGTCCAGCTGCGCCAAAGGCGTGGTAATGATCGTCGCCTTCGGGTTATGCTCCCGGATCAGATCCACTGCCTGGCGGATCTTCTCCTCAGAAGCGATATCCGTACGGCTCAGGATGATCGTCCCGGCATGCTCGATCTGGTTCACAAAGAACTCTCCGAAATTCTTGATGTACATTTTGCATCTGGAGGCGTCCACTACAGCTACCGCGCTGTTGAGCTCCACGTCCGTACCCAGCCCCGCGTTCTGCACCGCCTTCATCACGTCCGAAAGCTTGCCCACGCCGGAGGGTTCGATCAGGATGCGCTCCGGATGATAGGTGGAAAGCACTTCCTTTAAGGATGTGCCGAAATCACCCACCAGAGAACAGCAGATACAGCCGGAGTTCATCTCCCTGATCTCGATGCCGGAATCCTTCAGAAAACCGCCGTCGATGCCGATCTCTCCGAATTCGTTCTCGATGAGCACCACCTGGCTCCCGACCAGCGCCTCCTTCAAAAGCTTCTGGATCAGCGTCGTTTTGCCCGCGCCGAGAAAACCGGACACGATATCTATTTTCGTCATACTTCCCTCACATTCTGCCGCTGCCGCGGCGCTTTCTGCCTGAAATACAACACCGGCAGACCCGGAAAAGCTTCCGTTTCCGCCGTTCGGTCATCATATTATTGTGCGCCAGTTTGGAGAAAAAGTCAACATCGGACACCCAAAATTCCATTTTATTTTCTGAAAGC
>CANRMT010000069.1 GCA_947631815.1 uncultured Eisenbergiella sp.
ACCCGCTTTTGCCCCGTGAATTTTGTTGACAGTGCCCGGCGCGGGTGATATGATATTTCCGATATAGGAAAATACCGGAAGGCCCGCGGGGCGGACGTTCCGGCGCTGGACAGACAGCATGAAGGAGGTAGCTATGGCGATTTTTAAGGGAGCAGGCGTGGCGATCATCACGCCTTTTCATGAGGATGGATCGGTGGATTATGAAGGGTTCGGAAGACTGATCGAATTCCAGATCGCCAATCAGACGGATGCGATCATTGTCTGCGGGACGACGGGAGAGTCCTCCACGCTGACGCACGAGGAGCATCTGGACGTGATCCGCTATTGTATCGAGAAGGTGAATCACCGGATCCCCGTGATCGCGGGAACCGGTTCCAACTGCACGCAGACTGCGGTTTATCTGTCCCAGGAAGCGGAGAAGATGGGAGCGGACGGACTGCTTCTGGTGACCCCCTATTATAATAAGGCGACGCAGAAGGGCCTGTACCAGCATTTCAAAACGGTGGCGGATTCCGTGAAGATCCCGGTTCTTTTGTACAATATTCCCGGCCGCACGGGCGTGACGATGAATCCGGAGACCGTCGCGAAGCTCTGCACCGAGGTGGAGAATATCGTGGGCGTGAAGGACGCTACCGGCAATATCGCTCAGGTGGCGCATCTGATGCAGCTGGCGAAGGGCAAGGTGGATCTGTATTCCGGGGAGGACGGCATCATCGTGCCCCTGCTTTCCCTGGGCGGCAGCGGCGTCATTTCCGTTCTGTCCAATATCGCGCCGAAGGAGACGCACGAGATCTGCAGCCGCTTCTTCGAAGGGGATGCGGCAGGAAGCTGTGAGCTGCAGCTGAAGGCGCTGCCGCTGGTGGACGCCCTGTTCTGCGAGGTGAACCCGATCCCGGTGAAGAAGGCGGCTGAGCTGATGGGGATCTGCGGCAGCACGCTGCGCATGCCGCTGACCGAGATGGAGCCGGAGCACGCGGCCGTGCTGGAGCGGGAAATGAAGGCTTTCGGCTTAATATAAGGAAGAAGGGAAACGGGCCGGGAGCACATCCCGGCCCGCGTCAATCAAGAAGGAAAGCGCCCCGGAGAGCGGCGGGAACGGAGGAATCATGATAAACGTATTGATGCACGGCTGCAACGGCCGGATGGGCCAGGTCATTTCGAAGATGATCGAGGCGGAGGAAAATATGCGCATTGCGGCCGGTGTGGACGCAAATGATGTGAAACAGAACGGTTATCCGGTCTATCAGAGCCTTGCGGAATGCCCCGAAAAACCGGATGTGGTGATCGATTTTTCCACGGCGTCGGCGGTGGACGGACTGCTGGACTACTGCACGGAGAATCAGGTCCCCTGCGTGCTCTGCACCACCGGCCTTTCCGAAGGACAGCTCGTCCATGTGAAGGAGGCGGCGGAGAAGACGGCGATCTTACGTTCCGCGAACATGTCCCTCGGCATCAATCTTTTGATGAAGCTGCTGCGGGAGGCGGCTCCGGTGCTGGCGGCCGCGGGATTTGACATCGAGGTAGTGGAAAAGCACCACAATCAGAAGCTGGACGCGCCCAGCGGGACGGCCATCGCCCTGGCGGACGCTGTCAACGATGCCTTCGAGGGAAAATATGAGTATGTTTTCGACCGCAGCGCGCGCAGGCAGAAACGGCCCGAAAAGGAGATCGGCATTTCCGCGGTCCGCGGCGGTTCCATCGTGGGCGAGCATGAAGTGATCTTCGCGGGCGCGGACGAGGTGATCACCTTTTCCCATACCGCCTATTCCCGCGCGCTGTTCGGCAGGGGCGCGGTGGAGGCCGCGAAGTTTCTGGCCGGGCGGGCGGCCGGCATGTACAGCATGGCGAATGTGATCGACGGAGAATGAGCGATGTTGGAAGATCAATATTATCTGAAAAGCCTGTCCAAACAGTTCCCTACCATCGCGGACGCTGCCACGGAGATCATCAACCTGCAGGCGATCCTGAGCCTGCCCAAGGGGACGGAGCATTTCCTGACGGACATCCACGGGGAATGGGAGCAGTTCAATCATGTGCTCAAAAACGGCTCCGGTTCCGTGAAGCGCAAGATCGACGAGGAATTCGGCAACACGCTGAGCGTGAAGGATAAGCGCAGTCTGGCCACGCTGGTCTATTATCCGAAGGAAAAGCTGGAGCTGATCATCCAGGGGGAGCCGGATCAGGAGATCCTGGAGGACTGGTACAAGATCACCCTGCATCGTCTGGTGGCGCTGACCAAGCGGGTATCCTCCAAGTATACCCGTTCTAAGGTGCGCAAGGCGCTGCCGCCGGATTTTTCCTATGTCATCGAGGAGCTGATCACCGAAAAGGAAGAGGTCCAGGACAAGGAGCTCTATTACAATGAGATCATCCACACGATCATCCGGATCGGGCGCGCGCCTCAGTGTATCGTTGCGCTCTGCAACCTGATCCAGCGGTTGGTGGTGGACCATCTGCATATCGTGGGGGACATTTATGACAGGGGCGCGGGCCCGCACATCATCATGGATACCCTGAGCCAGTATCATTCCGTGGACATCCAGTGGGGCAATCACGATATCGTCTGGATGGGCGCGGCCAGCGGACAGACGGCCTGCATCGCCTCCGTCATCCGGGTCTCAGCCCGCTACGGCAATCTGGACATTCTGGAGGAGGGCTACGGAATCAACCTGATCCCCCTGGCGACCTTTGCGCTCAAGACCTATGCGGATACGGACTGCAGCCTTTTTACGATCAAATACGGGGCGGACTACGATACCCGGGACATGCAGCTGGATATGAAAATGCACAAGGCCATCGCCATCATCCAGCTCAAGCTGGAGGGACAGCTGGTGAAGAACCATCCCGAGTTCGAAATGGACGATCGGCTGCTGCTGGACAAGGTGGACTTTGAAAACGGGACGGTCTGCATCGGCGGCAAAGCCTATCCCATGAAGGATACGGACTTTCCCACCGTGGATCCGAAGGATCCGTACCGGCTGACGGAGGAGGAGGCGCTGGTGGTGGAACGGCTGCGCCACGCCTTTACCCACTGCGAGAAGCTGCAGCGCCATGTGCGCTTCTTGTTTTCCAAGGGCAGTCTCTATAAGGTGCACAATTCCAACCTGCTCTATCACGGCTGCGTGCCCATGGACGCGGAAGGGAATTTCAAAGAGGTCAATGTATACGGGAAGCGCTACAGCGGGAAAGCGCTGTACGATGCGCTGGAGACCTATGCCAGAAAGGGCTATTATTCCAAGAACCGGGAGGAGCGGCAGAAGGGCCGGGACATCATGTGGTATATCTGGACGGGTCCCAATTCCCCGGTGTTCGGCAAGGATAAAATGGCCACCTTCGAGCGGTATTTCATCGACGATCCCGAGACCCATAAGGAAACGAAGAACGCCTACTATCAGCTGCTGGACGACGAAGAGGTGATCAACCGGATCCTGCGGGAGTTCGGGCTGGACGAGAGCCATTCCCATATCGTCAACGGCCATGTGCCCGTGGAGATCAAAAAGGGACAGACCCCCATCAAATGCGGAGGCAAGCTGCTGATCATCGACGGCGGTTTTTCCAAGGCCTATCAGAGCAAGACCGGCATCGCGGGGTATACGCTGGTGGCCAATTCCCACGGCCTGAACCTGGTGGAGCACAGGCCCTTTGAATCCGCGGAAAAGGCCATCCGGGAGGAGACGGATATCGTGTCCGACACGATCATCGTGGAGACGGCTTCCCACCGCCTGCATGTGGCGGACACCGACGTGGGCACGGAGCTGAAAGAAAATATCGCCCATCTGGAGGCGCTCCTGGAGGCCTATATGGACGGTTCCATGATCGAAAAGGGCGTCTGAGCCGACGCTGTGCGATACGGACAAAAAGCAGGGAGGGTTTCCCTGCTTTTTGTGCCATGAGCGCTGGGCAAAGGTGCCGTGCGTCCGGGGATGAACGGCCGGTCAAAAGGTGCCATGAGCCCGGGGATGAACGGCCGGGCAAAATGTGCCGGACGTCTCAGAGAAACCTACCGGCCGTCCGTGATGTCCCGGACGCCGTTTCCGATATCGTCCGCGATATCGCTGACGGCATCGCCCGCGTCATCGATCACGCTGCCTACCGCGCTGCCCGCGTCCTCCAGCGCGCCTCCCACGGCATTGCCCGTACCGGCCGCGCTGTTGGAAGCACCGTTCGTGCCGGAAACGCCGGAGCTTGTATCGGAGGCGCTGTTCGTATCGCCGGAGATGCCAGAGCCCGTGCCGGCAGCAGTGTTCGCGCCGTTGGAAGCATCAGAGCCTGCGTCTGAGGCATCGTTCGTGCCGGAGACGTCGGAGCCTGTACCGGCCGCGCCGTTCGTGCCGCTGACCGTCCCGTTTTCGGTTCCGTTGTCATCGCCGGTCCCGTTCGGATCGGTGACGGAGTTGGTCAGGGAATCGCCGTTGGTATCGCTGCCCATGCCGCTGTCGGAGCCGTCAGGTTTTTTCGCGGCGCTGCCCTGTCCGTCAATGCCGGTTTCCCTCTGGTCTTCCGCGGCGGAATTGCCCGCCATGTCATTCTGACTGCCGGATTTATTGCTGCTGCCGCAGCCTGTCGCGAAAAACAGCATGCCGACCAGCAGCCCCAGCGGAATCATTTTCCAAAGCTTTTTCATCTTTTTCCTCCCTTTCTGCCGCAAAGCGGCTGTATGCTGACGTTTTTTTGCCAGTCAGAGCGGACCGTATGTCCGGCTAAAGGACAAAAAGGCCGGATATTGAAACGTTCCGCGCCTAGTATGCGAGTTTTCGTTGCATAAAATACATCTTTCCTGTAAAATGGATGTAATAGGAAATATTCTTTTTTGGTGTCGAAGGAAAAAGGAGGGGACATGGAGTTCAGGCCATGCATCGATATTCATAACGGAAAGGTGAAGCAGCTCGTGGGGGCCAGTGTGCGGGACTGCGGCGACCAGGCCGCGGAGAATTACGTCGCACGGGAAGGGGCGGCCTGGTATGCGGGACTGTTTGCGCAGCGGGGTCTGAAAAACGGTCATGTGGTCATGCTGAACCACAGGGACAGCCCATATTATGAGGAGACGAAGCGGCAGGCGCTGGAGGCGCTGCGCGCGTATCCGGGCGGCCTGCAGATCGGCGGCGGCATCACGGCGGAGACCGCGCAGGAATATCTGGATGCGGGCGCGTCCCACGTCATCATCACGTCCTATGTTTTTCAGAACGGGACCATCAGCTTCGAGCATCTTTACCGCCTGATGGAGACCATCGGGCGAAACCATCTCATACTGGATTTGAGCTGCCGTAAGCGGGACGGACGCTATTATATCGTGACCGACCGCTGGCAGAAATATACGAATGTGGAGCTGTCCCCGGATATCCTGACGATGCTCGCCTCTTTTTGCGATGAATTTTTGATCCACGGCGTGGACGCGGAAGGGAAGCGCAGCGGCATCGAGGAGGAGCTGATCGGGATGCTGGGCAGATGGAATCAGATTCCGATCACCTATGCGGGCGGCATTCACACCTTTGAGGACATCGACAAGATCAGGAATGCGGGAAAGGACCGCATTCACATCACCATCGGCACGGCGCTGGATATTTACGGCGGCCATATGGGACTGGATGAAGTGACGCGCTATGTGCGCGCAGAGGGGAGAGATTAAAGTATGACGCTGGAGCCGGAAGATTTACTGCAGAGCATCCTGGACAGCCTGGGGCGGATCCGACACATCGATCCGCAGGAAATACCGGATATTGAGCTCTATATGGATCAGGTGACGACCTTCATGAGCAGCCGTCTGAAGAACAGCACGAGGAATCCGCAGGAGGACAAGGTGCTCACCAAGACGATGATCAACAACTATGCCAAAAACGATCTGCTGCCGCCGCCCGTGAAGAAGAAGTATTCCAAGGAGCATGTCCTGCTTCTGATCTTTATTTACTATTATAAAAATATCATGTCCATCAACGACATCCAGACGATCCTGAAGCCCATCTCGGACGAATTTTTCCAGAAGGAGGAGGGGATGCGGCTGGAGGACGTGTACAACGAGGTGTTTTCCCTGGAGCCGGAAGAGGTGGAGCGCCTGAAGGAGGATGTGAAGCTCAAGTTTCAGAAGGCGGGCACGACCTTCGGGGACGCGCCGGAATCGGAGCAGCGTTTTCTGCAGATGTTTTCCTTCGTCTGCATGCTCAGCTTCGATGTCTATGTGAAAAAAATGATCATCGAAAAGTTGATCGATATCTATACGGAGGAGAAAAAGAAGGCCGAGGGCAAAAACGCACAGAAAAAATAGCCTGAAACGGAGAAAAAAATTAAAATCAGGGCTTGATTCTTTCTCGGAAAGTGGTACAATATCATTTGTCAGCACATGGAAGCATAGCTCAGCCGGGATGAGCGTTCGCCTCACACGCGAGAGGTCATGGGTTCGAGCCCCATTGCTTCCATTGACTTGGGCTCGTAGCTTAGCTGGGAAAGCGCTGCGTTCGCAACGCAGAGACCGAGGGTTCGAATCCCTTCGGGTCCACTGATCAAGAGGTATACGAACACCGGGTGTTCACATACCTCTTTTTTTGTTCTGTTGAGATGGGGATACGATTGGAAATGTCCGTATCCTTATCTATCTAAAGATCCAGACCCGTTCAAAAATCATTTGCAATATCCTTCTGGCAGCAGGCCGCCCTCGGGGCCGCCCTCGCACCCCCGTTGGGCCGCCCGACCGGCACGGATAGCTACATGTCTCAGAAAAAGTCGCTCCAAAAATATTGTAAAAACAGAAAAACTCGTTAGAAAAAGTTGCTATTTATATATAAAAGTCGTTGGAAAAAGTTTGTAAAAAGAGAAAAACTCCATTGAAAAAGCTGCGCGATCGGATATAATAAAATGGAGAATAGGATAAGGGGGCGTCTGCCGCTATGCTGAAAAGAAAGATCGAACAAAGTCTGACGGAATGGAAGGCGATGCCGGATCGTAAGCCGCTGATCATCAAGGGGTGCAGACAATGCGGAAAGACATATTCCGTTTTGGATTTTGCGAAGAAGAACTATAAACATGTGGTCTATCTCAATTTTTTTGAAAATCCGGATTACGCTTCCGTTTTTTCCGGGTCTCTGGAGACGGATCATATCGTCATGATGCTTTCGGCGCTTTTGGGACGGGATGCCGTGTTTGAGGCCGGAGAAACCGTGCTTGTGCTGGATGAGATCCAGGACTGCCCGGAGGCGAGGACGGCGCTGAAATTTTTCCGGATCGACGGGAGATTTGATGTGATCGGAACCGGCTCCCTGCTGGGAGTGAAAGGATATGGTAAAGAGCCGAAATCCGTACCGGTCGGTTCGGAAATGGTGATCGATATGTTTCCGTTGGATTTTGAGGAGTTTTTGTGGGCATGCGGCATCACGGCGCCGGTCATTGAGATCCTGAAAAAGTGTATGGAAACGGAGACTCCGGTCCCGGAGGCGCTTCATAACCGGATGCGGCAGCTGCTTTTGCAGTATGCGGTGGTGGGAGGAATGCCGGACGCGGTGCAGACTTTTGTGGATACGAAGCGGCTGGACAAGGTACTGCAGATCCAGAGGGATATTGTCCGTTCCTATGAGGACGATATGGTGAAGTACGCCGAAAAAAAGGATAAGTCCTGCATTCGGGAGTGTTTTCAGTCCATTCCCAGACAGCTCAGCAAGGAAAACAAAAAGTTTCAGTATTCTGTCATAAAAAAAGGATCTTCCGCGGGAAAATATGTCGGCAGCCTGCAATGGATCGAGGATGCGGGCATCATTTCCCGGTGTTACAATCTTTCCATTCCGGAACTCCCGCTGGACGGGAATGCGGAGGAAAACATCTTTAAGGTTTATATGCGGGATCAGGGGCTTTTTGTCAGCATGCTGGAGGATGGTACGCAGTACGACATCCTGCAGGGAAAGCTTTACGGATACAAGGGTGCGATCTTTGAAAATCTGATCGCGGATATTTTTGCAAAAATGGGAAGGAAGCTGTACTATTATCATAAGGACAGCGGACTCGAAGTGGATTTTGTGATCCGGTTCAAGGGGGAATGCATGCTGGTGGAGGTGAAAGCGACTGCCGGGAATGCCAAAAGCACGAAAACGATTCTGCAGCACCCGGGAAAATACCATGTGGGCGGAGCGATCAAGCTGGGCGATTACAATGTGGGCCGTGTGGGGCGGCTTTTAACGCTTCCGCTTTATATGGCATTTTTGCTCCGCGATTTCTGAGCCGCCGGAGGCTTCATATGCGTTGATATGATACGGCTCAAATATTTTGCTTTGAAATATGGAGCAGAAATCTTTATTTAAAGAGTGAAAAACATATTTGAAAGCGGAGGTGATTATATGACAATAAAAGAAATCAAAAGGTTGATCCGGGATGGTGAAAAAATTGATGTCGAATTTAAACTGTCAGAAAATGGTTTAAATAAAGATATTTATGAATCGGTTTGTTCTTTTAACAATAGAAATGGCGGGCACATATTTCTTGGGATAGTTGACGGCACAAAAGAGATCAAAGGAGTAAATCCGGATCGGATAGATAAAATGCTCAAGGATTTTACAACGGCCGTCAATAATGCGAGCAAGATAAATCCGCCTATGTATCTTACACCTGAAATATATGATATAGATGGCAGAAAAATAATTTATATCAGGGTCCCGGAGGGAATGCAAATAAGACGTTTGAATGGTCGTATATTGGACAGAACCTATGAGGGTGACATAGATATTACAGATAACGCCGAATTGGTATATAAGATGTATGCCGGAAAGCAGAGCACTTTTTTCGTGAATAAGGTATATCCCAATTTAGGAATGGATTTTTTGGATTATGAAGTCATACGAAAAGCCAAAAAGATGGCAGTCTCCAGAGTTGATAATCATGCATGGGCGAGCATGAATGAAGAGGAAATTTTACGAAGTTCGGGTTTGATCCTGACAGATCCGGATACCGGGCGGGAAGGAATCACTTTAGCAGCAATTTTATTATTTGGGAAGGACAGTACAATCAGACAGAATGTTTACGAAAAACAGTAATCTGCCGCATGGACACGGAGAACTGCAATTAAACAAATTTGAACCATTTCCTAAAAATCCGCCGATTTCCAAAGTGTTTCGGGAGATTGGTTATGCAGACGAATTGGGCTCCGGAATGCGTAATACAAATAAGTATACAAAATTATATTCTGGCGGGACACCGGTCTTTGTGGAGGATATTGTTTTTAAAATATTGATACCTATGGATAATGTTGCGGAATTGCAGGTCGGGCCATATGAGGTCAGCCGGGAAGCGGTTCAGAAGACTGGTAAAGAAACTGATAAAGAAATCAATAAAGAAACTGATAAAGAAATCAATAAAGAAACTAATAAAGAAACTAATAAAGAAATCGTTGATAAGATCATAGATATGTTGAAAGCCGCTCCGGAAATGACCGTAAAGAACATTGCTGAGAATTTGAATGTGTCGGTGAGCGGAGTAAATTATCATATTAACAAAATGAAAAAGGCAGGGATGATCGCGCATATCGGTCCGACCAAAAGGGGGAAGTGGGTTGTATACAAATAAAATAATGTGATTTAAAAGGGCGGCGGTTTCATACCGCCGCCCTCCCGCCATTCTGATCTCAGGCTTTCCCGTCCAGGCGTTCCAGCAGGTCCCAGACGCCCAGCATATACTGGATGCCCAGCGCACGGTCATATTTGCCGTAGCCGGGACGGCACACGCCGGGGCCCTCCTCCCAGAGCTGACGGCCGTGGTCGGGACGGATGTATCCGTCGAAGCCGCAGTCATGGTAGGCGCGCAGGATCTCGATGATGCCGGTCTCGCCGCAGCAGTCGCGGTGCGCGGCCTCCGAGAAATCGCCGTTCTCGAAATGGTGGATGTTCCGGATGTGAGCGAAAGCGATCCGGTCGCAGTGCTTGCGGATGATGTCCGCGCAGTTGTTGGCGGGGTTCGCGTTCAGGCTGCCCGTGCACAGCGTCAGGCAGTTGTGCGGGTTGTCCACCATCTTCAGCAGCTTCGCGCAGGCGGCCTCGTCCACCATCAGGCGGGGCAGGCCGAAGATATCCCACGGCGGATCGTCCATGTGAATGGCCATTTTGATGTCGGCCTCCTCACAGGCGGGCATGATGGCCTCCAGGAAATACCGGAGGTTTTCCCAGAGCATGTCCTTGGTGACGGGGGCGTAGGCCTTGAACAGCTCGTCCAGCTTGGCCATGCGCTCCGGCTCCCAGCCGGGGAAGGTCATATGGTATTTTTCGGTGAAGCTCATGATGTACTCGGCCATGGCCTTGTAATCGTTCTGGATCATGTCCTTCTGGTAAAAGAGGGCGGTGGAGCCGTCCCCCACCGGGTGGAACAGATCCGTTCTGGTCCAGTCGAAGATCGGCATGAAATTGTAGCAGATGACCTTCACGCCGAATTTGCCCAGATTGCGGATGCACTGCCTGTAATTCTCGATCAGCGCGTCTCGGGTGGGCAGGCCGATCTTGATGTCGTCATGCACGTTGACGGATTCCACCACCTCGGCGTCAAAGCCGTAGGCGTGGATCTGATTGACCACTTCTTTGATCTCATCCTCTTCCCAGATCTCTCCGGGCATTTTGTGATGAAGCGCCCAGACGATACTGGTCACGCCGGGGATCTGCCGGATATCGTTCAGGGTAATGGGGTCGTTCCCTTCGCCGTACCAGCGCCAGCCCATTTTCATTGCCATTGCAGCATCTCCTTTCTTTTTTGGATTATATATTCTCATACGCATCCTCGCAGTCGCGCATGGCGAGGATGGTTTTAGAGATCAGATCGTCGAGGCTCCAGCCGAGCATTTCGGCGCCCGCGGTGATGACCTCGCGGGAGCATCCGGCGGCGAAGCTGGGCGTCTTGAATTTTTTCCGAACGGATTTGAGCTCCAGATCGGAAACGCTTTTGGACGGGCGCATGAGGGCCGTCGCGCCGATGAGGCCGGTGAGCTCGTCCGTGGCGTAGAGCACCTTTTCCATGATGTGCTCCGGCGCGATGTCCACCGTCAGGCCGTAGCCGTGGCTGGTCGTGGCGTGCACGATGCGCTCGTCGATGCCCCGCCCGCGCAGGATCTCCTGGGACTTGATGCAGTGCTGATCGGGATATTTTTCAAAATCCAGATCGTGCAGAAGTCCCACGATGCCCCAGAAATCTTCTTCATCGCCATAGCCTAAGTCTCTGGCGAACCAGCGCATCACGCCCTCCACGGTGACGGCGTGTTTCAGATGGAAATGTTCGCTGTTGTACTCGGTCAGAAGTTCCCATGCCTGCTCTCTTGTGGGTATGATCCCCATGATTAACCTCCTGTATCCCGCCGCTGTTTTGCTCAGCGGCGCATTTTTTCCCGGAACGAGGAAAGCCGGTCCAGAGCCGCATACAGCGTTTCCTCTTTTTTGGCGAAATGCAGACGGATCAGGTGATTTACCGGCTCCCGGAAGAAGCTGGAGCCGGGCACGGCCCCGACGCCGACCCTTTCCGTCATCTTTTCACAGAATTCCAGATCGCTGTCATAGCCGAATTCGGAAATGTCCAGCAGGACATAATAGGCCCCCTGGGGGACGGTGTGGCGGATATCCAGATCGTCCAGCCCTTTCAGCAGCAGATCCCGGCGGACCGTATAGCTGTGCTTCAGCGCCTCATAGTAGGAGTCCGGAAAACGAAGTCCCGTGACCGCGGCCTCCTGCAGCGGGGCGGCCGCCCCGACGGTGAGGAAATCGTGTATCTTTTTGGCCGGTTCGATGACCGCTTCCGGCGCGATGATATAGCCCAGCCGCCAGCCCGTGACGGAATAGGTCTTGGACAGGGACGAACAGCAGACGGTGCGTTCCCGCATGCCGGGGAGGGAGGCGAAGTAGATATGCCGGAACGGCTCGTAGACGATGTGCTCATACACCTCGTCGGTGATGATGTACGCATCATATTTTTCCGCCAGGGACGCGATCAGCTTCAGCTCCTCCAGGGTGAAGACCTTCCCGCAGGGATTGGAGGGATTGCAGAGGATCAGCGCCTTGGGACGCTGACGAAATGCCGCCTCCAGCACATCCGGGTCAAAATCGAAGGACGGCGGAGTTAAGGGCACGTAAATGGGTTCGGCGCCGGAGAGGATGGCGTCCGCGGCATAGTTCTCGTAAAAGGGTGAAAACACGATCACCTTGTCGCCGGGATCCACCACCGTCATCATGGCGGCCATCATGGCCTCGGTGGAGCCGCAGGTCACGACGATCTCCCTGTCTGGATCGATGGGAAAACCCATCAGCCGGGACTGCTTCGCGGCCAGCGCCTCACGGAAGTTCTGCGCGCCCCAGGTGATGGAATACTGGTGAAAATCCTCGGAGCAGACTTCCCGCAGCCGGTCCAGGATCTCCTTCGGAGGTTCAAAATCCGGGAACCCCTGGGAGAGGTTGATGGCGCCGTATCGGTTGGAGATCCGCGTCATGCGGCGGATCACACTGTCGGTGAAGCCCGCGGTGCGGTGGGATAGAGTGGGCATGTTCAGGTTCCTCCGTATTTCATCGGATCGTCAGCGTCACCGCGGACTGTGCCGCGCGCAGCAGGATCCGGTAGATCTCATGCTTCCAGGCGCCCTGCAGCCGGGCGTCCGTGATGGGGATCTCTTCGATGGCCTTCAGGTCCGCGCCGGAGAACAGGAGCGTTCCCGCGGATCCTCCGATCCGGATACAGCCGGGCGAGAGAAGCTCCGGTTTCTCATAGGTCATCAGGCTCAGGACGACTTCATGCGCGCCCGGAGCGGGATCGGATGCTTCGCCGGTGTCCGTGAAGGAGAACCGGTCGGAGATGATGATCTCTCCCTCCGGCGTCAGCTGTGCGCACCGCCGGTAGGAGGCTATCCCGCACGCCGCGGGATAGGCGCATTTGAGCTCCATGCCGATCTTTTTCTGCGAGAGGCTGCAGGAAACCTGCGTGGCCCGAAACGTTTCGCCGTCGTGTTGCATGTATCCGTCTATCGTGGGCAGATTGTGGTAGGCCGACTGCATGGTCCAGATCTCATAGCGCCGGGCGGAAAAGGTTTTGCCCGTGTAGCTTTCCACGCCCACGTCGATGAAAAGGGGCCTGCCGTCCCGATAGACGGTGAAGCTGCCGGTATCGTTGTGGTTGTGGCTGTCCGCGTTGTCCCCGGCCTTGACCGCCAGGAACAGATGCGCGTCCCGGACGGCGAAAAGCCCCACGCTGGGGAACCAGACGTCCGGAGGGACGGGAGAGGCCGGAAGGGAGCCCGAGTCGGGACCGGCCGTCCCGCCGGAGACAGCGGCATGCTCCGCCGCATCGGCGGCAGGAGAAGCGGTATGCCCTGTCGCAGCGGCGTTCTCCGCCGTCCCGAAGGTCCTGATCTCGGCGGCGGTAAAGCCGTTCTGCAGCCGGTAGTAAAGATTGTTCTCCTCGGGGCGCAGCAGCGTTTCCGCGCCGCCCGCCAGAAAGTCGTCAGCGGCAAAGCGCATCATTTCGGGCTGCCCGGTCAGCTTGCCGAAGAGGTATTCCCGCACACCGGCGCGCCCGGCCACGGGAGAGCAGTCCGCGAAATTGATGTAGTATTTGTCGTCGATATGCACTTTATAAATATAGGAAGCGATATTCCGGATCTTTTCCTGATGCGCCAGGGCGGAAAACGCGCCGCCTGTCACCGCGTCCGCGATATCCAGCACCTGGAACAGGCACAGCCCCGCGTGCCGGTAGTATTGAGCGCCCTCGTCGCAGCAGCCGTCGTCCCCGTATTCCGCCAGAAAATAGTCCGCACTCCGGCAGCCTTTGCGGAAGATGCGCTGCTTCCTGGCCTCGGACAGCCCGTCTCCCGCGAGAAAAGCGGAGAGCAGGACGTTCTGGGTACACCAGATCGTCCAGTTGTTCATGGGAGATCTGCCGTCCCCCATCCACCAGAAATGCCGGGTCAGGTACGGGGTGAAAATGCGGCGGCGCAGCTCATAGCGGACCCGCCGGGTGATATAGGGCGAAAAACCGTCCAGGACCGGCGAAAGCAGATATACCGCTGTCGCCAGCACGGCGCCGGTCTCACAGGCGAACAGATCCAGCACCGGATCGCCAGATCCGGAAGCGGGAGCTGGGGCGCGTCGCGGCGGTAACTGTTGTGGGGCGGAAGGTTCCAGGCGTTTTCGTCGCAGATCGAAAAAATGCCGTTTATGATATCGTCCAGAAAGCGGCCCTTATTTTCCACGCATTCCGCCAGTACCAGCGCGTCCAGCGCGTGGCGTTTGGCAAAAAAGCGGTCCTCGAAGCGGACCCGGTTGCCCGTGCGGGAAAAATCCAGGAAGTCCGTGGCGGAAAGGTAGGGCCAGGAGAAATGCAGAAAGCTTTCGCCCAGCGCGACGGTCTTATCCCGCCATTCCGGATCCAGGGAATCCCAGGCCCCGCGGTCGGAAATGACGGCATAGGGGAGGAAGGGCAGCAGCGCGCGGCCGCTTTGGATATATTGAGATGCGGTTTCGTAAAGCATGGGATCGGCTCCTGTCAGAAGTTTACAAAATACTCTTCTTAAATCATAAACGATTTGGGCAGAGATTTCAACAGGAAAGCGGTCAAACTGTTCCCCGGGAGTTTGACAGTTAAATAAAAGGAAAAGTACTTGCAGGCTGCTTAAAACCTGCTTTCTTTTTGTCAAATTTTT
>CANRMT010000070.1 GCA_947631815.1 uncultured Eisenbergiella sp.
AGGCGGCATCCTTTCGGACATAAAAAACCGTCCTTGCGAATGTTGGTTTCTTTGTCTGACCAGACAAAAGGCGGCCTCATGTCGATGCACAAGACCGCCTATGTCCGGTATTCAGTTATTGGGGAAAAGTATGTCAGCTATACAACCGGCGTTTTTTCGCTCTGGTCCACTTCCCGTCAAACAGGAATCCCCTTAAAAATCTGTCAAAAACATTTTTGCAAGACTGCTTAATCCAAAGCGATCAACAACATTTTCAAGACCTGATCTGATCTCATCTCTGCTGAAATCATTTGCTTCTAAAAAATCATCTGTTTTGTCATTCAAATATGAATAAAATAATAGCGCGATCTCCAAGCTATTCAGATCTGTATCGCTGGTCAGATCATATAATCTATTTTCTGCTTCATTGATCTTACCACTGTCGATCATGTCCAGCAGATTTTCCAATGATTCCCTTTCTTCTTTGTTTTCCAATAACTCTGCTGTCGGTGACTCCGTATCAATGTGAAATAATAGCTTTAAAATAGCCCGCACCATCTCTTGAATGAGCCTCATTACATAATCCTGCTCAAACACGATATTTCTCCTTTCTGCTTTTTATTTGCAGAAAGGTCTTAATCGTCTATGCGAACTTTTAATGTAACGATAGTATCTCCCCGCGGAAGTATTATCCCACAGGGAAGTATTGCAGCAGATACGGACATTGTAAAAAGCACAAAGAACAGTCGCAGTATCCAATACTTTTTCCTGCCCATAACACCTCCATCAATTTCACTGAATGAACTCTCTTTCAGCTTTCCGAAAAACGGCACGGTCTATGTCCTCACGCCTTCGACCTTTTTCACTCTTTTCATGCTCACAGACCGGTCCTTCGCATCCGTCCCCTTTCCATTTCGTACACCTCATCGCAAAGCAGTTCGATGTCCTCCCGATTGTGGCTGGCCAGGATAATGGTCTTGCCTTCGTCCTTCAGCCCCAGCAGGATGGCCCTCACGTCCTCCACACCCTGATTGTCCAGGCCGTTCATCGGTTCGTCCAGGATCAGAATGTCCGGATCCTCCATGATCGCCTGGGCGATCCCCAGCCGCTGCCTCATGCCCAGCGAATACCGGCGCACCTTCTTTTTGCTGTCCGGGTCAAGTCCGACCCGTTCCATGCTCTCCCGGATCTCCTTTTTCCCGATCACGCCGCGGATGTCCGCCAGATATTCCAGGTTCCGATAGCCGGAATATCCGCCCAGAAAGCCGGGGTTCTCAATGATGATCCCCACGTTTTCCGCGAAATCCGCATCTTTGCCGATCTCCCTTCCGGCCACGGTCACTCTTCCGGCCGTCGGCTTCAGGTAACCGACCAGCAACTTAAAGAAAACCGTCTTGCCGGAGCCGTTCCGCCCGACGATCCCGTAAATATTTCCCTTTTTGAACTCGGCGCTCACATGGTCGACCGCCGTGACCTGTCCGAACTGCTTGGTCAGGTTTTCCACCCGGACCGCTGTATTCATGTTTTGATCGGCCTTCATTTCCTGATCACTCCTTTTCCCAAACCTCTGTCCCATCCGTTTCCCGCCAAGCGCCTATCTCTTTTCTCCCGCCCGCTTCTGCCGCACACTGCCCGTCAGATAAAAAAACAGAAGCAGCCCGCCTTCCAGGAGCAGCGCGGCCCCGGAGGAAATGCCAAACCGGCTGTCGTACCGGGAGCTCTGGCAGTACATTCCCCACATGCCCCACATAAACGGAGCCAAACGCCGGTCGGCCACACCCTCCAGAAAGGACAGTCCCTCCAGGAGCAGCAGCGCCCCCGCCGCGAACCGCCGAAAAACCGTCAGATCGAGGAGGAGAAGAAACGACAGGATCACGGCCATGTGTACCAGCCACAGAAGGGCGGACAGCCCCGTTGCCGCTGCAGTCCCCGCCGATGCCGCCGTCACCGCATCAACGGCCGCGGCGGCCGCCAGCATGGCGATCCCCGCTTTCATGCCGAACAGCTGGCTGTCCCAAAACCGGCTCCTCCACCAGCGTCCGGCCGTGCCGTACCGGCAGCCAGCCAGAAGCTCTATCCCCCTGCGCCGTTCCAGCCGCGCTCCGACCAGCAGCAGGCAGACAGCGATGGGCAGCAGCCACCGGACCAGATCCTTCATGACCAGAACATACGCATAGATCCCTGCGGGGTCCTTTGTCGATACGCCGCCGAAATATTTCATCAGCAGGCCGTTCATAGCCCCTCTCCTCCTTCCTCTTTGATCCGGAAATCCGTTTTCTGCACCGCGAACAGCGACGCGGCCGTCATGAACAGGATCCCGGCAAGCTCCAGTCCCGGATATTTCAGCCAGCCAAAGCCCGCGCCCGCGTACCGCCCCGGGCACCAGGCCAGCGGCAAAGGAAACGGCAGATACCGCGACCCCAGATGGAAGAAAACCGCAGCCGACAGGCTCCAGACGCCGCCAAACGCCATGCTGCAGACATACAAAAGCATCCCGAAAAATGCGCAGTAGCAGAACATGTACAGAAAAACGGTGCCAAACGCCCCGAGAGGCGTCATATCCCGCAGCATGGCCTCAAAGGGAAAGTACAATTGACAGCTTTCCTCAAACACACCCCCTGCGTCCTTCATCAGCACAAACGCGGGATTGCTCCACAGCCCTCCGAAATAGCCGCCGGGCACGCTCGCCAGCACGGAAACCGCGGCCGCAAGCAGCGTATAAAAGAAGGCCTGCCACAGGATATAGAGCGTCATACCAAGGCTCCAGAGCCTTCTTCCGCCCCGATACAGGATGAAATAGGTATCCGCACGCACAAAGGGAGCGTCCGCCATCACCAGCAGATATCCCATCAGCCAGAAGCCTTCCGCACTCCACTGGCTTTCCGTCACGATAAAAGCCTCCAGGATATTGACAGGCTCCCGCAGATACGCCGCAAACCGCAGAAAATCCTTAAGCCCCAGCGCCAGAAACGTCAGACCCAGCAGATATCCCATGATCACCCGGGGACTTCCAAGCTCCTGCCGGAAGGTCCCCGCCGCGATCCGAAACGCCTTATTCATCCCGACATCTCCTCCCAAAGCCCGCCATGACCGCCAGGGCCGTTCCCGCGATCCACACAAGCTCCATCAACAGCGAAAACAAATGCCCCGCATCGTCTCCCCGCACCAGCGCGGAAGGCGGCAGCGGACGGGGCATCAGGATACTCAAGGATTCGTACAGCACAAAAGGGGCGAGCAGCGACACATATCTGTTGGGGATCCAGACCGCGAAGGCCAGCCCCACCAGGGCCCACAGGCTCCCGAACAGAAAACAAAGGAGCACCTTCAGCGCCGCCATTGCGGCATACCCATAGCGCAGGGCGATCTGCACCATTTCCACATTGGCATCCACCCGCAGGGCATTGACATCCGTGATCTCGGCCGTGCCGAAATACCCGGCGAACAGGCAGTAAAGCAGCATCGGCAGTCCCACGATGACTCCTCCGGAGAGCCCGGCGCTGATCATCCGCGTCCGGGCGTATTTTTTCATCCCCATCCTGGCGAGGATCATCCGGTAATAACCGCTTTCATACTCCTCACAGAACGACGAGGAATAGCCCAGCACGGGAAATACAGGCACAAACACGATAAATCCGGAGGCCGCGAGGATATTGACGATCATAAAATAACTGTCCGGTTCGGCGCCCAGATACCCTTCCGAGAAAATGCTGAACAGGAACAGGCCGCCAAGCCCCCCGATCCCGGCCCAAAAGCCTGCATTCCCAAAGCCTCTTTTGATATCCCGCATCAAAAATCTCATATTCCTTCTCAACCTCTTGTTTTTCGCTCACTCTGCCCATTCCAGCTCCCCCGTGACCGCGTTCACCAGGATATTGCTGATCCCGTCCTCATACTCCTCCGCCCACAGGCCCTCCAGATATTCTCCCAGCGGCGTATAGATATGCCAGACAGGAACCAACTCCAGTTCCTCCCGATACTCTATCTCGTCCGGCTCCGGCGAAGGGTTCGGCAGGGGATAATATTCCAGCTTCACGGTATTTAAGACATTCTGTCCCTTCGACCGGATCATGCCGCCGTCCAGATACTGCCCGAGCAGCCGGACAGCCTGGTCAAAGGATATGATCTCGACCGCCTCCCTGCTCCTGATCTGTCCGCAGAAATCCGTCAGACTGACCTCCGCAGCACCCTCCCCGAAAATAAGCGCAAAGCCCTTCGGATAGATCTCCCCAAAGCCCGTGCTCATTTTCTCGTACACAATACCGGTCCCGTCATAGGAAGGGGTAAATGCGAATTCGTAGCAGCAGCCGTGCGCATCCTCATACTTCAGTACCTCGCCGAGAGAGATCTCATCGATACCGACGGATTTCAGCTTATCCATGAGGATCCCGGCGGCATCGTTGGCGGAAAAACCGCCCTCATCCATTTCCTCCGGGGACACCTGCAGATCCTCCCGGGCTCTCACCTTCGTTTCGATCTCAAAAAACCGATCATACAGGGCGTAATCCTTATAATAGGCGCAGGTGCCGCGCGAGACGGACGCCTCCCGCTTCCCGTCCTTCCTCTCGACGGCGCTGTGGTCGCCGAACAGGGAGTATAATACCTTTTCCGGGCCGGAGGTATTGTTCCGGTCGATCTCCTCGAGATTGGCCAAATACTCCTGGGAGGTATCCCGGATACTGCCCTCCCGGCTGTCCAGCAGGTCGAGCACCGTATCTTCATCCATTTTCTCATTGATCCCCAGCGTGATCCGGTACAGCGTACCCGGAATCTGAGGGATCCGGGCACTGATGGCAAGCCGATTTTCCCCCGTGCCGATCATGCCTTCATAAAAGCCGCCCTCTGAGGCTGTTTCCTCAGCCGACGCACTTTCCTGTAAGCTCCCGCCCTCCGGGGCCGTCTCCCCAACCGACGGGGCTCCTTCCTGTAAGCCCTCGCTCTCCGGGGCCGTTTCTCCCTCTGACGGGACTTCTCCCCCTAAGATCTCCTGCACTTTCCTGTCCGTCTCCCCCTGCGCATGGGAGATCCCGCCGCTGTCGGAGGCCTCCGGCGCCTTCTGACAGCCCTGCAGGCCGAACATGCACAGACATAAAATAACGGCCGTTATCCTGAACATAACCTCTTTTCTCATAAGACCCTCCTGTCACGATCCGCATATCCAGTGCCGCCGCAGCTTACCTCCGTCCGTCCGCCGTTTCCGTTGGACCGCAAAAAACCGGCACAGCTCATTGCCAATGCTGATATCATACCATCTCGGCTGACGCCTCGATGCGGGATACTCGTCAAGCACCGGCCGCCGCAAGCGTCGTCGCTGCTTTCCTCGTGATCATACCATATCAGCACTGACATTGAGCCGTGTCGGCGAAAATCGCCTATTTTTTTGCCGGAATCGGCCGAATGAGAACCGGAAAAGACCGGAAAGAGGCCGACGGGACACGTTCCGCCTGCACGGCGGGCGGCCGGATATCCGCTCTGTCGGCATGTCCGACAGTATCTTCCCCGGCCGCGGCCGCCCCGCTCACAGCTCCTGGATATAGAGGATGACGTCCGCCTCCATCTCCCCGCCCCCGCAGGTCAGCTCCATGTCCCCGTGATATTTCTCCACGATCCGGCGCACGTTTTTGAGACCGATGCCGTGCGCGGACGCGTCCGCCTTTGTCGTTTCCAGACGGCGTTTTTTCCCCTCCTCCACGCCGCTGCAGCTGTTGCGGATATGGATGGAAAGGATCCCCCGGTCCAGCTTGATCGCCGCCGCCAGCCTTTTTTCCTCTGTCTGTGCCGCCGCCTCCACCGCGTTGTCCAACAGGTTGCCCAGCACCACGTTCAGATCGAAGGAACGCAGGCGCAGGTCCCCGGGAATGCTCACTCTGGCCTCCACCGTCCGCAGCAGTTCCTTCGCCCTCTGCAGCTTATAGTTCAGCAGGCTGTCCACCGCGTCGTTTCCGGTATTGATATACTCCTCCGGATTTGCCATAAAATCCTGCATGGAGCTCAAATACGCCTCCGCCCCTTCCAGATCCTTCTTCTGCAGGAGCAGCTGCAGCGCCAGCATGTGATTTTTCATATCGTGCCGCAGCGCCCGGATCCGGTTCCGGGACTCCACGATCACCTCCAGCTGGTTCTGATAGGCGTCCGTCTGCTGTCTGTACAGATCGTTTTCCCTGGCATTTCTGTAATTCTCCGCCAGCAGATGATAGAGATAAAACACGCTCAGGTTGATCAAAAGGACCGCGGCGCAGAGCAGCGGGGCCGCCGTCCCCTCCTTTCGCCCCAGCATGAGCACGCACAGCATGAAAATGCTCACCGCAGGGATCAGCAGCAGGATCCCGGTCTGCCGCCGGTCAAGATCGATGCCGTCGTCCGCCGGGTAAGAGATGCGGCTTATCGCCGTCACGCAGATCAAAAGCAGGAGCGTAGAGACGCCGGAGGCCACCTCCGCCGCACTCTCCGCCACGAACAGGCTGACCGCCAGAGAGCAGGAAGCATCCAGAACAAAGGCCATAAGGGATACCCAAAGCCGTTTTTTCCAGGTTCCCGCATAAAAACAAGTGAGCGCCGCGATCCCCAGATAATTGCCTGCCTCATAGACCGCGGATCCGCCGTCCTCAAAGCAATACAGGACCGCCGTCAGCAGATAATAGAAGAACAGCGCCGCCCGTCTCCCCCTGCCGGACGTATCCCCGGACGGCAGGAACAGCTCCATCACCTTTCCGATCAGGAGCACGCGCAGGATATTCACGATCAGGTTGGAGAAAATAAAATAATTAAACATAGAGCTCTGCCTTCCGGAGCTGCCGTATCCTGCTCCGCACCTCCTTCCGGTAGGGCTTGCTGATGCTTAAGACCGTCCCGTCCGACATTTTTACGGAATCATAGGCGTATTCGCTGACATACTGCCGGTTGATCACATAAGACTGATGGATCGTCCAGAAATCGCCGGGAAGCTGTCGGCAGATCTCCTTCAGCCTGCCGTAAAATTCTGCCTCTCCGTCCCTGGATACCATCCGGATCTTTTTATCCATGCTCATAAAATACACAATGTCCCCGGCAGGGATCCGGTGCAGTGCGCCGCCGCTCTGATAGGCAAACCAGGCGCCCGGACCGCGCTTCTGGCGCATGCTCCTTAAAAGCACCTCCCGCAGGCGCTCCTCCGTCACCGGCTTGACCAGAAAATCCAGGGGCTGGATGCGAAAAAGCTGCATCGCATAGCCCTGCTTGGAGGACACATACACGATATGCGTCCGGATGTCGTCCATATCCTCCCGGATGAACCGCCCCACCTGGATGCCGTTTTTCTGTACCAGCTCAATATCCAGAAAAAGCAGATCGAGGCTCTCGCCCCGGCTGATATCGCCCAGCAGTCCCTCGCCGGAATACCACACCTCGACCTCCGCTTTTTCGGGAAGCGTTTCCGCCATCCGACAGATCTTTTCCTCCAGGTCCGCGCAGAAGACCTTGTCGTCATCGCAAATTCCTATCCTGTACATGACCGCTCCTATTTCGCTCTCTCACCGAACCTCCGATGGAGGATGATCAGCGCGAGGATCAGTATCAACGGAAATACGACAGCCGCAAGCAGTCCGGCCTTCAGATCGCCGCCGGCCATATCGGAAACGCTGCCGACCAACGCAGGACTCACGGTCGCGCCGAGATCCCCGGCCAGCGCTAAGAAGGCGAACATCGCCGTGCCGCCCCTCGGACATTTCTGAGACGAAATGCTGATCGAGCCCGGCCACATGATCCCCACCGCGCTGCCGCAAAGGGCACAGCCCGCCAGCCCGAGGATCGGCGAAGAGGCCAGCGATGCCGTCAGATAGCAGGCCACGCACAGCAGGCCGCACCAGGTCATCGTCCGAACCAGGTCCAGCTTCCCGCTCATCCTGCCGTAGAGAACCCGGGAGATCCCCATCAGCACCGCGAACAGACAGGGGCCCGCCAGATCCCCGACGGTCTTGGAAACGCCCATCGCCGACTCCGTGAACGCCGACGCCCACTGCGCCATAGACGCCTCGGATGCGCCGGAGCATACCATGAGCAATATCAGCAGCCAGAACAGCGGCAGTCTGAGCAGTTGACCGGGCCGCATGCCCTCCCCGTCTTCCACCAGCCGCTCGATCGGACAGGTGATGAAATTGAACGCGTTATAGAACGGCACCGCCGCCCAGATCAGCGTGAGGATCTTCCAGTTTTCTATGCCGAATACTGTAAAAAACAGCGTGGAGCCCAGGATCACGCCGACCGCGCCCCAACAGTAAAAGGAATGGAGCAGACTCATCATGCCGTCCTTATTTTCAAAGGGACAGGCCTCGACGATCGGACTGACCAATACCTCACAAGACCGCTGCCCACGGCATAGAGCACGACCGCGATCAGGATCCCCGAAAACGGAACGGGAAGCAGCTCCGGCAGAACGGCCATCAGCGCCAGCCCCGCCGCCGACAGCACCTGAGATGCCGCTACGCAGATGCGGTATCCTATTTTATCGACAAATCTGGCGGCCGCGAAATCGATCAGCAGCTGCGTAAAATAGAACACAAACGGGATCAGCGCGATCTTTTCCAGCCCGATCCGATAAGTATCCCTGAAGGTCAGAAATAAAAGCGGCGTGAAATTCGCGGCGATCGCCTGGGTGACAAATCCGAGATAACAGGCCTTCAGCGTTTTCCTGTAGTTCTTCTGCATGTTTCTGAATGCTCCTTTTCATGGATATCATGTAGGCTGCATTATATCATCATGGATCTGCGGTGTAAAGGGACAGAAACCGCAAATGTACGCACTATTTACCCAAGGCACGGATCTGACCGGGGGAATGTCCGTAGGCCTGCCGGAACCTGCGGCTGAAATAATTCACGGAATGAAAGCCGCAGGCATCGCTGATCTCCTGAAGCGTCATCGCCGTACTTTTCAGCAGGCCGCATGCGGTCTGAAGCCTGTACCGGATCAGCGCCTCCACAGGGGAGCAGTCCATATAGGTGTGAAAACAGCGTCCCGCCTCGCTGCGGCTGACATCAGCGGCCCCGGCGATCTCTTCGAGCGTTACCGCTTCGGCGTAATGATCGTAGATATAGGTGAGCATCTTCTGGAGGCGTATCTGGGAATCGATCTTCACCCGTGCCGCCTCGGCTTTCGGCAGGACTTCAAAATGCAGGACGATCGCTTCAAAGATACTGCTGAGCCCCCGCTGAACGGCCATTTCATAACATCGGTCTTTCTCCTGCATCCGGCGGTAAATATCCCGCAATATGCGGTTTACCTCCCGATGCCAGCCGTTTTCCCGGGTAAAGACGATAAACGGCAATGTATCGCAGCAGGCGATGGGATGAATATATTTCCGATAGATTGCGCCGGTCTCCGGCGCGATCACGGCGCCGGAAAATACGATGTTGGGCATCGGATCCGAAACCTCCCCGGACACCTGCCGGATCCCGTGCAGCATATTTCCGTTCACAAATATGCTGTCTCCGGGTTCCAGCTGGATGTGCTGCCTGCCCACCTGAAAATCCAGAACGCCGCTCATCGCCGTGGCGATCTCAAAATCCGGATGCCAGTGCAAAGGGCCCGTATGATCCGGAAGGGCGGCCAGCTCATCCCGGAAAAATGTGATGGGAAATACCGCGGGATCGTGCGGGATCCGCTCCCGAAGCTGATGGTTCAGTATGATCGGCATAGTCTGTTACTCCAAAATCAAATCCTATATGTGTCGATAATAATTCCTGTCTTTTTTATCCGATCCGTCTCTGCCGCCCAGATACAGCACTTTGCATAGCAATGCCGCTGCCCATTCCAAATGCTCTTTCCGGCGCGGAAAACCGTCGATACCATAACAGGCGGCGCACTTCAGAAACCGCCGGTACACTTCACGCATATCTTAACCTCTCATTGTATGCTACAGCCATAAAATATTTTCGGCAACAAAAATTTGATAAATTTTTTAAAAAATACTGGCTTTTCCCATGGAATCGTATATAATATAAACAGAGGTTCAAATCAAATGCCTCTGAAAATATTCTTTACTCATGGAAAGGTATTTTTGACCGACAAGGCCGCACATGAAAGGATAGTTTGACCGACGAGGTCTCTCTGGGTAACCAGAGCGGGGTATGGTTAGCGCCATACCCTTTTTCACTTAAATAAAAGGAGAATAGACTCTCTAAATGAGCAACTCAAGGAAACTGCAAAAAAGATAAAATTTTTAGAAATCGAAAATAATCAGTTCAAAGAAGAGTTGGAAAGATTCAAAAATAACATCAACAACAAATGATGTTTTTTCTCTAAAAAGATTCCTCCGCAGGGCCCGGTTTGTTTCCGGCGCTTTTTCTGACGCTTTTTTCTGACGCTTTTTTTCGGCGTTCTTTACGGGCCTATCACTGCTTTTTCAAAAGCTCCTTCTTCACGTAAGCGAAGGTCTCCTTCTCACCCTTTTCCGCCAGCATATACAGCAGCTTTTCCAGGATCGCCTTCGTGTCCGGATGGATGATGGGCCGCTCCTTGCCGTAGAGGTAATAGTTCAGCGGGTCCCGATCCGTGTAGGCGCTGCCCCGATAGGTCTTTGAGGCCGCGATGCGGTCCATGAACATCTCCGCCACATACCTGATCGGCATGGGCGCGGGGGCCATGCCGCCCTCAAAGGCTCTGGTGCTGTAATCGATCCAGTATTCATAGTGGTGCTTGTTGCGGCCCTTGTGATGCATCCAGGCCGTGGAATAGCCGATGTCCTCCCGCTCTGCCGCGTTGGGGCTGCGGTTCCCCTGATAATATTTCGCGCCGACCCGGAACTCCGTCCACGAAAATTTGGACAGATCATGACAGATGCCCTGCCAGTAGAGACCCACCGCAAAGCATCCCTTCATCACCAGATATTTATGATGTGTGACCGTCTTAAAGTGCTGTAACGCCTTCAACCTTTTTCCCTTCCTTCGCTGGAATCTTCATGCTCTTCAGGATCTTTATGCTGCGGCCCTCTACCCGCACCTTCATCCCGTTATCTCCGACAGACGCCTCCGGCTGTCCTTCCCGCGCCGTGTCCATCACGACGGACCAGACCAGACCCGCCGGGAGCTTCGGGAGCGCCAGCCGCTTTTCTTCCCAGTGCATATTGTAGGCGATATAGAAAAAATCGTCATCCGCCCGCCGGTCCGTCTTCGCGTACCGGCCGCAGTACATCACGCCCGCCCCCCGGCTGGTCTTCCCGACGGAAAGCCGCCAGGCGTCTTCCCCGTGATAGGAAAGGTCCGGATATCCGGCGGCGATAAAATCCATCATCGTCAGCTCCTCCGGCCGGTGCAGGATCGGATGGCTCTTCCGAAGCCGGATCGCATCCTTTACGAACTGCAGGAATGCGCCGTTGCGCTTCACAAGCCGCCAGTCCAGCCAGTTCACAGCGTTGTCCTGGCACCAGGGATTGTTGTTGCCGCCCCGGCTGAAGCCGAACTCGTCTCCGGCCGTCAGCATGGGCGTCCCCTGGGCAAAAAGCAATAGCGCCGCCGCGTTGCGCATCTGCCTCTGCCGCAGCTCCAGAACCGACTTCTTCCGGGTCTTCCCCTCCACGCCGCAGTTCCAGCTTGCGTTGTAGGGCAGCCCGTCCCGGTTCTCTTCGCCGTTCTCCTCGTTATGGCGGCGCTCATAGGAAACCATATCCGCCAGGGAAAATCCCTCGTAATTCGTCATATAGTTGACCACCCCGGCCTGCTTCGGATTGTTCCGCAGGTGATACAGGGCGCTGGAGAGCATATCCTCGTCGCCCTTCAGGAACCGCCGCATATCATACAGGAAGCTGTCCCTGTAATACGCCAGATTTTTAAACTCCGGCTCCTGACCCGGACCGCGGACCGCATCCGCGGGGAAATCCTGGCAGAACAGCTTCGTCTCCGCCAGCAGGGGATCCGATGCCGCCAGACCGGCGGGGACGCCCTCTCCCATCAGATGCGCGCCGTCAATGTGATACTCGCAGACCCAATGCCGAAGCACCTCCGGCACCAGGGCGGGCGGCACGTCGCCGGGGAAATAAAACTGCATGATCACCTCGATCCCGTTTTCATGCAGCCGCTTCACCATGCCCTTAAAGGACGCCGTGGGGTCTCCGCCCCGCGCATAGGACGCCTTCGGCGCAAAATAGTACCCCTTCTTATAGCCCCAGAAATTGATCTTCGGTCCCGCATCCGCTTCCGGCAGCTTATCCCGATAATGCGCCGCCGCTTCCGCCATGGAAACGCCCTGCGGTTTTGGTTCCTCCAGCTCCGGGAATTCATAGGCGGGCATCAGCTCCACCGCAGTCACGCCCAGCTCCTTCAGATAGGAGATCTTTTCCGCGATCCCCTCAAACGTGCCCTTGGCCCGCACGCCGGAGGAGGCGTGCTTCGTAAAGCCCCGGACATGCAGCAGATACAGGACAGTGTCGCACAGAGGCGTCCGCAGCGGTCTGTCGCCCGCCCAGTCAAAGGCGGGAGCCGCCAGCGCTCCCCGCAGGGTCCCGTCCGCGCGCTCTCCCCATTTCCCGCCGCCCAGGATCCGTTTCGCGCAAGGGTCCGTGACGACTTCGTCTCCTTTATAAAAATTATAATCATATCCCGCGGGCGAAAGGCCGGACAGCTTCATGCAGAAGACGCTGCCGATCCGGTCCGAGCTCTGAAAGGGAAAACGGAGCTCCCCCGTTTCCCCGTGCGGATACAAGATGACGCCGCAGTCCTCCTTCCCCGGCAAAACGGCGGCCAGATTCACTTCATGTCTGCCGATCACCGTCGCGCCCAGCGGATACGGTCTGCCTTCCAGAGCAGAAATTTGATGCCTCATCCCGATAGATACCTGCCTTTCCCGGTTGCCTCTCCCTGCGGTTCCAATATGATGCGTCCCTGATATGCAGCGCTGTAAAGATTCCGCACTCCCTCTCCGGGCCCACGCAGATCCGGCGAAAACTGCGGAACATAATTGAAGTATAACATAAAAAATCCTTGCATGCCACCATAAGTTCCTGTATAGTGAAAACATGCAAACGAAATATTCAAAAGGATGGGATCTGCACCATGAGTAAAAAATATGATGAAGAAGACGAGGAAATGACCGTCGATCTGGAGCTGGACGACGGGACCAACGTGACCTGCGCCGTCATCACCATTCTGGAGGTGGAGGGAAAGGATTACATCGTGCTCATGCCCCTGGACGAAAACGGGGAGAACGACGACGGTGAGGTCTGGTTCTACCGTTATTCCGAGAACCCGGACGATCCCGAGGAGGAACCCGAGCTGGGCTATATCGATGACGATGAAGAGTACGAGAAAGTGGAGGACGCCTTCGACGAATATCTGGACAACGCCGAATTCGACGAGCTGATCGGAGAGGATGACGAGGACTGAAGAAACTGCAGAACGGACTGCCCGGGATACCGATCCCCTGGGCAGTCCGTTTTCTTTGGCGAAATTTTTCCGTCCGCACAGAGCGGCCGCACCCGCATCAATCCTGCCGCGATCGCCACATTGCAGAATATTCCCTCCGTCCGCGCAGAACAACGGCTCACACACAAATCCTGCCGTATCCGCCGCGCCGAAAAAATTTCTCCGTCCGCACAAAACAGCGGCAATCCGACGACCCGGCGTATTCAGTGCCGGTACGGCTCCCGCCAGCCGCAGTCGGAAAGGAAGCGCGACGCAAATCCCGGCTCCGCCCGGGTGCCGCCCACCCAGCTGAGATAGAGCCGCTCCTTCGCCCGGGTCATGCCCACATAAAACATCCGGCGTTCTTCCTCCAGCTCCTTTCCCGTCAGGCTCTTTTTGTGCGGCACGATCCCCTCATTGCAGTCGGGCAGAAACACGATATCGAACTCCAGTCCTTTGGAGCCGTGCATGGTGGTCAGACACACCGCGTCGGGATCCGTTTCCGGATCCTTTTTCGCGGCCTCCGACAGTGACTGCTCATACCGCTCGATATGCTCCTTCAAAAGCTCCACGGTGGAAAAGCCGCGCACGCTGTCCTGGAAAAAATCGGCGGCCTCCACCGCCTCCCGATACTGCTCCTCCCGCATTTCCTTTTTCATCCAGCCGTCATAGCCCATGCCCTTTCTGACAAAATTCACCGCCGCATACAGATCCATCCCCGCCATGCGTCCGATGTCCGCCTGCAGCTTTGTCAGGATCGGCATCATATAAGGCTTGTCCCGATATGCGGAAAACAGAAGCGGAAAGGAAACCTGCGTCTGCGTCACCGCCTGACGGGACAGATACCGGCAGGGTCTGTTCATGATCCGGAAAAACAGATCCCTCCCCCGCCTGACCATGGCGAATTCCAGATAGGCCAGCAGGTCCCTGCATACCGGATGCGAATAGGGACTTTTCAGCTTTTCCCGCATGACGAAGGGCACCCGCAGCGCGCCCAGCGCCTCCGCCAGCAGAGCGGCATCGGAATTTGTGCGGAAAATGGCCGCGATGGACGGGAT
>CANRMT010000071.1 GCA_947631815.1 uncultured Eisenbergiella sp.
CTGCTGGTTTTCTTAAAAGCTTTACAAAATGGGATAATGATGAGAATCAGGTTAATTAATCAGCATTTCCCTAGATAAGGACAACCTAAACAGAGCATTCAAGAGGGTGAAGGCAAACAAGGGAGCGCCGGGAGTGGATGGAATGACCATCGACGGGACGCTTACCTATCTAAGGGAGCATAACCACGAAATCATAGACAGGATAAAGGCGGGACACTATACGCCGAAGCCGGTCAAAAGAGTGGAGATCCCGAAGCCGGACGGAGGAGTGCGAAAACTCGGCATTCCAACCGTCATAGACCGTACCATACAACAGGCCATGGCGCAGCAGATGATACCAATCTATGAGCCGCTATTCTCGGAAAACAGCTACGGCTACCGGCCGGGGAGAAGTGCGAAGGATGCCATAAGGAAAGTGAAGGAGTACGCGGAAGAGGGATACACCCATGCGGTAAGTCTGGATTTGTCTAAGTACTTCGACACGATGAACCACACAATCCTGCTGAACCTGCTGAGAAGAGACATCAAGGATGAGCGGGTGATCCAGATGGTAAAGAGGTATCTGAAAAGCGGAGTGATGGAAAACGGAGTGGTCATCGAAACGGGGGAAGGCGCCTCGCAGGGCGGAAACCTGTCGCCATTGCTGGCAAATGTCTACCTCAATGAGTTCGACCAGGAGTACAAGAAACGGGGAGTTCCGTGCATACGCTATGCAGACGATATCGTACTGCTGGCAAAGAGTGAACGAGCCGCCAAAAGACTGCTGGAAACAAGCACGAAATATCTGGAAGGGACACTGAAATTGAAAGGGAACCAGGAGAAAAGCCGTGTAGTAAGTGTGTTTGCGATTCGAAATTTTAAGTTTCTTGGCTTTGCATTGGGAAGGAACGGAAAGGGCATATATGTCCGGGTTCATCCAAAGTCATGGGAAAAGTTTAAGACTACCCTGAGAGAACTCTCTTCCCGGAGACGCTGTCAGAGTATCAGACCTTCGCTGGAAAAGATAAAAGTCTATGCGAGGGGCTGGCTTAACTATTACGGGACAGCAAGCATGAAGAACAACCTAGAAGACCTCAACGGATGGCTGTACCATCGAATCCGGATGAGTATCTGGAAACAGTGGAAACTGCCAAGGACGAAGAAACGGAACCTTATAAAACTAGGGATACCGGAATATTTTGCAAGTATGGCGGCGAACAGCCGAAAAGGGTATTGGAGGACATCCAATACATCAACGGTCAAGAGGGCATTATCAAAAGAGAGACTGATACGGTCAGGCTTTTATGACTTAGCCATTGCGTATCAGTCCATGCACGTCAACTGTTGAAACCGCCGTGTACCGAACGGTACGCACGGTGGTGTGAGAGGACGGCGGCTAATCACCGCCTCCTACTCGATTGGTTATGCGGTCATGCACGCTCAACCTTGCCGGATCTCAAACAAGCGGTACATACGTGCATTCTTCTGGAACCGCCGTTGACCTTGCATTTCACGCTTCTGACATTGGAATTCCAGATACGGCTGGATTTTCTATTGGAATGGCTAACGTTATTCCCGAAATGAGCGCCTTTGCCACAAATATCACACTTCGCCATGTTCACACCTCCTCAAATCGTATTCGCCGCGTGACTGACAACATTGATATGATAACAGAATTTCCCCTGATTTGCAAGCAAAATATCTTCTTTTTTTGAAAAAGTTAAAATACTTATTCCCTTTTTCCGGGAAAGCGGTTATAATAGGCGTAGATTTTTGAAAGAGAAGGAGGCAGCCACATGAAGGGATCTTCTATGACAACACATATGGGCAGCATTACGATCGATAAAGAAGTGATCAGCCAATATGCCGGGAACGTCGCGATGGAGTGCTTCGGCATTGTCGGTATGGGCGTCACGGTAAAAGGCGGCCTTGTCAAGCTTTTGAAGCGCGACAGCAGCAATAAGGGGATCGCGGTCTTTCTGAACAATAATAAACTGACGCTGAACTTTCATGTCATTGTCGCCTACGGCGTGAGTATCCTGGCGGTGGCGGACAATCTGATCAGCAACGTGAAATACAAAGTCGAAGAATTTACCGGCATAGAGGTGGAAAAGATCAATATCTATGTTGAGGGAATACGAGTGATCGATTAAGGAGGACCGAGAAGTGGCGATCAATACGATAGACGCGAAGCTGTTCGCAAAGATGTTTTTGGCCGGGGCCAGGAATCTGGAAAGCAAAAAGGAATGGATCAATGAGCTGAATGTATTCCCGGTGCCGGACGGCGATACCGGTACGAACATGACGCTCACGATCATGTCGGCGGCCAGGGATGTGGCCGAGATGGACGCGAATAACGATCTGGACATGAAGTCCCTTGCCAAGGCAATTTCTTCCGGTTCCCTGAGAGGCGCCAGAGGCAACTCCGGCGTCATTTTGTCGCAGCTGTTCCGCGGGTTCACCAAGGTGATCCGCGATTGTGATACGATCGATGTGCCGCTGCTGGCGCAGGCCGGAGAGCGCGCGGTGGAGACGGCATACAAGGCCGTCATGAAGCCGAAGGAGGGGACGATCCTGACCGTGGCCAGGGGCGCTTCCCTGAAGGCCAGGGAGCTGGCGGACGCGGGCGAGACCGACATGGAGAAGTGCATCGGCGTCATCATCGATCAGGCGGAATATGTTCTGAGCCAGACCCCCGAGATGCTCCCCGTCCTGAAGCAGGCGGGCGTGGTGGATTCCGGCGGTCAGGGACTGATCCAGGTCCTGAAGGGCGCGTACGAGGCGCTTTTGGGCAAAGAGGTGGATTTCGTCCCGGCGGGCGGTGCGGCCCCGGTGGCCGGTGCGCCGTTTGCGCCTGAGAACGCCAGGGCGCAGGCAGAGGTGGATATCAAATTCGGCTACTGCACCGAGTTCATCATCATGCTCAGCAAGCCTTTCAATATCAAGCAGGAACTGGATTTCAAGTCCTATCTGGAATCCATCGGCGATTCCATCGTGGTCGTGGCGGACGAGGATGTCGTGAAGGTACACGTACATACCAACGATCCGGGCCTGGCGATCCAGAAGGCGCTGAAGTACGGCGCGCTTTCCAACATGAAGATCGACAATATGCGTCTGGAGCACCATGAAAAGGTCATCAAGATGGCGCAGCAGGCACAGGAAGCGGTCTCTGCGGGACCGGCCGCGGAGCCTGCTTTGGAGCGCAAGGAGACGGGCTTTATCGCGGTCTCCGCGGGCGACGGGATCAATGCCATTTTCCGGGATCTGGGCGTGGACCATATCCTGGAGGGCGGTCAGACCATGAATCCCAGCACGGAGGATGTGCTCAATGCGGTGGCCGCGGTGAATGCGGATACCGTCTTTGTCCTGCCCAACAACAAGAACATCATCCTGGCCGCCAATCAGGCCAGATATCTGTGCGAGGACAAGAGGATCGTGGTGATCCCCACCAAGACCATCGCGCAGGGCATCACGGCCGTGATCAACTACGTGCCCGACATGACCACGGAGGAGAATGAGGCGGCCATGACGGAGGCCATCGGCTCGGTGAAGACCGGCGAGGTCACGTATGCGGTGCGGGATACGGTCGTTGACGATTATGAGATCCATCAGGGCGATTATATGGGGATCGGCGACGACGGCATGCTGGCGGTGGGCCAGGCGGTGGAAAAGGTCACGGCGTCCATGATCGACCGGATGATGGAAGAGGATATGGAGCTGATCAGCATCTACTACGGGCAGGATATCCCGGAGGAGGACGCCGAGGCGCTTCGGGGAAAGGTTGCGGAGAAATATCCTGCCTGCGACGTGGAGCTGCAGTACGGCGGCCAACCGATCTACTATTATATCGTTTCTGTTGAATAACGGAGCTTTTATGAACGCGAAGGATTCCATAGACAGCGTAAAGGGCGTAGGGGCGAAGACCACTGCGCTCTTTTCAAAAGTACAGATCGAAACGGTGGGACAGCTCGTCCGCTATTTTCCGCGGGATTACGATCATTTTGAAGCGCCGGTGACGGTGCAGGAGCTGGTCTGCGGCAGGGTCATGGCGGTCCGGGCCTGCGTGGTCGGGACGCCGTCCACGGTCCGGGCGAGGGGGCTCGTGATCACTCATGCTGCGGCCGGGGACGCCACGGGAAATCTGCGGCTCACCTGGTTCCGAATGCCGTATATCCGGAACGCGCTGCCCGCCGGGACCTTCCATATCTTCAGAGGGATGGTGAAACGAGGAGCCCGGAATACATTCCTCATGGAACAGCCCCGGCTGTTTTCCGAAGAGGAATATGCCCGTCTGTCCGGGACCTGGCAGCCCAGATACGCGCTGACGGCCGGGCTGACCAACAATCTGTTCATCCGCTGCATGGGACGCGTCCTGGAGCAGTTTGAGGCGGAGGACTATCTGAACGAGCCGCTGCGCCGCCGGTATCGCCTGCTCCCGCTGGGCGAAGCGCTGAAAAAGATCCATTTCCCGCAGGGGGCCGAGGATGTGCAGGCGGCTAGGAGGCGTCTGGTCTTCGACGAATTCCTGGCATTCCTCGTCCAGATCAAACGGCAGAAGGTGCTGAACGACCAGGTCATCGTGGACCGTCCCATGGCCGCCGCCGCGGAGACGGACGCCCTGATCGATGCGCTCCCGTATCGGCTCACCGGTGCCCAGACGCGGGTCTGGCACGAGGTCGAAGAGGATCTGCAGAAGCATGTGGCCATGAACCGGCTGGTACAGGGAGACGTGGGAAGCGGAAAGACGATCCTGGCGTTCCTGGCGCTTCTGATGTGCGCGAAAAACGGACGGCAGGGCTGTCTGATGGCGCCCACGGAGGTGCTGGCGGCCCAGCATTATGAGGCCCTCGTGCAGCTGTCCGATACATACGGGCTTTCCCTGCATCCGGTCCTGCTCACCGGCTCCCTGGGCGCGAAGCAGAAGCGGGAGATCCAGGCCAGGATCGCTTCCGGAGAGGCGGATATCGTCATCGGCACACATGCCCTGATCCAGGAAAAGGCGAAGTATCGGGATCTGGCCCTGGTGGTGACGGACGAGCAGCACCGCTTTGGCGTCCGGCAGAGGGAAACCCTGGCGAACAAAGGAGACGGCGTGCATGTGCTGGTGATGAGCGCGACGCCCATCCCGCGCACGCTGGCCATCGTGCTGTACGGCGATCTGCAGATATCCGTGCTGGACGAGATGCCGAAAAACCGTCTTCCCATCAAGAACTGCGTGGTGGACACCTCCTTCCGGAAAAAGGCCTATGCGTTCATCGAAGCGCAGGTGAACGCCGGGCATCAGGCCTATGTGATCTGTCCCATGGTGGAAGAGGGAGAGATGGAGGGCGTGGAAAACGTGCTGGACTATACGGAGAAGCTGAAGTCGGCGCTCCCGGACACCGTCCGGATCGCGGCGCTGCACGGCAGGATGAAGGACGGACAGAAACAGCAGATCATGGACGATTTCGCGGCGCACAGGACGGACGTGCTGGTGTCCACCACGGTCATCGAGGTGGGCATCGATGTCCCCAACGCCACCGTGATGCTGGTGGAAAACGCGGAACGCTTCGGGCTTGCCCAGCTGCATCAGCTGCGGGGCCGCGTGGGCCGCGGAAAGGAGCAGAGCTTCTGCATTTTCATGACCGGAGACGACAGCGGCCAGAACAATAAGCGGCTGGACGTGCTGAACCATTCCAACGACGGCTTTTTCATCGCGGGCGAGGACCTGAAGCTGCGGGGGCCCGGCGATCTGTTCGGCATCCGCCAGAGCGGCGCGCTGGATTTCGCCCTGGGGGATATCTATCAGGATTCCGATGTGCTCCTGCTGGCCGGGGAGCTGGCGGACCGGGTGCTTTCCGGCGAGGTCGTGCTCCCGGAGGAGGAGATGGGCCTGTTCCAGAAGGAGATCGATTACCGCTCGATCTGAGGGGAAGGCCGTGCGGTGCCAATGGCATTCAAAATGAGTTTTGGAGATTACAGATTAAAACTGACGATCACATGAGAGGAGAACAGGGATGTTCCGGAAAACGTTTTCTTGCCGGGCTTCAAAGGAAAAAGAACCCATGACGCCGGACGGGCGGAGCAAAACGATCCGCGGGAAAAGCGGTTCCGTCTGGATGGTGGTTTGGCTTGCTTTATTTGTCGTCGGACTGATACCGATCCTTTTCATAGCATTTTACAACTTTCCGTGTGCGGACGATTTCGGCTTCAGTACCTATGCACGGCTTGCCTGGATCGATACGCATAACATTTTTTCGGTTTTTGCGGGAGCGGCCAAAAAGACGGCGGAACTGTGGCACAGCTGGCAGGGCACATACACATCCATTTTCTTAATGGCACTGCAGCCGGGAATTTTCGGGGACCGTTTTTACTGCCTGACGCCGTGGCTCATGATCGGGGCATTGACAGCGTCTCTGTTTCTGCTGTTCGATGCCGTATTCCATGACTGTTTCGGCGCGCAACGCCGTACTGTCTTTTCGATGACTCTGATGTGTCTTTTGGTGTCTGTAAATACCTTGGTGGATCGGACACAGGGATTATACTGGTATAATGGGGCAGTTCATTATATGCTGCCGCAGGCCGCTCTTTTCACCCTGACCGGTCTCCTCATAAAAATGGCCGTCGACACCGGCAAAAAAAAGATCGGCAGAATGATCGCGGCGATCCTTCTGGTGTTCTACATCGGAGGCGGAAATCTCATTACCGGTTTGGAATGCGGCATATGGCTGGCGATCGCCTTTCTGATCCTTTGGCTGGTCAAAAGGTGTTCGGCGTGTCTTCGCGTCGGGACCCTGTTCGTGTTTTGGGTTCTGTTTTTCGGCATCAATGCACTGGCGCCGGGAAATCAGGTGCGGCAAATGAACTTCACCGCCCGGCCGGGAGTCATACTGTCCGTTCTGGAATCATTTTTCTACTGTCTGGAATATGTTTTGGGGGAGTGGAGCAGCTGGATCGTCTGGATGTATTTATTGCTCCTGATCCCGTTTGTCCTGGAGATTCTGCAGGATCATTCCGACGGGTTTTCGTTTCCCTGTCCTGCGGCGGTTCTGGCTCTGAGCTTCTGTATCTTATCCTCCATGTTCACCCCGAGCGTATATGCCAGCGGCAATCCCGGCGCGGGCAGGATCTTTAACGTGATCTATCTGACTTTTCTTCTCCTGATAACGTTCGACCTGTTTTATCTGACCGGATGGTGTCTTCACAGGTATGGGGCAAGGGTTGAAAAGAAAAAACTGGAGGCCGGAAAGCTTTGCGGTCTGGCCGCATTTCTTTTCTGCGCAGCCCTTTTTGTGAAGGCAAAGCCGGAGGAGTTCACCGCTTCGGCCGCACTGCAGTCATTGGTCAGCGGCGAAGCGGCCTCTTACCGTGCCCAGCAGGAGGTACGGCTGGAGCAGCTCCTGGATGACACGGTGGACGATGCGGTTTTGATGGAATTTACGGTGAAGCCCCAGTTATTATTCTATGAGGATATCGAAGAGGATCCTGAGGGCTGGAAAAATGTCCGCATGCGGGATTACTATAGGAAACATTCGGTCCGCCTGCAAAGAAATGCGGCAGAGGAAGGCTGATATGACCGCCGAACGGCATCCGTGAGATCATTCTCTGCAGGATGCCGACAACGCATATGAACGCCGTCCAGACAACAAAATTCTTTTCAAAATCGAACATATGTGTTATACTGAAAAGAGTGAATATTTGGAAGAATGCGAGGAAAATGCAGTGGCAGGAAACCAGACCTATGACGCCTCCAGCATCACGGTGCTGGAAGGGTTGGAAGCGGTGCGCATGCGCCCGGGCATGTATATCGGAAGCGTGTCCACCAGGGGCCTGAATCATCTGATCTATGAGATCGTGGACAACGCGGTGGACGAGCACCTGGCGGGCTTCTGCACCAGGATCTGTGTCGTTCTGGAGGCGGACGGTTCCGCCACCGTGGAGGACAACGGCCGCGGGATCCCGGTGGGGATGCACGAGAAGGGCGTCAGCGCGGAGCGCCTGGTGTTCACCACGCTGCACGCGGGCGGCAAATTCGACAATAGCGCCTACAAGACCAGCGGCGGTCTGCACGGCGTGGGTTCTTCCGTGGTCAACGCGCTTTCCAACCGGTTGACCATTCAGGTCAAGGACGGGAAACAGATCTATCAGGACAGCTATGAAAAGGGAATTCCCACCACGGAACTGATCGACGGCCTGCTCCCCGTGATCGGCCGGACGAAGGAGACGGGGACGACCATCAATTTCCTGCCGGACGATACGATCTTTGAGAAGACGCGCTTCAAAGAGGACGAGGTCAAGAGCAGGCTCCACGAGACCGCGTATCTGAACCCGGAGCTGACGATCCGCTTCGAGGACAGGCGCCGGGAGGAGCCGGAGATCATCGAATACCATGAGCCGGACGGCATCATCGGCTATATCCGGGACATCAACAGATCCTGCGAGCCGGTGACCGATGCGATCTATTTCCGGGGCGAGAGCGAGGGCATCGCCGTGGAATGCGCGTTTCAGTATATCAACGAGTTTCATGAGAATGTTCTTGGCTTCTGCAATAACATATACAATTCCGAAGGCGGCACCCATCTGACCGGATTCAAGACCCAGTTTACGACGATCATCAACAGCTATGCGCGGGAATTGGGCATTCTGAAAGAGAAGGATACCAATTTCACCGGGGCCGACGTGCGCAACGGCATGACCGCCGTCGTCTCCATCAAGCATCCGGACCCCAGGTTCGAGGGACAGACCAAGACCAAGCTGGACAATCAGGATGCGGCCCGGGTGGTCGGCAAAGTGACGGGGGACGAGCTGCCGCGGTATTTTGACCGTAATCTGGAGACGCTGAAGGGTGTCATCGGCTGCGCGGAGAAGGCCGCGAAGATCCGCCGGACAGAGGAGCGGGCCAAGACCAATCTGCTGAGCAAGCAGAAGTTCTCCTTCGATTCCAACGGCAAGCTGGCCAACTGCGAATCCAGGGACGCCTCCAAATGCGAGATTTTCATCGTGGAGGGCGATTCTGCCGGGGGCAGCGCCAAAATGGCCAGGAACCGCATGTATCAGGCGATCCTTCCCATCCGGGGCAAGATCCTCAATGTGGAAAAGGCCAGCATCGACAAGGTCCTGGCCAACGCGGAGATCAAGGCCATGATCAACGCCTTCGGCTGCGGCTTTTCGGAAGGGTACGGCAACGATTTCGATATTTCCAGGCTGCGCTATGACAAGATCATCATCATGGCCGATGCGGACGTGGACGGCGCTCACATTTCCAACCTGCTGCTGACGCTGTTTTATCGGTTTATGCCGGAGCTGATCTTCGAGGGGCATGTGTATATCGCCATGCCGCCCCTTTATAAGGCCATGCCCTCCAAGGGGAAGGAAGAATACCTTTATGACGACAAGGCGCTGGAGCGCTACCGGAAGCGCCATAAGGGGAGCTTTACGCTGCAGCGCTATAAGGGCCTGGGTGAAATGGATGCCGCGCAGCTCTGGGAGACGACGCTGGATCCGGAGAACAGGCTGCTCAAGCAGGTACAGATCGAGGACGCCAGAATGGCTTCCGATGTGACGGCCCTTTTGATGGGGACGGAGGTCCCGCCCAGAAAGGCGTTCATTTACCAGAACGCCACAGATGCGGAACTGGATATATAAAGGCTGCGGACGCGGAACCGGATATATGACAGTCACGGACGCGGAACTAGATATATAAAAATCACGGACATGGAGCCGGATATAGAAGCATCGCGGACGCGGAACCGGATATAGAAAAATAGCGATCATTTGTCTGCGGCCGCCCGTAAAGGACGGCTGCGGATGCGGAAAGGATAAACAGATATGGCTGCGGATGACAGGATCATAAAAACAGAGTATTCAGAGGTGATGCAGAAGTCGTTCATCGACTACGCCATGAGCGTCATCATCGCCCGGGCGCTGCCCGATGTACGGGACGGCCTGAAGCCGGTACAGCGCCGGGTGCTTTACGATATGCATGAGCTGGGCATCCGCTACGACCGCCCGTACAGGAAGAGCGCCCGTATCGTGGGCGACACCATGGGCAAATACCATCCCCACGGCGACAGTTCCATCTACGACGCCCTGGTGGTGATGGCGCAGGATTTCAAAAAGGGGCAGGTGCTCATCGACGGGCACGGCAACTTCGGCAACATCGAGGGGGACGGCCAGGCGGCCATGCGTTATACGGAGGCGCGCCTGCACAAGATCACGCAGGACGCCTTTCTGGCGGATCTGGACAAGAACGTGGTGGACTTCGGCCCCAATTTCGACGAGACGGAGCGGGAGCCCTCCGTGCTGCCCTGCAAATTCCCCAATCTGCTGGTCAACGGCTCCGAGGGCATCGCGGTGGGCATGGCCACCAGCATACCGCCTCACAACCTGGGAGAGGTCATCGACGCGGTAAAGGCATACATGCTGGATGAGAGCATCTCCACCAGGGAACTGATGCGCTATATCAAGGGACCGGATTTTCCCACCGGCGGTATCGTCACCAATCAGGACGAGCTTCTGCAGATCTACGAGACCGGGACCGGCAAGATCCGGGTGCGCGGCAGGGTAGAAAAAGAAAAGGGAAAGGGCGGCCGCACCAACGTGGTCATCACCGAGATCCCCTATCCCATGATCGGCGTCAATATCGGGAAGTTCCTGTCCGACGTGGCGGCGCTGGCTGAGACGAAAAAGACCACGGACATCGTGGATATCTCCAATCAGTCCTCCAAAGAGGGCATCCGCATCGTCATCGAGCTGAAAAAAGACGCAGACGTGGATCATTTCATCAACATGCTCTATAAGAAGACCCGTCTGGAGGACACCTTCGGCGTCAACATGCTGGCCATCAGCGACGGGCGTCCGGAGACCATGGGGCTGAAGCAGATCATCAAGGCCAACGTGGACTTCCAGTATGAGGTGAACCGCCGCAAATATGAGACGCTTTTGCAGAAGGAACAGGACCGCCGCGAGATCCAGGAGGGGCTGATCAAGGCCTGCAACGTCATCGATCTGATCATCGAGATCCTGCGGGGCTCCAGAGACCGGGCCATGGCCAAGGCCTGTCTGGTGGAGGGCGAGACGGACGGCATCAAGTTCAAGTCCAGGGAATCCGCCGTCATGGCCGGTTATCTGCGTTTCACGGAACGGCAGGCGGACGCTATCCTGGACATGCGCCTGTATAAGCTGATCGGGCTGGAGATCGAGGCGCTGGTCAGGGAGCACGAGGATACGCTGGCGAACATCTATCGCTATGAGGACATCCTGGAGCGCAGAAGCTCCATGGCGCAGGTCATCATGAACGATCTGGACGCCATGAAAAAAGAGTTCGCGGTCAAGAGGAAAACGGTCATTGAGAACTGCGAGGAGGTCGTTTTCGAGGAAAAGAAGGCGGAGGAGGTCGAGCTCTACTGTCTGGTGAACAGGTTCGGCTACGCGAAGGTCATCGACACCGCCACCTATGACCGTAACCAGGAGACGGTGCACGCGGAGAATCCCTTCGCGTTCAAATGTAAGAGCACGGGCAGGATCTGCCTGTTCACCAACACGGGCCAGCTGTATACGGTGAAGGTATCGGATATCCCGTCAGGCAAGCTCCGGGACAAAGGTATCCCGCTGGACAATGTGAGCAGCTATGATTCCACGAAGGAAAGCCTGCTCCTGGCGGCCAGCCAGAGCGACCTGAACCTGTACCGACTCTTGTTTGTCACCAAAGGGGCCATGGCGAAGATCGTGGACGGCGGTGAATTCGATGTCACCAAAAAGACCGTCGCGGCCACGAAGCTGGCGGACGGCGACGAGCTGGTGAGCGTGAGCATATACCGGGAACAGAAGAACATCATCCTGCAGTCTAAAGAAGGTTTTTTCCTGCGATTCCCGGTGGAGGAGATCCCGGAAAAGAAAAAGGCCGCGCTGGGCGTGCGGGCCATGAAGCTTTCCAATACGGACAGCGTGGAGGCAGTCTATTATACCAGGAATACCGACGACAGCACCATTCCCTACAAGAGCAGGACGCTGGTGCTCAACCAGATCAAACCGGCGCATCGGGACACGAAGGGAACCAAAGTTAGAGGTTGACCTGTGAAGGAATATGAAGTATAACTTTAGATAGAAGGATCTGATCAGAGGTGCCAGTATGAGAGTGATCGCAGGAGAGGCCAGAAGTCTTCCGCTGAAGACGCCCCAGGGCGCGGATACCCGTCCCACCACGGACCGCATCAAGGAGACGCTGTTTAATATTCTTCAGACCAGACTCCCCTGCGGCGTCTTCGTGGATCTCTGCAGCGGGAGCGGTTCCATCGGCATCGAGGCCATCAGCCGCGGGGCGCGCAGGGCCTATTTTGTGGAGAACGGAAAAGAGGCTGCGCGCTGTATCGCGGACAATCTGGCCTTCACGAAGTTCACGGACCGGGCCGTACTGCTGAAGCAGGACGCGGTGAGCGCCCTTGCTTCGATCCGGGAAAAGCACGCGGACATCGTCTTCATGGATCCGCCCTATCAGGCGGGGCTGGAGCCCCCCGTGCTGGCGGCGCTTTCGTGCGCGCCCTATGTGGACGGGGATACGCTGGTCATCATCGAGGCGGATCTGAAGCGGGATTTTTCCTTCGCGCAGGACTATGGCTTTATCGTGACGCGGGAAAAACGGTATAAGACGAATAAGCATGTGTTTTTGAAGAGGTCGTGACCGGGGCTCCCGCGTCCGCCGGCAGCGAACCGAACAGTCATGCGCATGACGGTGCATCTTTCGCTGCCGCATAAATCTCCGAAACGGAGGACAATATGAAAAAAGCGATCTATCCGGGAAGCTTTGATCCCGTCACATACGGACATATCGATATCATTCACCGCGCGGCCTCCATTTTTGACGAACTGACGGTGAGCGTGCTGAACAATAAAGAAAAGAGTCCATTGTTTTCTGTGGAAGAACGTGTTAAAATACTGAAGGAAGTGACCAGGGATCTGCCGAACGTGAAGGTGGAATCCTTCAGCGGCCTGCTCATCGACTATGCGAGGAGCAAGGGCGTTCATGTGTCTGTCCGCGGTCTGCGCGCCATCACGGATTTTGAGTATGAGCTGCAGATCGCCCAGACGAACAAGCTGCTGTCCGGCGGGGAGCTGGATACCATCTTCCTGACCACCAGTCTGGAATACGCTTATCTGAGCTCTTCCAGCGTGAAAGAGATCGCCAGCTTCAACGGGGACATTTCCAAATGCGTTCCTCCGTCTGTGGCGGCGCTGGTATATGCCAAATACGGACACCGGCTCCATTCCTGAACCTGTTTTTGTGCGGCCGCGCGGCGCGGCGCATGGAATAAATTTTATGCGGAAACGAGGGAGAGTATGAGCAGCAGAATTGAACAACTGATTGATGAGATTGAGGAGTATATTGACAGCTGTAAGTATCAGCCGCTTTCCAACACGAAGATCATCGTGAACAAGAACGAGATGGACATGCTGCTGCGGGAGCTCCGTTCCAAGACGCCGGATGAGATCAAGCGCTATCAGAAGATCGTCAGCAACAAAGAGGCGATCCTGAAGGATGCCAGGGAAAAGGCCCAGATGCTCATCAACGAGGCGACGGAACAGACCACGGAGCTGATCAACGAGCACGAGATCATGCAGCAGGCGTACGCCCAGGCCAACGAAGTCGTACAACTCGCCACCAGGCAGGCGCAGGACATCGTGGACAACGCCACCCTCGAAGCCAATGCGATCCGGGATTCCATGCTGCAGTATGCGGACGATATGATGGCGAACATCGAGAACATCATCGCCAGCGCCATAGAGACGGCCAATACCCACTACGGGAATCTGGTCAGCGATCTGAACAGTCTGAATGAGGTGGTGCAGAGCAACCGTGCGGAATTCCATGCCCAGAACGCGGTGGCGGAGCTGGAGCAGGAAGAAGCGTCCAATGCCGCGGGAACCCAGGCAGACGGAAATCTGGACGTGCTCTGAGGATGTCCTAAGAATGTTCTGAGGGACACCCCGTTCTTTCGCGGGGCCCTGCGGACAGATCTTGGGGACAGAGCAGTTTTTTGGAAAAGTGCGGATCTCCGCGGTCAAATGTTGTCATGAACAAAGGTCCTGTGTTCGGCATAAGCCGGACCAGGGCTTTTTCTGTGGATGACGGTTTTCCGGCGGGTGTGCTCATGCCGTTCGCCGATCATATCATTTATTTCGTTTTTATACCGTTCATGCCGTTCATGAACCATATTGTTTATACCGTTTATGCCGCTTATGCCGTTCGTACCGTTCATACCGCAAGGCCGCAGCAGGCCAGAGTGAGCATGGTCTGGACCGCCTTATGGAACACGTACTCCCGCAGGGAG
>CANRMT010000072.1 GCA_947631815.1 uncultured Eisenbergiella sp.
TCCAGATCCGGGAAATACGCATCCGCCTCAAAGGCATAGTCGATCTTCGTCACATGGGCCGTATCGCACAGGGGCAGGAGCTGTTCATAGACGCTGGACCCGCCGATGACATAAATATCTTCGCTTCTGTATTTTTTCAGTTCTGCCTGCAGCTCTTCCAGGCCGTGCACCACGACGGCATCCTTCGCCGCAAAGCCGGGATCGCGGGTCAGCACGATATTCGTCCGGCCCTTCAGCGGAAGTCCGCCCGGAAAGGTAGCCAGGGTCTTTCTGCCCAACACCACGACCTTCCCCAGCGTTTCCTGGCGGAACATTTTGTGATCCGCAGGGATCCGCACCAGCAGATCTCCCTTATTGCCGATAGCCCAATTTTCATCCACCGCCACAATGATATTCATATATCCTCCGATCCAGTCCCCGGTCAGCGAAGTTTCCGTTCTTTTTAAAATGGATTCCCTGCATTCCCGCTCCGGTCCTCCCGCAATGTTCCGCATCCTTTTTTGTTCCGGCTGCAATGAGAATGTCCGCGATCTGTCCTTCCGTCCAGACCGCGGCGGAAATATCCGCGATCTTTTCTCCCGTTCAGACCGCGATAGGAATGTCCGTGATCTGCTCTCCCGTCACATAGTCTTCCACGCGCACATCGTTCCTGGTGAACTGATAGAAATCCTTCACCTCCGGATTGAGCCAGAACTTCGGCGCCGGATAGGGCTTCCTGGCGATCAGCTCCCGGATGATGGGCACGTGCCGGTCATAAATATGCGCGTCCGCGATGACGTGCAGCAGTTCCCCGGCCTCCATATCGCATACCTGCGCCAGCATATGGAGGAGCACTGCATACTGCACCACATTCCAGTTGTTAGCCGCCAGTACGTCCTGGGAGCGCTGGTTGAGCACCGCGTTCAGCGTGAGCTTCTCATGTCCTTTTTTCTGGGTCACATTGAAGGTCATGCTGTAGGCGCAGGGATAGAGGTTCATCTCATGCAGGTCCTGATGGACGTAAATGTTCGTTAGGATGCGCCTGGAAAAGGGATTATGCTTCAGATCGTAGATCACCCGGTCCACCTGATCGAACATGCCCTCTTTATACTGATGCTTCACGCCCAGCTGATAGCCGTAGGCCTTGCCGATACTGCCGTCCGCGTCCGCCCACTCGTCCCAGATATGGGAATGCAGGTCATGGATATTGTTGGACTTCTGCTGCCAGATCCAGAGCATCTCGTCCGTGGCGCTCTTCAGCGCGGTCCGGCGCAGCGTCAGAAGCGGAAACTCCTCGGAAAGGTCATACCGGTTGACCACGCCGAATTTCTTGATGGTATAGGCAGGCGTTCCGTCCGGCCAGCGGGGCCGCACCTTTTCCCCTTCCGTGCTGGTGCCGTTCTCCAGAATATCCTGACACATATTGATGAAAATGGTATCCGCCATGCTCATGCCGCATGTTCCTCCCTTTGATCGCACGATCTATCCGCGCGCCGGGTCCGGCGCATTCCGCCGCCCGCACACGCTTCCCACGGCCCGGCCGCACTTCCTGCAGCCGGGCGCTCTTCCCTTCCGTCCGACGTAATCCCTTTGCGGTCCAACACGCTTTTCCCGCCGTCCGGCACGCTCCGACCGTCACAGCTCCCACTTGTCGCAGAGCGCATTGATCTGATCCGCAAACTTCGCCATATCCTTGTTGGCAATGCCGCTGCAACGGGCGATGAGAGCCGTGAGCCGCTGACCGGCCGCTGCCAGTCTGGCGTAAGGACCGCTCTTCGCGGACGCCTTCGCCGTCTTCTTCAGCCGCACGGGCTGCGCCTCATATACGAACCGATCCGCCGCGGGATCGAAGACCGTACCGCTGTACGGCGCGTGCGCCTTCAGACCGCACTCCGTCCACAGCGTCTGGGCGAAGGAATCCGTCACGCCGTCCTCGCCGTGCACCACGAACACACGCCGGGGCTTTCGCTCAAAGCCGCGGATCCAGCGCAGCAGGCCGTTCTGATCCGCGTGGCCGGACATTCCCGCCAGCGTACGGATCTGCGCCCGCACGTCCACGGTCTCGCCGAACAGCTTCATTTCCTTCGCGCCGTCCACCAGCGCCCGGCCCGGCGTGCCGACGGACTGATAGCCCACGAACAGGATCGTGCACTCCGGCCGCCACAGATTGTGTTTCAGATGGTGGCGGACACGGCCCGCGTCGCACATGCCCGAAGCGGAAATGATGACCTTGGGGGTATCGTCGAAATTGATCTCTTTGGATTCGTCGCTGGTGATGGACAGGCGCAGTCCTTTAAAGGAAATGGGATTGATCCCCCGCTCCACCAGCGCCAGCGCTTCCTCGTCAAAACAGCTCCTGTCGTTGCGGGTGAAAATGCCGGTGGCCTCCACCGCCAGCGGGCTGTCCACGAAGACCGGGAAGCCGTCGTGGCCCTTCACCAGCCCCCGTTCCTTGATGATGCGCAGAAAATACAGCATCTGCTGAGTCCTGCCCACCGCGAAGGACGGGATCACCACGTTGCCGCCCCGGTCAAAGGTCTCCTGCAGGATCTGCGTCAGCTCCGCCACATAGTCCGGGCGCTCCGTGCCGTGCAGCCGGTCGCCGTAGGTGGATTCCATGATCACATAATCCGCCTCCGCCGTCAGGCTGGGATCCCGCAGCAGCGGCTGATCCAGATTCCCGATATCCCCGGAAAACACGAATTTCCTGGAGACGCCGTTCTCCTCCGCCCAGACCTCGATGCTTGCCGAGCCCAGCAGATGGCCGATGTCCGTAAACCGGATCTTCAGGCCGTCGCAGACCGAAACCGTCTCCCCGTACCGCACCGGGACGAACAGCCCGATGGCCGTCTCTGCATCCTCCAGGGTATAGATGGGATCATAGGGCTCCGTTCCGTTGTGACGCTTGGCCTTGCGGTTCTTCCACTCCGCCTCCTGCATCTGGATGTGGGCGCAGTCACGGAGCATGATGCCGCACAGATCCGCCGTCCCTTCCGTGGCGAAGATCTTTCCCCGGAAACCTCTGGCGCACAGAAGCGGGAGCAGCCCCGTATGGTCCACATGCGCGTGCGTGATCAGCACATAATCGACCTGTGCTTCCGGCACCGGCGGGCTGCAGTTCTCGAAAATGTTGACGCCCTGCTCCATGCCGTAATCCACGAGAATGTGCTTCCCGTTCACCTCCAGATAGTGACAGCTCCCCGTCACCTCATGGGCCGCACCGATAAACTCCAGCTTCATGCCGCATCCCTCCTTTTGTCCCGCCTTTTCCGCCTGCGGGCTTCGCTTTCTTCGGTCCTTTCTTTTATCATATCACGTTTCCCGCCGCAGGAAAAGGAACAATCGCGATTTTCTCCGTACGGGACAACCGCGATCTTCTCCGCGCGGGACATCCCGCGCCGCCTGCGGCGCAGGGAGGACATCTTTGTTCAGAAGTTCTCGATGAACTGGAACACCTGATACAGATAAAGCACGTCCGTGGGCGCGTACTCCCGCACCAGCTCTGCCGTGTCTCCCCGGTAATACCGCCGGTCCAGAAGCCATATCGTCCCGTAATCCCGGGTCAAAAACGGCGCGAAGCAGTTGGCATAGGAATCCTTGATGAGCAGGATCGAACGGTCCGCGGGTCCGTCTCCGGCGATCTCCACCAGCGGATAGTTTCCGTCCAGGAAAAACGCATAGGCGTCCCGGGTGGCGAGCCTGTCGGGAAAATAGCAGGATGCGGCCTCCTTCTCCTCATACACGAAGCGGACCGGATGCTCCGCCTCCTGTGCGCGCGTGAAGATCTCGATGCGATCCGCCTCCATGGGGATATTGACCTTCGCCTGGAGCGTACCGTAAAAATCGCCGCTCACCGCGTGCCTCTCATACGCCTCCGGATCGGCCGCCTCCAGCCCGAACGCCTCACACATGGCCTGATAGCCGTAAAAGGCCCCCAGCGTGGTCCAGTGATGGTCCGTGGTGTAATAGATTTCCTCTGCCGCATGCTCCCGCAGCGCTCCCAGCGCGTCAATCACGGTCAGTCCCCGCGTCCGTGCCGCCTCCTGCACATCCGAAAGCCATCCTTCCTGATCGAAATTCCGGGAAAAGCGCGGCAGGACCTCCGGCCGCACGGCGTCCGCCGCGGGAACCAGCATCACGCCGGTCTTCCCCGGGATCAGTCCGGAGATCTCCTCCGCCTGCTCCAGCATGCGTTCCGCCTTGCGCGCCGCTTTTTCCCGGTCCACGGATTCCGGCGTATGCTGCTCCACCAGACCGCCGGACACGAAATAGACCCCGTTGATGTCCTTCTTTCCCAACAGACGCTGGGCCTCGGCCTTGACCGCGATGAAGAGATCCCGTCCCGGCATCTGATCCGTCACATACGCTTCGTACTGCTCCATAAAGGAGCCGTCCAGCACCGCCTGCAGGGACAGCGCGGGCCGCTGCGCGAGACGGCGGTTCTCCGCGGCGGAAAAGGTGCGCACGGGCGTACAGACATCCCAGAGCAGCACACAGACCAGCGCCAGCGCCGCCAATATCGGCAGGGCCCACAGCCGCGGCAGCCGCCATCCGTCTCCCGAAGGCTCCGACCCTGCCTCCCGCATTCCGCGGGGCAGTTTTTGAAAACGGAAATGCGCTCCGTCCTTCATTTTCCTCCCCCCTCCTAGAACCGGAAATACAGAAACGGATTATAGCTGGCATCCACCAGGAACGCCACGGAAAGCCCGAACAGGAGCAGGGGCCAGAGGCAGGCCGCCAGCCATCCGCCCTTTGCGGCCGCGATCCTTCTCCCCAGCATGGCGGGAAGCGGCGTGGAACCGACTGCCATGATCAAAAGCAGCGGCCCGCTGCTGGAAAGCTCGTACAGAATGCCGGTATCCCAGAGGCCAGCTCCGTTCTGTCCGGCCATGGCCCGCAGGCAGTCGGAAAGCGCCCCTGGCTCCGTCATGGAGAACAGTACCCAGCCGCCCAGCACGACCAGCAGCGTATAAATGCGGCCCCAGAACGGATGACGGGAAAGCGGCCCAAGCAGCCAGAGCTTTTCCAGGATCAGAAAGGCGGCGAACCAGAGCCCCCAGAACAGGAAGTTCCAGGCCGCGCCGTGCCAAAGGCCGGTGAGCGTCCACACGACGAGGATGTTGAAAATCTGCCTTCGGATCCCCTTCCGGTTCCCGCCCAGCGGGATGTACACATATTCCCGGAACCAACCGGACAGGGACATATGCCAGCGCCGCCAGAAGTCGGTGACGCTCTTCGCCGTATAGGGATAGCGGAAGTTTTCCGGGAAGGTGAAGCCCATCATCCGCCCCAGACCGGACGCCATATCGGAATATCCCGAAAAATCGAAGTAGATCTGAAAGGCGAAGCAGAGCATCGCGGTCCAGGCGGCCAGCACGGTGCGCTCCGACGCCTCCCAGCCCGAAAGCTGTTCGAACAGGGCCCCCGCCTGATTGGCCAGAAGCACCTTTTTCCCCAGACCCAGACAGAACCGCCGTATCCCGGCATCCAGCCCCTGCGCCGTCACCCTGCGCGCGCGCAGCGCCTCCCCCACATCCCGGTACTGCACGATCGGTCCGGCGATGAGCTGGGGAAACATGGAGACAAAGGCACCGAACGCGATGATATTGCGCTGGGCAGGCACTTTTCCCCGATACACGTCTATCGTATAGGACATGGTCTGGAAGGTATAAAAGGAAATGCCGATGGGCAGCGGCAGCTCCAAAAGCGGGATGGCGCTCCCCGCTGCCGCATTGATGCTGCCGATGAGGAAATCCGCATATTTAAAAAAGCCCAGCATCAGCAGATTGACGGCCAGAGAGGAGATCAGAAACGCCTTCGCCGCCCGGTCCTTTCCCATGCGGCGCGCCCGTTCGACCGCCAGCCCATGACAGTAATCGGAGACCGTGGAAAACAGAAGGAGAACCACGTACACAGGCTCTCCCCAGGCATAAAAAACAAGGCTCCCCAAAAACAGGACAAGGTTTTTTGCCCTGTCGGGAGCCAGAAAATAGATCAGAAAAAACACCGGCAGAAACCGGAATAAAAACAGCAGACTGGAAAAAACCATGGTCATCCTTCTCCAGATATCAGCAGCTCTTCTATGGCCTCCAGCGCCTTCGCGTTCTCCTTTTCACAGTGCTCGATGACGGCGGCGTCGGAATCCTCCGCGGACTCTTCCACCTCCGTCACGTCCCCGCCCAGCTGCACAAAACAGACATAGCGGCCGAACGTTTCGATCTGCGAGGCCTGCACCTTCCCCATGTTGGAAGGATACTGCATGGCGTCATTGACATTATGATCCCGATAGGCGTTCAGCGCCGCCTCCAGGTCGGCCTCTTTTCCCTCCGCGGCCTTGAAGATCAGCAGCGTGTCCACATTGGCGGAGATCATCGGCATCTGGCCGGAAAACTCCTCATACAGCTCCGCCGGGACGCCGAACAGATCCTCCAGCATCTGCGCATCGATATCCATATTGGGCCAATAGGCGTCTCCCAGCGCCTCCTGCACCGCAGCCTGCAGATCCGCCGTCGCCGCATCCTCTCTGTAGCCGCCGTTCCCCGTCTGCGCGCCGGAGCTCTCCCCGGTCTTCGCACACCCGGCAGCGGACAGCAGCAGCGCCGCCAGACACACCGCCGCACACAGTTTTGCAAAACAGTTTTTCATCGCTTTCCCCTCTCTTTTTGTTGTTTTTTCCCTTTTTCTTTTCTTTTTATCCCGCGGCAGGGCATGGCCTCCCGTATAGCGGACGGACCGCCCGGCCCCCGATACGGTCTCCCCGGCCCGGACACGGCTTTCCGAAGCCCGGGGAACGGCCAGCGGTCCCTTTATTTCAGCTGATCCGCCATGTGATAGAACTGGTAATAGATCCCCTTCTTCTCCAGAAGCTGCTCATGACTGCCCTCTTCCATGATGCCCTCCTCCGTCAGCACCAGGATCCGGTCCGAATTGCGGATGGAGGAAAGCCGATGGGCGATAGTCAGCGTCGTGCGCCCCACGGAAAGCCGCCCCAACGACTGGGCCACCGCGTACTCGCTCTCATTGTCCAGCGCGGAGGTTGCCTCATCCAGGATCAAGATCGGCGGATTCTTCAGGAACACCCGGGCGATGCTGATCCGCTGCTTCTGTCCGCCCGACAGCTTGACGCCCCGCTCGCCCACATAGGTATCATACCCGTTTTTCAGCGCGGATATGAACTCATGGGCCCCGGCCCGCTTCGCGGCCTCCTCCACCTCCGCCCGGCTCGCGTCCGGACGTCCGTAGGAGATATTGTCATAAACCGTCCCGGAAAACAGATACACGTCCTGCTGCACGATGCCGATGTTCCGGCGCAGGCTTTTCAGCGTGAAATCCCGGATATTCTGTCCGTCGATCGTGATGGTCCCGCCTGTAACGTCGTAAAAACGGGGGATCAGGTTGCACAGCGTCGTCTTTCCGCCGCCGGAGGGCCCGACGATCGCCACTTTTTCCCCGGGATGGATGACGAGATCCAGATTCTGGAACACCTGATTGTGATCGTCCGGATATTCAAAGCTCACGTTGTGGAAAGCGATCTCGCCCCTGGGCGTCCCCATTTCCACCGCGCCCGGCTCGTCGAAGATCTCGATGTCCGCATCCATGATCTGCAGAAAACGTTCGATCCCCGTCATGCCCCGCTGGAACTGCTCCGCGAACTCGATGATCCGGCGGATGGTCGCGATCAGTGTGGATACATACAGAAGAAAGGCCACCAGGTCGCCCGGCTCCACCAGTCCCCTGATCATGAACAGACTGCCGAACAGGATCACCGACACATACATCGCGCCGTCAAACGCGCGGGTGGCGGCGTTGAACTGCGCCATCAGATGATAGGAATCCCGCTTGATATCCAGGAATTTGCTGTTGTCCGTCTCGAATTTCCGGTTTTCCATCTCCTCATTGGTGAAGGCCTTCACCACCTTCTGCCCCAGAAGGCTGTCCTCGATACGGGCGTTGAGCTCCCCGATGTGGTGCCGCTGGGCGCGGAACACGGCGCGCATCCGGAAGTTCAGCTTCATGCAGACCACGACCATCACCGGGATGATGACGAAAATGATCAGCGTCAGCAGCACATTGATCCGCGCCAGGATGATGAAGGAGATCACCAGCTTCACCCCGGCGATGAAGAATTCCTCCGGGCAGTGATGGGCGAATTCGGTCACGTCAAACAGATCGTTGGTGATCCGCCCCATGATCTGGCCCACCTTCGTATTGTTGTAATAGGTATTGGACAGCTGCTGCAGATGCTGATAGGCGTCCTTTCGCATGTCCGTCTCGATCTTCGCCCCCATGACGTGTCCGGTGCCCGCCATATAATAGGCGCCGATGCAGTCCACGACCCGAAGCGCCAGATACAGCGCCGTCAGGATGCCCACCGTGCGCATGGACAGGGCCGCCGCGTCCAGCAGCGCCTCATTGGTGATGTACCGCATGATCATCGGCAGCACCAGCTCGCACAGCGTGGTCATCCCCGCACAGCACAGATCGAAGACCATCGTCCGCCAGTACGGCGCAAAATACGGCAGAAAACGCCTGAACAGTTCTTTTGTCTGATATTGTCTGGTTTCCATTTTTCTTCCCGATCCCGGCTCCTTTCCGCCCTCTATTGTACCAGTTCCCGCCGAAATACGCAAACGGTTCTTTCCTCGCAGGGTGCGGTTCCATCCCTGCAGCCGCCGCCCAGGAACGCGCGAAACAACGCGGTCTGCCCGCGGCCTCACACCCCGGACAGGGCCGCGCCGAACGGCAGCGCTTTCACGCGCACATGCAGCGGCGCACCGGCGGCAGCACCGTCATCCGCCCAGGCGGAAACGCGCCAGCCAGTAACGCAGCCGCCCGCCGTCCCGGATCCGGGACAGAAGCTCCTCCCGCTCCCGCAGGGCCTCCTCCAGCGCCGGGTCCGGCACCGCCTTGTCCCCGTAGCGCAGTTCCTCATAAAATGCCAGCGAGGCCGGGCTTTCTGTTTCCAGCGTTTTCCCGCACCGCTCCCGGAACTCCTGCAGGGTCTCCGTCTCTCCCCGAACCAGCCCCAACAGGGACAAAAGCCACAGATCCTGCCGCAGCACATACAGGAAACGCTCCGTCAGCCCCATGCGCGCAAACCGTCTGGAACGGACCGCCCGGTCCGCCCACAGCGCCGCCAGCAGACAGCCGAGCAGGACGGCCAGCCCCGCGCCCGCGGTCCGAAATATCCGTCCCCAGACCGCACGCCGGTCCATCTGAACGCCGTCCGCCCCTTCATCCGCCGCTTCTCCTTCCGTGTCCGGATCCGCGTCCTGCCCGTCCGGACGCGCGGGAAGCGTCGCCTTCGGCGCCGCGAAATCGTCCGCACGCGCTCCGCCGCTGGTCTTCCAGGGCGTATACCGCACATCCCGAAATCCCGGCGTGGGCTCAAAAGGGATCCAGCCGAACCCCTCCAGCCAAGCCTCCGGCCAGGCGTGCGTCATATCGGAGGTCACTGCCACGGACCTTTTCTGTCTGGCGGGCACGCAGAAGCCCTCCACGTACCGGGCCGGGATCCCCTGAGAACGCGCCAGCAGCACGAAGGCGGTGGCGAAATAACTGCAGTATCCGCGCCCGGTTTCCAGCAGAAAATGATCCAGGAAGCTCCCGGCATCCTTCACCCGCTCCGGCAGGGCCCCCGGCGTCTGCGTGTATTCCAGCACAGAGAGCGCATATTCCAGGGCGCGCAGCTTCTCCACGTCCGTTTCCGCCCCGTCCAGCACCTGATCCAGCCAGCTTTTCACGCCCGGGGAAAGCCTCACGCCTTCTCCGTAGTTCGCCCGGACGTTCTCCCGGTAACGCTCCATATCCTCCGGCGTCAGCTCACCGGCCTGCGTGCCCCGGTTCTGCGCGCCGTAATCCGCAAGCAGCGTTTCCAGCTCCTCCTGTTTGGCAGACCGCATCGCGTCCTCTGATCCCGCGATTCCTTGTCCCGCGCTTCCCATCTCCTGTCCTGCGGTCTCCGATTCCGCGCTCCCCGTCTTCTGTCCCACGGCCTCCGTTTCCGCACTTCCCGTCTCCTGTCCTGCGGCCTCTGATCCCGCACCGGACGCCTCCGCCTCCTCCGGCTCCGAACCTCCCGCCGCGCTCCCGCTCTCCAGCAGCTCGTAAAAGTCGGGCGCGCCAGTATTGATCTGATAATATCCGATCCGATAGGATGTCCCATATCCTCTCTGCATCCCGAACCGGAGATCGCCGCCGTCATTTTCGTACTCAGTGTCCTGGATCGTGCGGGTCTTCAGCGGCGCGAACAGATATCCGGTGCGAAACCAGCCATAGGAAACCCCAAACTGCGTATACCAGAGATGATCGGACGGGGTCTGCGCCCAGGCCTGGACCGCGCTGACCGTTTCCGCGGCATCGAGGACGCGCCAGGGCTCCTCCTCATGGCAGGTCTTCTCCCATTTTCTGCCGTCAAAGCGGTCATAGGAAGCGCCCGCCAGATACAGGTTGGTCCGAAAGAGACTGTCGCTTTCGATCCGAAAAAGCTCCCGACTTTCTTCCCGAAGATCTCCGCCCAGCCCTCCGTCCTCCGAAAGGCCCTGAAAGGAAACGCCGAAGTCCTCCCCGCCGCCGCGCACCAGACTGTGCGCATGCGTGATGACGCTTTCCCGGATCCGTCCGTACGCCGCCTTCACGAACGCCCAGTCGTATGCCTCCTGCGGCGTCGGCATCATGAGCATCAGCACGAGAAACAGCAGGCCGACGGGCAAAAGCCAGACCGTATACAGGGCGGCGTCCGCCTCTTTCCTTTTCTCCCACCGCAGCCGCACATACTCCGCCGCCGTCATGACCCCGTACCAGAGCGCCAGAACGGCCCCCGCATGTCCGGTCTGCAGACCGCCGAACAGGGAGACCGCCAGCAGAGCGGCCAGAACACCCGCCAGAACCGCGCGCACAGGGAAAAAACGGTCGGTCAGGCGTCCGAAAAGGCAGCAAAGGACCGCGGCCAGGACCGCCTGCATCACCTCATATCCGCTCTGCCACTCCGGATTCCATGCCTCTCCGTCCATCAGCCAGATCCGATAGGACGCGAAAAAGGCCGTCCCTGCCTCTCCCGCAGCCAGGGCCGCCAGAAACATACAGCCCGCCAGCGCCAGAAAGGCGAACAGTCTCTCCCGCGGCCGCAGATCCAGGATCCAGGTGAGCAGGAAAACAGACAGAACGCCCGCCGCCAGGGGGAATCCAAGCGGCGCGCCGATCCCGATCCTGTACCCGAGCCCGAACAGACAGATCCCCAGAAGGAGAAGCTCCTGAAAGAGCAGATAGATGAATTTGTACCGTTTCCGAATCCATTCCGCCGTCAAAGCAGTTCCTCCAGATCGGCCTCCGTCGGAATCTCCACGATCCGAAGAAGCGGCTCGTTCTGCGGCACCGGCCGTCCCCGTTTCCCGGCGCCGGTCAGATAGAGCACCACCAGCGTGCCCTCCCGGGCCAGCCGGTCCGCCAGCTCCAGAACGGCGCTCCCCAGCTCATGCAGCACGCCGACGACGATCCTGCTGCCGTTCAGCCTCCCGCTCCCGGCCAGCGCCTCCGGCATCGCTTCCGGATCCTCCAGCGGATCGAAGGCCAGTTCACACATCTGACCGTACAGAGCGTCAAAATCGGGCATCCGCTCCACCTGCATCGAACGCGGCTGCCGCTGTCCCCAATAAAAGGAAAACGGCAGATTTTCCCGCACGAACACCATCCCCAGCGCCAGCACGATCTCCAGCATCCGGTTTTCCAGGGGGAGAAATTCCCGCCGGTCCGTCCCGTACCGCTTCGTGTCCAGGAAAAGGACGATCCCCTCTTTTTGCTCCCCGTATTCCTCTCTGGTCTTCAGCTTCCCCTCCCGGGCCGCGGCGCCCCAGTGAACCCGTTTGAGCGGATCCCCCGGCTGATAATCCCGGGCGGTCACATCCGGCCAATCCTTTGCCAGCCGGTTCTCCCGCCTGGCGTATTCCAGCGCTTCCGGCAGGGTGCGCAGGACGGACAGGACGGGGATCCGCGGCTTCACCAGCGCCTTGATGGTGCCGGGATTACGATACCGGACGGAAAAGAGCCGCAGGAAATCCCGCACCGCGATCTCCTTTACGCCCACTTCATATTCGCCCCGATACCTGCAGACAAGACGCGTATGAAACGGATACCGGTCTCCGGGGAGCAGTTCGAATTCCATGCCGTCCGGGATATCCTCCACATAGGACAGGTCGGAAAAGAGCGTCACGCCCAGCCCTGCAAACGCGAAAAAGCTCTCGTTCTGCAGGACAAAATAATAGGAGACCGGCTGGGAACAGACCACGTCCCGCTGCCCGATCTCCTGATAGATATGAAAGCAAAAATAAACCGCGAGCAGATAGAGCAGACAGACCGCCGGGATCAGCGTCATGCAGAAAAAAAATCCGTAACTGACGGCCCCTCCGTAAAAGCTGATGCCCGCCAGGGACAGCAGCCAGAGGACCGCGAAAACAATTCTGTTCCGTCTCATACCGGCACCCTCGCCCGATGGATCAGGCTCACCAGGATCTTGGAGGCATCCTCGTTCTTCAGGCGTCCCTCCGACGTCAGCGACAGGCGGTGCAGAAGCACCGGCTCCGCCATGGCCTTGGCATCGTCCGGCTTCACAAAATCCCGTCCCTGCATATAAGCCCACGCTTGGCTGGCACGGATCAGGGCGAGCATCGCCCGGGGACTGGCGCCGGTCCGAAACCGGGACTCCTCTCTGGTCAGGCGCATCAGATCCTGCAGATAGCCCAGCACCACCCGGCTCACGTGGACGCCTTCCGCCTCTCTGCGCATCCGCAGCACATCCTCCGGCGTACAGACCGGCTCCACGGTATCCGGCGTCTCCCCGGCGAGGAACTGCTCCGCCATGCGGATCTCGTGCTCCCGGTCCGGATATCCCACGGAAAGCCGCATCATGAAACGGTCCATCTGGGCCTCCGGCAGCGGATAGGTTCCCAGAAACTCGATGGGGTTCTGCGTCGCCAGCACCATGAACGGTTCCGGCAGCGGATAAACCTGTCCGTCCACCGTGACCTGCCCCTCTGCCATCGCCTCCAGCAGACTCGCCTGCGTCTTGGGAGATGTCCGATTGATCTCGTCCGCCAGCAGGATCTGATGCATCACCACGCCGTCCCGGTGCTCGAATTCGCCCGTCTTCATATTGTAAACGGACATCCCGACGATATCCCCCGGCAGCGTGTCCGGCGTGAACTGGATCCGTCCGAAACCGGCCTGTACCGCCCTCGCCAGCACCTGGGCCAGCGTGGTCTTCCCCACGCCCGGCACGTCCTCAAACAGCACATGGCCGCCCGCCAGCAGACAGACCAGCACCTTTCCGACCACGTCCTCTTTCCCCACAAACACCTTGTTGATCGCAGATTCCAGCTTCTGAAGCATCCCGACACCTCTGCCTCTTTCCGAAACCCCGCCGCGGACCGGATCAGTCCGCGTCATCCATCTCTTCCATCTCTCCCGCGCCGATATCCAGCAGGTTCATCGTGCGCCGCTTCATCCTCGCCTGCTCGGAGGCCTCCAGGATGAAGTCCTTGATGGCCTTGGCGTTCTTCACATGCTCCAGCAGCAGCTCCTTGTTCGTCGTATCGCCCGTATAGCATTTCACCGACCCCAGGCCGAACAGGCGCTCCCCCAGCGAGCGGATGAGCTCCACGTCCTGCACCTTATACATATAGCAGTCGTTTTCCTTCTTGTTGAAGAAACCTTCCTCCAGCGTAATCATATCCTCCTTCACCGTGTAAACGGTAAAAGTGAGCGGGAGCCCGAAAAACACCCATCTTTTCTTTTCCCGAAATTCCATCGCATCCTCCTTCCCCGGCGCGGCTCATGTCAGCCGCAGCGCCCCATTCCGAACGCCGCGGGCCGCGCGCTCCTGTATGGAAAGTATACGACATTTTCCCCATTTTTTCAATTCCATCCGGCCATACATTTTACAAATCGTGGTTGAAATCATTTTTCCCCTATGCTATACCCCGAGTTTGCCACTTGTGAAGCGAAAAAGGAGCCGTTTTCGACTCCTCTTTTGCTGATAGTTCCTGGCTTTTGCC
>CANRMT010000073.1 GCA_947631815.1 uncultured Eisenbergiella sp.
GACCCGCCCTTGTAAGCCACCACGCGGTTGGTGCTGCCCGCGCACAGGATATCCGCGGCATATGCGCCCATGATGGAAGCGTAGTAGCGGTCCTTGCAGGTGGGGCTGCCGCCGCGCTGCATGTAGCCCAGGATCGTGGCTCTGGTCTCGATGCCGGTAGCCGCCTCGATCCGGCGCGCCATGGACGTGGAATGCCCGATGCCCTCCGCGTTGATGATCAGGTGATGCGTCTTGCCGCGCTTGCGGTTGTGAATGATATTGTTGATGATGGCCTGCTCGTTGTAATCGTATTTCTCGGGAAGCAGAACGTCCTCCGCGCCGTTGGCGACGCCGCACCAGAGCGCGATATAACCGGCGTTGCGGCCCATCACCTCGATGATGCTGCAGCGCTCATGAGACGAAGAGGTATCGCGGACCTTGTCGATGGCCTCCATGGCCGTGTTGACCGCGGTATCGAACCCGATGGTGTAGTCCGTACAGGCGATATCCAGATCGATGGTGCCCGGGATCCCGATGGTATTGATCCCGTGTCTCGAAAGCGCCTGGGCCCCCCGATAGGAGCCGTCGCCGCCGATGACCACTATGCCGTCGATGCCGTGCTTCCGGCAGATATCCGCACCCTTCTGCTGTCCGGCCTCGGTCATGAACTCCATGCAGCGAGCCGTGCCCAGGATCGTGCCGCCCCGCTGGATCGTGTCGGACACGCTGCGGGCGTTCATGTCGATGATCTCCTCGTTCAGCAGGCCCTGATAGCCTTTTTTGATCCCCTTGACCGCCACGCCGTTGGTGAGCGCCTTTCTGACCACGGCGCGGATCGCCGCGTTCATGCCCGGCGCGTCTCCGCCGCTGGTCAATATCCCGATCGTTTTGATTTTAGCCATAATGATCTCCTCCCAGACCGGTCTGACTTCCGGTACTTTCCCATTTTAATATAGAAAAGCGTCCATTTCAATCACTTTCCCGCAATTTCCGGGCAAAAGGCCTGTCCCGCCGCCGACCCCTTCCGGGGACATGCCATCGGTCATACCTTCCGCCTGTCAAAAATATACATTCCGGCGCTCTGTCCGCCGGAGCGGACGGACCGCGTTTTTTACATCAGCTTCACATTCTCCGCGCCGAACAGCCCGGCAAGCCGCGTCATGAGCTCCTGATCCGCCCGGACACTGCGGTTGGGCGGCAGCCGCTTTTTGAGCCGCTGGTCCTCCAGATAGACCACCACGCTGTCCCTGCCGTCATAATTCTCGATGATATCGTAAAGCGCCGTCTCCGCAGCGAGCCAGTCCCCCAGCGAGGCGAACCGCAGCCAGATGCTCTTTGGCACCTCGTCAAAGGTCTGAACGGATTCGCAGATCAGCTTGCCGTCCTTGTCTCCGTCGGCGTCCACGCGCCCCCGGATAAACACCTTGTTCTCATCTGTCAGCTTATCGCCGTACTGAGCGTAGGTTTTGGCGAATACCACCACCTCCACGCTGCCTACCAGATCCTCCAGCTGCAAAAAGGCCATCACCTCATCCCTTACCGTGTATTTGATCTTTTTTCCGGCGATGATGCCGCCGATGACCGCCCGCACGCCGTTCTTCAGGCGGGTCCTCCCGGTTTCCTCATCCAGGACGAAATCCGCCGTCGTGTTGGTGATATTTTTGCGCCAGAGCTTTTCGTACTCCTCCAGCGGATGTCCGCTGACGTATACGCCCAGCACTTCCTTCTCGAAGCCGAGCAGGATCTCCTTGGGATATTCCCCCACATCGGGCAGACGCAGCTCAAAGTCGGATTTTTCCTCTTCCCCGGCCAGATCGAACAGGGACATCTGGCCTGCCAGATTGTTCTTCCTGCTCTGCTGGTTGTTGTCCATCATCTGTCCGAACACGCTCATGAACTGCTTTCTGGTGCCGCCCAGGCTGTCGAGGGCTCCGGCCTTGATGAAATTCTCCACGTTGCGCTTGTTGGCCTCGGAATCCCCGATCCGGGCGACAAAATCGGCCAGGTTCCGGAATGGGCCGTTGGCCCTGCGCTCCTTCAGGATCGCGTCCGTCACGGGACGGCCCACGCCCTTGATGGCGGTCAGCGCGTAGCGGATGGACTTCCCGGATACGGAAAAGCCCACCTCTCCCTCATTGATATCGGGCGGCGCGATGACGATCCCCATCTGGCGGCAGGTGAGGATATACTCCGCCACCTTTCTGGGGCTGTCGATGACGGAGGTCATCAGCGCCGCCATGAACTCCACCGGATAGTAATGCTTCAGCCAGGCCGTCTGGTAGGCCACCACCGCGTAACAGGCCGCGTGAGATTTGTTGAAGGCATATTTGGCAAAATCCATCATTTCCTTATAGATCTGCAGTCCCACGTTCTCGGGGATCCCCCGGTTCACACAGCCGGGCACCCCCTCCTCCGGATTGCCGTAGACGAAATTGGCCTGCTCCTTTTCCATGACGGACTGTTTTTTCTTGCTCATGGCACGGCGCACCAGGTCGCTCCTGCCCATCGTATAGCCGCCCAGATCCCGCACGATCTGCATGACCTGCTCCTGATAGACGATGCAGCCGTAGGTGGTCTCCAGGATCGGCTTCAGCTCCGGGCAGGAATAGGTGACCGCATCATGGTTTTCCTTGCCGCGGATATATTTGGGGATGAATTCCATGGGGCCCGGACGGTACAGGGAGATACCGGCAATGACGTCCTCCAGATTCTTCGGCTTCAGCTCCTTCATGAAGTTTTTCATGCCGCCGCTTTCAAGCTGGAACACGCCGTCCGTCTTCCCTGTGGCAAGGGAATCGAAAACCTCCGGATCCGCATAATCCAGATGGTCCATATCCACGACGCGCCCAGTATCCTTTTTGATCAGCTCCACCGCGTCCCGGATCACGGTCAGCGTCCGCAGTCCCAGGAAATCCATTTTCAGAAGTCCCAGCTCCTCCAGGGTAGTCATGGTGAACTGCGTGGTGATGGAACCGTCGGCGCCTCTTGAAAGGGGCACGAAGTGATCCGCCGCCTCCGGACAGATCACCACGCCCGCCGCGTGCATGGACGTATGGCGCGGCAGACCCTCCAGCCGTTTGCTCATGTCGATGAGCTCATGCACCCGCTCGTCGCTCATATAGAGCCTGCGCAGCTCCGGATTCTTGGAGAGCGCGGCGTCGATGGTGATATTGAGCTCGTTGGGGATCATCTTGGCGATGGAATCCACAAAGGCATAGGGCAGGGACATGACGCGCCCCACATCCCGGATCACGCCCTTGGCCGCCAGCGTACCGAAGGTGACGATCTGCACCACCTTCTCGGCGCCGTATTTGCGCCCCACATAATCGATGACCTCCTGCCTGCGTTCGTAGCAGAAATCCACGTCGATATCGGGCATGGACACCCGTTCCGGATTCAGGAACCGCTCGAACAGCAGATTGTAGCGGATGGGATCGATATTGGTGATGTGCAGGCAGTAGGAAACGATGCTGCCCGCCGCCGATCCGCGGCCCGGTCCCACCGGGATCCCGTTCTTCCTCGCATAGTTGATGAAATCCCAGACGATCAGGAAATAATCCACATAGCCCATCTGCTTGATGATGCCCAGCTCGTACTCCAGCCGCTGCCGCAGCGTGCCGTCGTCCTCCGGATAGCGTTCCCGCATGCCGTCATCGCACAGCTTGTTCAGATACGTCCAGGAATCATAGCCTTCGGGCACCTCGAAATGCGGCAGCTTGGTGACGCCGAACTCGATCTCCACATGGCATCGATCGGCGATGCGCTGCGTGTTCTCCAGGGCCTCCGGCGCGTAGAGGAAAAGCTTTCGCATCTCCTCTTCCCCTTTTACAAAATACTGGCCGCCCTCATAACGCATCCTGTCCTCGTCCGCCAGCTTTTTGCCGGTCTGCAGGCAGAGCAGGATATCGTGGGGCTTCACGTCGTCCGCATAGGTATAATGCACGTCGTTGGTGCATACCAGCGGGATCTCCAGCTCCCCGGCGATGTCCAGAAGCGCCGCGTTCACGGTCTGCTGGGCCGGGATGCCGTGATCCTGCAGCTCCAGAAAATAGTTGTCCTTTCCGAAAATGGACTGATATTCCAGCGCGCATTTCTTCGCCTCATCCACCAGCCCCTTTTGGATATAACGGGGCACCTCGCCCGCCAGACAGGCGGACAGCGCGATGATCCCCTCATGGTACTCCCGCAGCACTTCCTTATCCACCCTGGGCCGGTAGTAATACCCTTCCGTGAACCCACGGCTGACGATCTTGGTCAGATTGGCATAGCCGGTGTTGTTCTCGGCCAACAGCACCAGATGGTAATAGCGGTCCTCGCCGCCGTTCAGTTCTCTGTCAAAGCGGGAATTGGGGGCCACATAAACCTCACAGCCTATGATGGGATTGATGCCTTCCGCCTTTGCCGCGCGGTAAAAGTCGATGACACCGTACATGACACCGTGATCGGTGATGGCCGCCGCCGTCATGCCCAGCTCCTTCACCCGCTTCACATATTCCCTGATCTTATTGGAACCGTCCAGCAGACTGTACTCGGTATGAACGTGTAAATGTGCAAATGCCATGACTCATTCCCCTCTCTGTGAACCGGCCGCCGCGCCGCTGCCTTCTCCGGCATCGGCCTTCCCGGCTGCGCCGTTCCCACCGGCCGCTTCACCGCTCCCGCCGGCCGCGCCGGCTTTTTCGCCCTCACCGCTTCCGTCGGCCGCATCGTATCCGCCGTCGCCGCAGTCCGTCAGCACCAGCTCTCCGTCCCGGACATGATAGATCTCATATCTCCGGCTTCCGCCCGCGTCCGGAACGGTCACATACCACAGGCCGTTTTCTCCCGCCAGACAGGAAAAACCGTCCGGCGCGCGGTAACGCAGCGCCTTCAGCACCGCCGCGCCGTTTTCAAAATCCAGAAGCGCCTCCGGCTCTGTCTCGTACATGCCGTACGACTCCACCCGACCGTTCTCGTAATGATAAGGCCAGGGGCTGCTTCCCGCGCCGTCCGCAAACCAGGCGTCAATATCCCCATCCGCGCCGACCTCGATCCGCTGCGCGCCCTCCAGATAACGGCAGGGCTGCTTTTCCTCCACGCCGTACAGGATATCCGATCCCCAGCCCTTCCACAGGTACAGGGCATTCCGCCCGACCCGGCAGATACCGGCGCTTTTCAGCGGACACCGCTCCTCCAGGAGGCGCGGGCCGTCCTGGCCCCAATACCACAGATCGCAGACCGGCGCCCCGAACGCTCCGTCATAATTTCCGACGGCCACGAAGCCCTCCGTCTCCCGGTCCCCGTCACAGTCCGCAAGGCTGACAAAACACAGGGCATCCCCGGGATATTCCTGCGCCTCCAGCACCGCGTCCAGCGCCTGCCTTTCTCCGGCCTTCAGCTCTGTGTGGGACTGGTCCACCCGGTTCGGCGCATACCGCTCCGGCACCTCGTTCAGCGCCGCCAGCTCCTCTTCGATCTTCTGCCGGTCCGAATGATAATAACCTTCCCCTTCCGCTGCCGGACATGCTTCCGTCAGCGTTCCCTTCTGAAGCTCATAGATAACGTACCGGTACTCCGCACACGGATCCCCTTCTGCGTCTTCAGCGATCTCGCGGGCCTGATAACCGATCCGATCTTCTCCGATACCGAAGAAACGGTACTCTGTGCCGTCTCCCGCCTCGGAAAACAGCTTCCTCTGCGCCTCCGTCCATGCCTCTGCCTCCGGATCATCCGCCTTTTCCGGAAGATATGCCAGATATTCCTCCAAAGACAGTTCCAGTACCGGAAGCGGCTCGAAACTGTTCTCTTTTCTTTCATAATAATAAGGGACCGCGCCGTCTCCCTGTTCCCATTCCTCCGTCAGGGGATCATACCGGAAATGCTCCGGCGCATAGAACACCGTGAGGCCGTCCTTCGTTTCCCCAATATCCAGCGCATCCGCGAAACGGACCGCCGCGCCCGTTCCCGTTCCCACAGCGACCCGGACGCAGGCCTTGCCGTCCTGTTTTCCCTTCAGCAGGACCGCAAATCCTTCCCCGCCCTCCAGCAGATGCAGCCGGTCCGTCTGGACATCCTGCAGCACATTCTGAACCCTGTCGCCGCACACAAACCACAGGTCCCCCTTCGCGACATCCGCCGCATTCAGGCGAGGGCCGTCAAAAAGGAAAAGAAAGCATCCGGTCTTCGCCTCCGCCCCGGGCACGGCTCCGCTCAGCACAAGGCACTCCGTCCTGCTGCCGTATCCGCCGCGGTCCCAGACCGCTCCCAGCGCCCGCCTCTCTTCCGCGTTCAGCGTATCCCTTCCTGCCAGCTTTCCTTCCAGAGACGCCGCCTTTTCCTCCATCACAGCCAGATCCCTGTCCGACAGTCCGCCGGTGAGGACGATCAGCGCCTCCTCGCCGGGCTGTGATGCGGTCTCCGTTTCCTCTGTTTCTCCTGATCCTTCTGTCTCCTCAGCTTCCGAAGCGGTCTCTGCTTTCTCTGCCTCCTCGGTCTCCTTAGCCTCCGAAGCGGTCTCTGTTTCCTCCGTCTCTGTTTCCAACTCTGAGGCGGTTTCTGTCTCTTTCGCTTCCGTTTCCGGCTCTGATGCAGTTTCCGCCTCTTTTGTTTCCGTTTCCGGCTCCGACGCAGCTTCCGTCTCTGCCGTCGCTTCTATGCCGAAGCTTTTCATCATAAGAGAGACCGGAGCGATGCTTTCCCCGAAAAAGTCCTCCCCTATCAGCTGTGCCCGCGCGGCATAATCGCGAATACGGACACCGTCCGGCCCACAGGCCGTACAGATCAATGTCATGACGACAAACGCGCCCAGAATCCCGCTCTTTTTCATCCTGCCAACCTCCGTCCGCCGCAGTACGATCCTGCGGAGTCTCCCCGAAGGGAAACGCCGAAAACTTCCATCGGATCTTCCCGGCTTTCCCTTACCACTATATCACATCCCGTTCCCGGATTCCAGCATGTTCTCCGCAGAATGGCATATTCCTTTGCCCGCAGAATGCCATATTCCTTTGCAGCAAAATACCGTATCCTTTTTTGCACCCGTATGTGCTCCCGACATAAAAAGATCACCCGTCCGCCATATGGAACGGACAGGTGATCCGAATTCGTTTTCTCTGTTGAATATGATCAAAGATACTTTTTCAGGATGTCCGCCTTGTCGGTCTTCTCCCAGGGCAGATCCAGATCGTTGCGTCCGAAATGTCCGTAAGCGGCGGTCTGCTTATAGATCGGGCGGCGCAGATCCAGCATCTTGATGATGCCTGCGGGGCGCAGATCGAAATTGTCGCGGATGACCTCTACCAGCCTCTCGTCAGAGAGCTTCCCGGTGCCGAAGGTATCCACCATAACAGACGTGGGCTGCGCCACGCCGATGGCGTAGGAGAGCTGAATCTCGCACTTCTCGGCCAGACCGGCGGCAACGATGTTCTTGGCGACATAACGGGCCGCATACGCCGCGGAACGGTCCACCTTGGTGCAGTCCTTTCCGGAAAACGCGCCGCCGCCGTGACGGGCATAGCCTCCATAGGTGTCCACGATGATCTTACGGCCTGTCAGGCCCGCATCCCCGTGAGGGCCGCCGATGACAAAACGTCCTGTGGGATTGATGAAGTATTTGGTATTCTCATCCAGCAGCTCGGCGGGCAGGACCGGATCGAAGACATATTTTTTGATATCCTCGTGGATCTGCTCCTGCGTCACATCCGGGTCGTGCTGTGTGGAAAGGACCACCGCTTCCAGACGCACAGGCTTCCCGCTCTCGTCGTATTCCACGGACACCTGGCTCTTCCCGTCGGGACGGAGATATTTCAGGGTGCCGTCCTTGCGCACCTTCGTGAGCTGTCTCGTCAGCTTATGGGCCAGAGAGATCGGGTAAGGCATCATTTCTTCCGTTTCGTTGGTGGCATAGCCGAACATCATTCCCTGATCGCCCGCGCCGATGGCCTCAATCTCCTCGTCAGACATACCCTTTTCCGCGCCGCCCTGACGGGCCTCCAGCGCCCTGTCCACGCCCATGGCGATATCGGCGGACTGCTCGTCAATGGAGACCATGACCGCGCAGGTATTGCCGTCGAACCCGTATTCCGACTTATCGTATCCGATCTCCTTCACCGTCTCGCGGACAATATGCGGGATATCCACATACGCATTGGTGGTGATCTCCCCGGTCACCAGGACGAAGCCCGTGCAGCTCGCCGTCTCACAGGCCACACGGCTCATCGGATCCTTCTCCATCAGAGCGTCCAGGATCGCATCGGAAACCGCGTCGCACATTTTGTCGGGGTGCCCCTCTGTCACCGATTCCGACGTAAACAACCGTTTCTCCATTTCATTCCTCACTTTCTGCCGCTTCTGCGGCCGCATATCGGGCCGTCCCCCGGGACGCGCCCGGCCAACAAAAAATCCGCTCTTTCAAGCGGACCCAATTTTGATAATCAAATCCTCTTATTGTTCGATTGCTCGCTCAGGTTGGCACCTTCCGACATCATGCGGGGTTGCCGTGGCTTCTCAGATCCTATGTATCTCCACCACTCTGAATAAGAGAGAACACAATATGGAATTTTCTTATCAATACGATGTGTATCATACAACACAAACGGGATCCTGTCAACAGCTGACAGGCAGATTTTATCGGATTCCTGCAGAAATTGTCAGATCCCTGCCGAAAACACGCCCGCCGGATCTCCGATCATTCCGGCTCCGTGAGACACAGGGCCGTTTCCTCACCCCGTCCTGAGCCGGAACTTCTGCTGATCCCGTTCGCTTTCCACCTTTTCGATCTGCGCCCCCAGCTTGCGGAGCTTCAGATGGAAGTCCTCATATCCGCGCTCGATGTAGCGGATGTCGTCCACCGTGGACATTCCCTCCGCCGACAGGGCCGCGATCACCAACGCCGCGCCCGCGCGCAGATCCGGTGCGCTGATCCCGGCGCCCGTATAACAGGATACGCCGTCAATGATGGCGGTCATGCCCTCCACCTTGATGTTCGCGCCCATCCGGACCAGTTCTTCCACATAGCGGAAGCGGTTCTCGAAGATCGTCTCCGTCACGATGCTGGTCCCTTCCGAAAGCCCCAGCGTCACAACGATCTGCGGCTGCATGTCCGTCGGGAAGCCCGGATAGGGAAGCGTCTTCACATGGGTGTGGCGGAGCGGTCCCTTCGAAATGACGCGGACCGAATCGTCATATTCCATGACCTCGCAGCCGATCTCTACCAGCTTGGCGCTGATGGATTCCAGATGCTTGGGGATCACATTTTTCACCGTGACGTCGCCTCTCGTCGCCGCCGCCGCGAACATGAACGTGCCCGCCTCAATCTGATCGGGGATGATCACATATTCCGTCCGGTGCAGCTTCTGGACGCCCCGGATCCGGATCACATCCGTCCCCGCGCCCTTGATGTTGGCCCCCATGCTGTTTAAGAAGTTGGCCAGATCCACCACATGGGGTTCCTTGGCCGCATTTTCGATGATCGTTCTGCCCTCCGCCAGCACGGCCGCCATCATGATATTGGCCGTCGCGCCCACGCTGGCGACATCCAGATAGATATGGCTGCCCACGAGCCGCTGGGCCTCCGCCGTGACCATGCCGTGCGCGATCCTCACATTGGCTCCCAGCGCCCGCAGTCCTTTGATATGCTGATCGATGGAACGGCAGCCGATATCGCAGCCGCCGGGCAGCACCACGGCCGCCTTTTTATATTTTCCGAGAAGCACTCCGAGAAAATAATAAGAACCTCTGATCTTCTTCGCCAGACTCCCGTCCACCACCACGTTATGGATGTGGGATCCGTTGATCTTGACGGAATGTCTGTCGATCCGTTCCACATGCGCGCCGATGCCCTGCATAGCGTCCAAAAGAATGCTCGTGTCTCTCACATCGGGCATATTTTCTATTAAAACGGTCTCGTCCGTCATCAGGGATGCCGCCAGGATCGGAAGGGCCGCGTTCTTGGCTCCGCCGATCTCCACCTCACCCACTAATGGACTTCCCCCGTTGATCGCATACTGTTCCATACCTGCTCCCGCTTATGTATAGATACTCTATCATCAGGCTCCCGGACGCCCTTTCGGGCCGCTCCGAGATTCATTATCTTCCGCTCGAACGGTTTTTATGCACACAAAAATAGAAAACCGTGCGCTTTCCATCGAAAGGATTATAACACATTTCAGCCGTTTGTAAATCGGAACATGTGTTCCTGCGGCAGTATCGGGCCGTTTTTCGGAAGGAAAAACGCGCGGCGCCGACACCATGACATGGGTCCCCGCGCACAGCGCCCGCCGAAGGATCAGACGTACTTCAGCGGGTTCACCGCCGATCCGTTGATCCGCATTTCAAAATGCAGATGCGGGCCGGTGCTGCGCCCCGTGTTGCCGCTCAGCGCGATCTTCTGCCCCTGGGATACCTTCTGCCCGGCCTTCACCAGCACCTTGCTCAGATGCCCGTACCTCGTCTCCCGTCCGTCGTCATGCCGGATATAGACGACATAGCCGTACCCGCTGCCCCAGCCGGCCTTCGTCACCGTCCCGCCGCTGGAGGCCATCACCGCCGTCCCCACCGGGACAGCCCAGTCCACGCCCTGATGGTTGGTGGACGCTCCCTTTGTCGGGCTCTTGCGATTCCCGAACCCGGAGGATACGCGCCCGCCGGAGATCGGACGGATATAAGTGGGCGGTATCTTGGTCCCCCGCTCTACCACCTTCGCCACGGCCTCATACAGGACTTCTTCCTTTACGATCTCCTCTGAAATAGGCTTGTCATTGCGGTAGGTCACCACTGCCGCAGCCTTCCGATATCCGGCGGAGGGCTGCACCAGCACCTCGGACCGGGTGGTATACCAATCGTCATTCTCCAGATAGACCGTAGGCTCGTCGTAGCTGCTCTCCTGATAGATCCTGGCCTTATAGACGACGGAAAGCTCCGGCTCCGGCTCTGTGATCTTCAGCTCGTCCCCCACCCGGATCACGGTGCCCTCGTCCTCCAGCAGCGGATTGACGGAGATCAGCTCCTCCATGGTGATCCCGTTGTCCTCCGCGATCTGAGAGAGCGTATCGCCGGACTTCACCTCATATATTTTTTCCGTCTCCTGATCCGCCGTCACCTCCATGACCGCGGATTCCAGGGAAGAGATCTCGTTTTCGGTCAGATAGGCGTCCACCACCTCGATGGCCCCGTCGAAGCCGATCTCCAGAAGCCCGTAATCCAGACTGGAAAAATCGCTTTTCTGGGTATCCGGTTCGATCTGCGCGAACACCTCCTCAAAATAGGAGCCCACGCCGCTGCTGTGCCCCACGCTGCGGACGGGTCCCGTTTCCTGATCCCTCCGCCGGATGGACGTGGTGAGCACGTTCAGCTCGCGGTCCGGATCCACCGCCAGCTCCACCCGGAACGCCCGCTCCGTGTCATACCGGTCCAGGACCGCCTGCAGCAGGGAGCATACATCCTGGCTGTCCGGCAGGTTCACCATATATTCATTGATCTTGACCGTATAGGCGTGCCGGATGGTCTCCTGCACGCTGTTCTTCATGATGTCCAGGATATTCCCGTACAGCTTCCGCTCGCTGTCCACCTGGCCGAACATGACCTCCTGCCCCTTCGTCTCCAGCGTCACCGGAATGTACACGAGCTCGTCGCTCTGCTCCGCGATCTGGCGGCGCGCCCGGACGATCAGGTCGTTGATCAGCCCGATGTCCCCGCAGATGCCCACATCCTTCCCGTTGAGACGCACCGTGAAATAATTGTCGCCCGTGCGCTCAAGCCCGGAAAAAGTGGGCGCAAAAAGGAGTGCCACACCCAATATGGCACCCGTCGTGATCAGATATGTCCTCTTTATCCTTCCCAATAAACGCACAAAATGCTTCATTTCTTCCCGCCGTCTGTCTTGCGTCCGCCCTGCGCCTTCCGGCCCGGCTGACGCTTCTTTTCGACGCTGTATCCGAATTTCCCGAGGGGCTCGCCCAGCCGGTAATAGACGCCGTGGGAATACGCCAGAAGATCCGTCTCCTCCAGATGGAAGCGCCCGTTCCCGTCCATATACGCCTCATCCGCCCGGACAGCGGTCACCTCGGCGACGAACATCGTATGGCTGCCCAGCGGCAGGGTATGCTTCACCCTGCATTCCAGGCTGACCGGGCTTTCCGCGATCCCCGGTGCCTTCACGGTCTTCGACGGGCAGGGCGTCAGCTTCATCTCGGCGAACTTGTCCACGTCCCGGCCGCTCTTAACGCCGCAGTAATCCACCGCATACGTCATTCCGGCGGTGGTCAGATTGACGACGAACTCACCCGTCTCCTCGATGCAGTGATAGGAATACCGTTCCGGCCGAACGGAAATGGAAACCATGGGCGGCGCGCTGCACACCGTGCCCGCCCAGGCTACCGTCAGAACATTGGGCCTTCCGTCCCGGTCCGCCACGGAGACCAGGACAGCCGGAAGCGGATAGAGCATGTTCCCCGGCTTCCAGTCCATCCTCCCCACCTTAGAATACCCCCGCGATCTGCAAAATAAACAGCACGATATTGAGGATCGCCGCGGCCATGGTCACCAGTACGAACGGGCGCAGAGAACCGTTCTGCTTCCGGAGCTGCTCATTCTGCGCGCTCAGCGCCTGATTCTGCTCCTCCATGGCCTCCATCTGCTTTTTGACCTCTTCCACTACGACCGCCTGCACGTTGCGGTACACGCGGACGTTCTCCTTGTGAGTGAATTCGTCCGACTGCTTCATCAGCTCCTTCATCGCTTCCATGTGAGCCGCGATGGACTGCTCCACCCGTTCCACGGCATCCAGATCCGCCTGGAGCCGCTCTTCCTTCTGAGCCGACCGCTCCTCCTCCGCCCTGGAAAACGCCTCCAGCCTGTCCAGATACGCCTGCGCCGTCCTGGTCAGCTTTTCCTCTCCGGCGCCCAGGATCCCATTCAGGCACTCCTCCCCGGCCTGCGCGACGTTCCGCAGATTTTCCTCTCCGGACAGGGCGATCCGCGCCAGCTTCTCTTCGCCGGACTGCGCCGCCTGCACCAGCTTCTCTTCGCCGGACTGCGCCGCCTGCAGCAGCTTCTCTTCGCCCGACCGGGCCGCATCGTTCAGCCCCGCCTCGCCCAGCTTTGCGGTGCGGTTCAGATTCGCTTCCCCGGTCTCCGCGGCACGGTTCAGATTGCTGCTCCCGAGCTCGATCATCCTGCGCAGGCCCGCGGCGCTCTCCGCCGTCACGCGCTGCATGCCGTCCAGGCTCTGCTCCGTGAGCTTCTGCATCCCCGCGGCGCTCTTATCCGTATAACGCTGGATCACGTCCAGCGTCTCCACGTTGTTCATCGTCACCTGACGCATATCCTGCAGATATCCTTCATACTCCTGCAGCCTGCTCTTCAGCGTCTTCGTATCCAGATCTTCCATCTTTCGCTCCCGTCCGCGCCGTCGGCGCTTCTCCGCTCGTCCCGG
>CANRMT010000074.1 GCA_947631815.1 uncultured Eisenbergiella sp.
GTGTACGGGTAGATGCCGAACATAAACGGGAAGAACGTGTAAATGAAATCCTGCTTTTCGGAAACCGTCATATCCGGGAAATATTGATTCAGACCGGCCGTCACGGTGCGGATCGATTCTCCGTATACCGCCTTGAACGCCGCCAGATGCTCCGGACGGCTGCCGGTTTCCATGTCGTAATGGTTCATGGACATGATCTTCAGGAGCTGGGCGCGTGCTTCCAGGGAATGCGCCATCATATCGGCAAACTCATCCTTCGTCATGGTCTCGGTCTGCGCCATTCTTTCTTTCAGAGAGGCGATCCACAGCTCATACTCCCGTTTCAGCAGCGCAAGAAAGATCTCCTCCTTCGTCTGAAAGTAGTTGTAAATGGAGGTGCGCGTGAAGCTGGTCGCGTTCCCGATCTCCTTGATGGTGATCTCCTTGAAGCTCATCGTCTGATAGAGCCTTTCACAGGCGCATATGATCTCCTCCCTGCGGGCCTCTGTCAGCTCCGGCGATCCTTTTGGCATTTTCTTCCCTCCTCATTTTTTCGAAGCTCCCGGCTGATCATCATATTCTGACATCATGTCAGCATAATCAGCATAGCACTGTCCTGACACGGCGTCAATACTTTTGTAAAAATTTATTCCTGCTCTGCCCGCCTTTTTGCAGAACTTATTTTTCAGGGATATGCTTCCAAAACAGCGAAAAATGTCTACTGTCCGGTCCGAAAGACTGTGAAAAGCAGTAAAAGGCTGTGAAAAGCAGTAAAAGGCCGCGAAAAGCAGTGAAAGGCCGCGAAAGGCCATGAAAAGCTCCAAAAAGCATTGAAAAGCCGCGAAAAGCCGTCCCGCAACCGCCGGTTGTCAGATTGACGGGCCCGCTTGCTTGCGGGAAACCGTCAGTTATGGTACTTTTATCTCATCCGAAGGAGCTCATGGCGGAAGAAAAAGAAGATGGGAGGAACTGATCAATGATATTGGCGGATAAGATCATTTCACTGAGAAAAAAGAACGGCTGGTCCCAGGAGGAGCTGGCGGGCCGACTGTCCGTATCCCGGCAGTCCGTGTCCAAATGGGAGGGAGGTCAGTCCATTCCCGATCTGGATAAGCTGCTGGCGCTGTCAAAGCTGTTCGGCGTGACGGTGGATTATCTGGTGCGGGACGAGATGGATGAGGGGCTGATCGAATATACGGCGGGCGATCCCGGCCCGGAGGAGCAGGAGGTCCTGCCGAAGGTGACGGTGGAGGAGGCGAACCGGTTTCTGGAGGAAAGGGTGCGGGCGTCGGGCCAGATCGCGTTGGGCGTTTCCCTGTGCATCCTGTCGCCGGTCCTTCTGATCCTGCTCTGCGCTATGGCGGAGGCAGGCAGGATCCCGGTCACGGAGAACATGGCGGCGGGTGTGGGGGTCGCGTTTCTGCTGCTCCTGATCGCTGCTGCGGTGCCGATCTTCATTCTGAACGATCATCGTCTGGAGAAATATGAATATATCGAAAAGCGGGAATTCCTGACGGAGTACGGCGTGGAAGGGATCGCGCGGGACAGAAAGGAGAAGTTCGCCGGAAGGTTTTCCGGCGGGATCGCGCTGGGAGTCGCGCTGATCCTGTTGGGGATCGTTCCCCTGGTCCTGGCCGGAGGGATGGGCGCGTCGGATCTGGTATGCTCGGCGCTGGTGTGCGTGCTGCTGTTTCTCATTTCCGCGGCGGTGAACCGGATCGTCCGGGTGTGCATGATCCAGGAGAGCTTCAACCAGCTTCTGCAGGAGGGGGATTACAGCAGGAGGGCCAAGCGGCTGAATCCGCTGAACGAGCTGGTGGGGAGCGTTTACTGGAGCCTGGTCACGGCGGTCTATCTGGCGGTCAGCTTTTACACCGGCCGGTGGGAGAGTACCTGGATCATCTGGCCCGTGGCGGGCGTGGCCTTCGCGGCGGTGATAGGCATCCTGAACATCTTCCGGCGGGATAAGTAGGGGCGCTCCCAGGGCGCTTTCCGCACAGCCAGGGATGGCCGGGACAACACAGGCACACGCGTCACAGAACCGCGCAGACCTGCATCATCCGTCGTCAGCCCGTTCCGCCCCCAAACTGTCGGAGAATACGGGAAACTCGCTTCGCTCAGACAGCCCGTATTCTCCGGCAGGGGCCGAAACGGGCTGGCGGCGGATTTTTTGATGCAGGTCTGCAAGGGTTTCTGTGCCCGCGTGTGCCTGCGTCGTCCCGGCCGTTTCTGGCTGTGCCGAAAGCGCCCTGGCAGTTTCCGGAGAAAAAATCAAAAAACCGGTTGACATATCGGAGGTTTCCGTTTATAGTGGTTAAAGACTGATCTATCGCAAGCAAGAACAATAAAAAGGAAAGGAGGCAATGAAATGATGTTCAGGTCTGCAAAGAACAGGTATCAGGTTTTACAGAACAGGAATACAGAAATTGTCTCCCGGGATGTTTTTGGATGAGTTCGCCTGCAGACGGTATGTTTGTATAAGCGTGCGTTCGCGCCATGACTCTTTGGAGTCATGGCGTTTTTTTGCGTGTCCGCCCGCATGAGCGGATACGGCCGGAAATATCTCTGGAGGGGGGGCCTGCCGCTGCCGTCTGCGGCGGCGGGAGAGGAAGCGGATATATCGGAGGTTTTATGAAAGTACCGGAAAGTTTTATAAAGGCCGCCCGGAAGTACGGGATCGGTGAGGATGATATCATTTTCGCGGCGGCCGCTGATCTTGATATGGAGTATCGTTTCGCGGATTCGGTGCTGGCGCTGACGGGGGAGAAGCTGCTCGTCGCGGTCTATCCGTTTGCCGAAAAGGCGGAGTACCGTTTCGGCGGCTACGGCGGCTGGCAGATGAAGGAGGATCTGGACCGTGCGCAGGAGCCCGCGCTGCGGATCTATGAGCTGGAGCAGATCGGCCGGATGGAGGTGATCCGGGAGGTGGCCACCGGCGTGCTGATGGCCCAGATCGACGGCGTGGAGCAGAATCTGTGCCATTTTTCCAACACCAGGATGGAGACCTTTCTGCGCCTGTGCCGCATATTTGACAAGATAAAGAAAAAAGAGGAGATCACGCCGGAGGATCTGGACGTGAAGCGGGGGAAGGAATGCTGCCCCAAGTGCGGCATGATCTACCCGGACCAGGAGCGGAAGGTCTGTCCCAAATGTATGGACAAGAAATCGATCCTGCTGCGGGTGCTGTCCTATTTTATCCCGTACAAAAAGAGCCTGGCGGCGATGATGCTCTGCTATCTGGGGACCGCGCTGCTGAATCTGGTCTGGCCGTATTTGAGCGGCACGATCCTGTACGACCAGGTGCTGGCCCGGAACGAAGCGTTCCTGGCGGCGATGCATCTTCCGGCGGGGCGGTTCGTGCTGGCGCTGTCGTTCCTGACGGCGGCCATGATCTTCACGAAGGTCCTGATCCAGGCATTGGGCATCTGGCAGGGTGTCCTGACGGCCAGGATCGCGCCGGAGGTGGTGGCGAAGCTGAAAAGCCAGGTATTTGCCTCGATGGGGAGGCTTTCCATCAGCTTTTATTCCAAGCGGCAGACCGGCGGCCTGATGACGCGGGTGTCGGACGACGCGGAGGAGATCTCCAGCTTTTTCATCGACGGCATTCCGTATTTCTTCATCAATGTGGGGAATATCGCGGCGACCTTCGCCATCATGTTTTATCTCGATCCGCTGCTGGCCGCGGTGTCCGTGGTGCTGATGCCGCTTCTGGTGGTGATCAGCTATCGGATGATGCCCCAGCTCTGGCATTATTACGGCAAGCGGCATCGGGCCAACCGGCGTCTGAACGGGCAGATGAACGAGAATTTCACCGGCGCCAGGGTGGTTCGGGCCTTCGGGCAGGAAGAGCAGGAGATGACCCGTTTTTCCAAAAACAACGGACGGGTCAGGACGGCGGAGCTGGACGTGGCCCGCTATGACAACAAATTTTTCGCGCTGTACTGCTCGGTGGAGGATACCATCAGCTTTCTCGTCTGGGCGGTGGGCGGCGCCATGATGATCAGCGGCGCCAATATCGAACTGGGCCTTCTGATCACGTTTTCCGGCTACGTGGGCCAGCTGAAGGGACCGCTGGAATTCATGTCCCGGATCATCCGCTGGTATACCGACGCCATGAATTCGGCCCAGCGCATGTTTGAGATCATCGACGCGGTGCCAGAGGTGAAGGAATCGCCCGACCCGGTGCGGCCCGAACGGCTGGAGGGCGGGATCGAACTGAAGAACGTGACCTTCGGCTACGAAGCGCACAAGCCCATCCTGAAAAACGTCAGCTTCCGGGTGGAGCCGGGCGAGGTGTTCGGCATCGTGGGACGTTCCGGCGCGGGCAAGTCCACGCTGGTGAATCTGATCTCCCGTCTGTATGACGCGCAGGAGGGCGAGGTGCTGGTGGACGGGATCAATGTCCGGCAGTACGGCTTCAGGGAGCTGCGCAAAAATGTGGCCATGGTGTCACAGGAAACCTATATTTTCATGGGGACGGTGGCGGAAAACATCGCCTACGCCAGACCGGACGCCAGCAGGGAGGAGATCATACGGGCGGCCATCGGGGCCAACGCTCACGATTTCATCTGCCGGATGCCGGAGGGCTACGACACCATCCTGGGCTCCTCCAGCCGGGAGCTGTCCGGCGGCGAAAAGCAGCGCATTTCCATCGCCCGCGCGATCCTGGCGGATCCGAAGATCCTGATCCTGGACGAGGCCACCTCGGCCGTGGACACGGAGACGGAGCTGGCGATCCAGAGATCGCTGGAAAAGCTGGAAAAGGGGCGGACCGTGCTTTCCATCGCCCACCGGCTGTCCACGCTGCGCAATGCGACGCACCTGATCGTGCTGGACGAGGGGCGGATCACGGAGACGGGTACCCATGAGGAGCTGCTGGCGAAAAAAGGAACGTATTTTAAGCTGAGCGAGCTGCAGACCAAGGCGCTGGCGATGCGGGGGATCGAGTAAGAGGCGTCTCTCAAACAGCGGCCGCGGAAGCGTCTGCCGGACCGGTGCGGGGGCACGCCGCGGCGTATCCGCCGCTTCGGAAGCGGACAGGGGCCGCGGGAGGTCCCGCCGCCCTGCAAACGGAGATTTTGAATCCTGATATGAGGTGAGCATTATGGAAGAAAGAGAAAATCGCATGCCGGATCTTCTGGATCTGCATGAGTTTGATGAGGAAGCGCTGAAAAAGGAATCCGATGAGCTTTTGGAGATGCGTTTCCTGACGAAGGAAAACGCGGTTTTCGCCAGGACCGGCGGGGGCTTTGTTTCCCTGAAATATGACGGGAAGGAATACGGCCGCGTGGGCATTTACCTGACCTTTCCGCTGACCATGCCGGAGGAGTTCATCTCCGTCCGGGAGGCGGACGAGAAGGCGAAGGAGATCGGCATCATTGAGAAGCTCTCCGGGCTGGAAAAGGACCAGCAGGAGATGATCCGGGAGCAGATCAAGCTGCGCTATTTCATGCCGTCCATCACGAAGGTGCTGGACGTGAAGGATGAATACGGCTATGCCTACTGGAACGTGGTGACCACCTTCGGCGCCTGCCGGTTCACCACCCAGATGAGCGGCGACGCGGTGATCCATCTGAGCGATTCCCGGCTGCTGGTGACCGATATCGACGGGAACCGGTACGAGATCCCGGATTTTTACCGGCTGAGCGTGATGGAGCGCAAAAAGCTGGATCTCTTCATTTAAAAAATGTTCCGTCCGCGGGCGGGACCGCTCCGAAAAGGAGACGGTTTCCCCGGCGGGACGGACGGCAGTCTGCGGGCGGCGCGGGACGCCCCCGCGAGGGAGTGAACGGATTTATGAAACTGTTATATACATTGAACGGGGCGCAGACGGCGGCACTGGCGCTGGGAGAGGGCGAAACCCTCTGGTACTGCGTTCCCGCCGATCTGCAGTTCGACAGCGGGGCGAAGCTGGCGCGGGAGGAATACGCCGCGGGAGTCTGGCTGGCCGTGACGGAGGAGCGTTTCGCGGTGCTGGAGGGAACGCGGCTGAGCGCATCCTTCCGGCTCGACGAGTGCGCGAAGATCAAATGCGACCATCAGGTGAACAGCGGGATCGTCACCGTCACGAAAAAGGACGGAAAGGAGATCTGCGCAGCTCGGTTTTCCATGCGGCACATCATACGGGTCTCCTACGCGGTCAGAGGCGCGCAGGCGATCATCGACGCCCTGGAGCAGGGGCAGGAGCCGGGAAGCGCCGAGCGCGTGAAGAGCCTGGAATATGAAGAATACTGTGAGAAATGCGGGCGTGCCCTGCCGGGGACCAGCAAATGCCCGTACTGCGAGGGAAAGGCGGACCTGTTCCGGAAATTTTTCCTGCTCTGCGGGGAATATGTGGGGAAGCTTTTGCTGATCTCCTTTCTGATGGGGCTGGTGGCCGTCGTGAATATGGTCAACCCCATGGTGCAGCAGCGTTTCATCGACAACGCGCTGGCGACGGGGACGGGGACCTGGCGCGATCTGTGCCTGTTCGTGGGGATTTCCTTTTTCCTGCTGGTGGGGCGGATCCTGCTGGAGGTGTACCGGTACTGGAACTGCGTGAAGCTGGGGGCATCCCTGAGCATGACGCTGCGCAAAAAGCTGTACTACAAGATCCAGTCGCTGTCGCTGTCCTTCATCAACAACCGGAAGCCCGGCGAACTGATGAACCGGGTGTCCCGGGATACCAGGGAGATCCGCTCGTTCATGGAGGAGGTGTTCGGGGATATGTTCTCCACGCTGATCACCATGATCGTGTCGCTGGTCATGATGTTCATGATCAGCTGGCAGATGACGCTGTTTTCCCTGGTGTTCGTGGTCATCGTGTTCGCGGTCACGAGGGCGTTCTGGCACCACATCCATGCGATCTTCCACCGGCAGTGGCTGAAATCGGACGATCTGCACAGCAGCCTGCAGGATATCATTTCCGGCATGCGCGTGGTGAAGTCCTTCGGCAAGGAGGAGCGGGAGGCACAGCACTTCCAGAAAAAAACAAAGGAATTCGCCGCGCTGAGCCGGAAAAACGAGACCTTCTGGGCGATCTTCTTTCCGATCCTCACGTTTCTGATGGGGGCCGGGACTTATATCGCCGTCTACTTCGGCGGAATCGATGTGCTGAACGGGCGGATGACGCTGGGACAGCTGGTGCAGTACATCACCTACTGCGGCTATCTGTTCGGGCCGCTGGGCTGGATGACCCATCTGCCCCGGGCGGTGATGCAGCTGATCACCAGCCTGAACCGGATCTACGATGTGCTGGACGAGACGCCGCAGATCGCGGACCGGGAGGACAGCCGTGCGTTTCCCATCCGGGGGGCCTTCGATTTTCAGAATGTGTCCTTCGGTTATCATACCTATGAGCCCGTGCTGGAAAACATCAGCTTTCAGGTGAAGCCGGGAGAGATGATCGGCCTGGTGGGGGCCTCCGGCACCGGAAAGTCCACGCTCATCAACCTGATCATGCGCCTGTATGACGTGGATCAGGGCAGGATCACCGTAGACGGCGTGGACATCCGGGATATCAAGATGGAGAGCCTGCATTCCCAGATCGGCGTCGTGCTGCAGGAAACGTTCCTGTTTTCCGGCAGCATTCTGGACAACATCCGTTTTGCCAGACAGGATGCGTCCATGGCGGAGGTCATTCAGGCGGCCAAGGCGGCCAACGCCCACGATTTCATCTGTAAGACGCCTGACGGCTACAATACCTATGTGGGCGAGCACGGCTACAGCCTGTCCGGCGGCGAGCGGCAGCGCGTCGCCATCGCGCGGGCGATCCTGAACGATCCCCGGCTGCTGATCCTGGACGAGGCCACCTCGGCGCTGGATACGGAAAGCGAATTCCTGATCCAGCAGGCCATGGACCGGCTGGTGAAGGGCAGGACCACGTTCGCCATCGCGCACCGGCTTTCCACTCTGCGCAACGCGGACCGGCTGGTGGTCATCGACCGGCACCGGATCGCGGAGATCGGCACGCACAACGAGCTTTTGGAGAAGAAAGGGATCTATTACGGCCTGGTGACCGCCCAGCTGAAGATGGCGGAGGGACGGCAGGCCGGGTGAAGAGGAAACGCCGGAAGCTGGTAAAAAATCAGAGGGAAGAAGCAAAAGGATAAAGCCAGGAGGCCAAAAGATAAAACAGAATAAAGGGGAAATGGGTTCCGTCATGCGCCAAAGGGCACAGACGGAGCCTTTTTTTTCGGAAAAAACTGCTTTCCGTTTCTCCTGAACGGCACTTTTTTTGAAAAAGATCATTATAAATAACTGAAAATGGACAAAATAGCCACTGTCGCATTCTCTTACTGTTTTCTGACTGTGGATATGATTAATTTACCAGACTGAAAGAGAGGAAAATGGCATGACGGAGCAGGCGCGGGTGGAGATGGGTCAGCGGATCCGGGACAAACGTGATCTTCTGAAGATAACACAGGAAAAGGCTGCGGAGATATTGGATATTTCGCTGACGCATTATAAGAATATTGAGCGGGGACGCACATCGGTTTCTCTGGATCTGCTGATGGTCATCTGCGAGCGGTTTAAACTGGATCCCACTTTTCTGTTGACCGGGAAAGAGATCGGGACCAATCCCATCATTGAATTTTATGAGGAGCTGCCGCAGGAGAAACAGCATTGGTTCGACAGATCTCTGCATTATTTGAATCTGGTTCTGCAGAAATAGGGATCGGCAGGGACCGGCGGAATGTGTCCGGGATGCGCCGAAGAAATAGAATGTGACGGAAAAGGGAAGGCGTCGGAGAAAAAGGCCGGTCTTTTCAGACGGAAACGGGCGTGATACAATAAGGGCGGATGTTTTCGGACCGACGGGACCGGAGGGATCCGGAAGGAATCGGTTTGGTATCAGCGCGGAAGGCGGCCGTCATGACGCAGGAAGAGATTTTACGCTTTGAAGCGGCAAAAAAGAAGATCATCGGGCAGAGCCGGGAGCGGAACGGCATCGGCACGCTGGCGGAGAAGACCGTCCACGCCGTGTTGAAGAATTACTATGCGCCCGATGAGGATATGCATGAGATCCCCATCGAAAACTGCGTGGCCGACATCTATACCGGCTATCGCATTCTGGAAATTCAGACCCGCAGCTTCGACCGGATGCGGGCCAAGCTGGAGCGCTTTCTGCCCCTTTATCCCGTGACCGTCATTTATCCGATCCCCCACATCAAAACGCTGTACTGGATCGACAAAGAGAGCGGGGAGATCTCCGGCGGCCGAAGATCCCCGCAGAAGGGGAATCCCTATCTGGCGTTCCCGGAGCTGTATAAGATCAAGATGTATCTGAAAGATCCCAATCTGAGCATTCGCCTGACTTTCCTGGATATGGAAGAATATAAGCTGCTGAACGGCTGGAGCCGGGACCGGAAAAAGGGCTCCGAGCGGTACGACCGGATCCCGGTCTCTATCTATGAAGAAATTGACTTCACCTGCCCTCAGGATTATCTGCAGCTCGTTCCCTATGAGCTGCCGGAGCCCTTTACGGCGGCGCAGTTCGCGAAATGTGTCCGCATCCGCAGGGGGCTGGCGGGAACGGTGCTGAACATCCTGCGGTACCTGGATGTGATCTGTCTGGACGGGAAGCAGGGACAGGCCTATCTGTATCGGGTGAATTCGTGAAAAAGGAAGAGCGCGGCGTCCAACGACCAAAAAGCTCTTGCATAATGGGCCTGATCTGATTCTAATAATTATTAGATTAGATTAAATTGGATTAAAATAGATGAAATTAGATTGTAAATCAGAAGTCGGAGATGTGGCAATGCTCACGGAAAGCAAGACCGTTGAACTGAAGAGAGAGTATGTGGAAGATATCAAAAAAAAGGTTGTGGCCTTTGCGAACAGTGAAGGCGGCACGATCTATATCGGGATAAACGACGACGGCTCCGTCTGCGGTGTATCGGATGCGGATTCGACAATGCTTCGCGTGACGAAATGCCATTCGCGGCGCGGTCCCTCAGCCAACAGCTTACTTTTGAGCGGACTTCCGCTTTTTTTTAAAAAACGCGGGCTGGAATTCGGCCGTCAGCAGATGCGGACGCTTCATTTGATAGGAAAAGACGGAACCTTTACAAATCTGGCCTTTCTTTTGTCGGAGCAATGTGCCCATACGATCGAGCTCGCTGTTTTTGAAGGAAGCAAAAAAACTGTTTTTAAAGACAGGACAGAGCTGTCAGGTTCTCTGCTGGAACAGCTTGACCCAATATCAACTATGAGAAGGAAAATAATAACGGCATAGTCAGGGAATCGCTGCGCCCGCTGACAGGTATCACGAAAAAGGAGGAACGCGTCGAAGCGATTATCGGTTTATGCAAAAAGAACGGTTTCGTTATCCGTAAGGATATTGAATCAGCCCTGCACATTTCTCAGGCAACCGCGATCCTGCTTCTGCGTGAAATGACAGCCGAAGGCCTCCTGGTGAAAAAAGGTACGGCCAAAAACCTGCGTTACTATTTATCGGATCTGTGGGGCTGTCCGGGCACAGGTCCCGCCGTCTTTTTCTCAAATTTCATGTTGAAACCCATGGAAACAAGGTATATAATTTTTGATGGAACGGGGCGGTTTTTGTCCCGAAGAATAATAGGATAAGGAAGTATGTATCATGGCAAACGAAGGAAACGTCAAGAGTTCTGGCGGCTGGCGTACCAATAAGTGGTGCCGCGCCGCGATCCCCGCGCTGCTTCTGCACTGCAGCATCGGCACGGTTTACTGCTGGTCCATTTTCAGCCAGGAGATCGCCGATTACATCGGCTTTTCCAAGGGCGCTACGGAGTGGGCGTTCAGCTTCGCGATCTTTTTCCTGGGCATGTCCGCCGCTTTCCTGGGCAACGTGGTGGAGAAGGATATCCACAAGTCTTCGCTGATCGCGACCATCTGCTTCGCGCTGGGCATGGCGGGAACCGGATTTTTCATCTATTACGGCGGCGCGCATCAGGGAAGTCCCCTGGCGCTGATCGGCATTTACGTCAGCTACGGTTTTATCATGGGCATCGGCCTGGGCACCGGTTATCTGTCCCCGGTCAAGACGCTCATGCTCTGGTTTGAGGACCGCAAGGGTCTTGCCACCGGTCTGGCGGTAGCGGGCTTCGGCGCGGCCAAGGCCATCGCCAGCCCCATCATGCAGGCCCTTCTGGACAATCTGGGAGACGGCGGCATCTACAAGATGTTCTGGATCCTGGCGGCGGTTTATTTCGTCATGATGTTCGTCGGCCATCTCCTGTTGAAGAAGCCCGACGGCTGGCATGAGCCCCAGAAGACCGAAAAGGGCAAGGGCATGCTGGATGTCATCAAGACCAAGCCCATCACCAATTACATCGGCATCTGGCTGATGTTCTACATCAATATCACCTGCGGTCTGGCGCTGATCTCTCAGGAGAAGATGATCGTGAAGTGCATCGGCCTTGCCAGCGTGGTCGGCATCATCTCCACCATTTCCGCCATTTTCAATGCGGGCGGCCGTCTGGGCTTCTCCGCGTGGGCGGATATGATGAAGGACCGCAACACGATCTATAAGCTGATCTTTGTGCTCTCCATCGCGTTCACCGGCCTGGTGATCCTGACCCGCGGCATTCAGAACGGCAGCGGCAATATCCTGCTGGTCATCCTGGTGCTGGGCCTGATCTTCGTGGTGAACGCCGGATACGGCGGCGGCTTCTCCAATGTGCCGACCCTGCTGTCCGACCACTATGGCATGGGCAATATCAGCGCCATCCACGGCCTGACGCTTTCTGTCTGGGCCTTTGCCGGACTGACCGGCAACCAGATGGCGACCTGGATCGTGAACCATTTCGGTGAGACCGTCCAGATGGAGCATGCGCTCTCTGACGGCACCGTGGAAATGATCGCGGTGAACCCCAGCGGTTATCAGACCGTGCTGTACGCCACCGTCGTGCTCTACATCATTGCGCTGGTGATCTGCCTGGTGATGGTGAAGCCCACCGATAAGGCGCTGGAGGCGAAGAAAGCGAAGAAGTGAGGATCGCGGCCCTGAGACGGGCGGATTGAAGGACGCGCTGCCGAAGATACGGTCGGCGCGGATACGGATTATACAAAGATGACAGAACAGGCAGGAAGAGCGGCGTAAGGCGTGTGATCCTGCCTGTTTTTTGTGGAATGTATCAGAGAATATGTTCGGGCTGGCGCGTCACAGCCCCAGCCCCGTCAGCATCGCCGCGGCCAGAAACAGCGCCAGCCCGGCGATATTGACCAGCAGGAAGAAACCCATGTACCGTCCGGCGTTCGCTCCTTTCGCCTTCATATAAAGGCGGAAGGAAATGAGGCTTGCCAGGGAAGCGATGGGCGTGCCCAGGCCGCCGAGGTCCGTGCCCAGCATCAGCGCGCGCCAGTCATCCGTAAAGCCGGAAAGCAGGACGGCGGCGGGCACGTTGCTGATGATCTGGCTGGCCAGGGCTGAGGCCAGCAGCGGCTGTCCGGCCAGCATTCCCTGTAGGACGGAGCGGACGCTGCCGATGGCTCCGATGTTTCCGGCGAAGATGAAAAAGCAGACGAAGGTCAGGAGCAATCCGTAATCCATGGTCCGATACAGGCTGCGGTCCGCGATGAAAAGCGCAGCACAGACGACGGCCAGCAGGACGGCATAATGCAGCACATGGAAGACGGAGAGCAGACAGAGGGCGAACAGAGCCAGATAGAGAAGGATGCGGCGTTTATCACCCAGCGCATGCTCTTTGGGAAGGGAGACGGAAATTTCGCCGCCAGCACAGAACAGGACACTTGCAGCCAGCAGCGGCAGGGAAAACAGCGTATAGGGCAGCACTGTCCGAAAAAAATCCGCGGCGGAAAGTCCGAATGCGGAATACAGATACAGATTCTGCGGGTTCCCCACCGGCGTGGCCATGCTGCCAAGATTGGCGGCGACGGTCTGCATCACGACTACAAAGATCATATAATTCTGCTGTCCGGTCAGCTCCAGGATCAGGATCGCGAAGGGCACAAAGGTGATCAGCGCCACGTCGTTGGTCACCAGCATGGAAGAGAAAAACGGCAGCAGGATCAACAGCAGAAACAGCGCCCGGCGCTGTTTTTTTCCTGTCAGGAGCCGTCCTGCCAGCCAGGTGAACAGGCCGTGGCGCTGCAGCCCCGCCACCACCGCCATCAGACAGAACAGGAGCGCCAGCACCCGGAAGTCGATGTAGCCCAGGTACGCGCCGGAGGGCGGCACAAAAAAGGCGGAGATCAGCATGCAGAGGGCCGAGACCGACAGGACGGGCTCTTTTTTGAAAAAGATCAGCGGATTCTTGGTTTTCATTTCGTTCGTTC
>CANRMT010000075.1 GCA_947631815.1 uncultured Eisenbergiella sp.
ACCGGACAGGACCCGGAACAGAAGCAGACTGAGCACGTCCCGGAACAGAAGGCGGGCCGCACAGCCCTGGAACAGATTGAAAAGCAGCTTTCGCGGCTGACTTATCTGGAGGAATCCCTGCTGACCTTATCCCGGCTTGACGCTGGAACCTTGCTTTTGCGAAAAGAGGAAACGGATGTCTTTACGCTCCTTGTTCTTGCGGCGGATAACTTACAGGAGCTTTTCCGCGGTTCAGGCACTTCCATTGAGATCCCGGAACAGGGGGAAATGTTCATTTCCGTGGATATGGACTGGACAATGGAAGCGATCATGAATCTGATGAAAAACTGTATGGAGCATACACCCGGAGGCGCTGTCCATTGTTCTTACGCCCAGAATCCGTTATACACGGAAATCCTGATCTGGGATGAAGGGAAAGGGTTTGCGAAGGAAGATCTGCCGCACATCTTTGAGCGGTTCTATCGAGGTCAAAATGCCCATGAGGGTGGGATCGGGATCGGACTTGCCCTGGCAAAAGAGATCATAGAACGCCAAAACGGGACGATACGGGCAAAAAACAAGCCGGGTGGAGGCGCCTTTTTTGAAATCCGCTTCTACTGTCACTGAAAGGAGAACATCAAAATGGAAATCTTAAAATGTGAGGGCGTCAGGAAGGTATATGGCTCCGGAGAGAATCAGACAACAGCGCTTGACGGGATCGATCTGTCTGTGAGTAGGGGAGAATTTGTGGCAATCCTTGGGGCTTCCGGGTCAGGGAAATCCACGCTGCTGCATATTCTTGGAAGTGTGGACAAACCTACGGATGGAAAGGTCATCATAGACGGAACCGACCTCTCCAAACTGAATCAGACACAGGCAGCGATCTTCCGGCGCAGGAAGGTAGGACTGGTATATCAGTTTTATAACCTGATCCCCACGCTCACGGCGCGGAAAAATATTTTAATGCCGCTTGCGCTTGATAAGAAAAAGCCGAACAAAGAGTATTTTGACAAGATTGTAGGCGCTCTTGGAATCGCTGATAAACTCGATCTTCTGCCGAACCAGTTATCCGGCGGCCAGCAGCAGAGAGTTGCGATCGCACGCGCCCTGATCTATCGGCCTGCCCTGCTTCTGGCAGATGAGCCCACCGGAAATCTCGACCAGAAAAACTCCAAAGAGGTCGTTGACATGCTGAAGCTTTCCAACCGCAATCTGGAACAGACCATTCTGTTAATTACCCATGACGAAAAGGTCGCTATGGCGGCAGAACGGATCGTTACGGTTGAGGATGGGCGTATCATCAGTGATGAACGGCGGAGGTAATGGATATGTGGAAAGATTATTCATCGAGCTATATCAAAAACAATCGTTCGGCCGGTTTGTCCGTTGCGATCGCGGCCTTTATTTCTGCCCTGCTCCTGTCTCTGCTGTGCGGATTATTCTATAATGCGTGGAAATATGAAGTGGAGCGGATCGAACTGGAAGAAGGCGGCTGGCACAGCCGTATCATTGGAGAACTTGCAGCAGAGGACATTGAAGCGATCAAAAACTTCGCAAATGTGGAGGACGCAAAGCGAAACGAAAAGGGATATCAAGGGACGGAACCGACCGTAGATATTTATTTCAGCGATAAGAAAGCCGTTTTTTCCGATACGCCCCATATTGCGGAACAGCTTGGGATCGGACAGGAACGGATCGTTTATAACTATGAACTTCTTGCTATGTACATGATCCGCGATTCCAGTGATACGGCCCCGAGGCTTTTGTTCCCGCTGTTTATTCTGATCACGGCAGCGGCATCCTTCTCGCTGATCATCATTATCCATAACTCTTTTGCGGTATCCATGAACGCCAGGATCCATCAGTTCGGCTTTTTTTCCAGTATCGGAGCTGCGCCAAAACAGATCCGGTCATGTCTTTTGCAGGAAGCGGCCGCTCTCTGTACGGGGCCTGTGATCGCAGGAAACCTGCTCGGCATTGCGGGCAGCGCGGGACTGCTGTATCTGGTAGACACTTATATCGGCAGCGATGTTTCGGGGCGGCACCCATTGGTCTTTGGCTATCACCCGCTGGTGCTGGCGCTGACATTGCTTGTAACAGTCATAACGATATGGATCTCCGCATGGCTTCCCGCCCGGCGCTTAAGTAAGCTGACGCCTCTCGAGGCGATAAAGAATACCGGGGAATTCCAGTTGAAACGCAAAAAAAACTCCCGTTTCCTCTCTTTCCTGTTCGGAATAGAAGGAGAATTGGCAGGCAACGCGCTGAAAGCACAAAAGAAAGCACTGCGGACAGCGTCCCTGTCTCTCATCTTTTCCTTCCTTGCATTCGCGCTCATGCAATGTTTCTTCTCCCTCTCCCAGATCAGCACGAGGGAAACCTATTTCGAGCGTTATCAGAACGTATGGGACATCATGACTACCGTGAAAGATACCGATGTGGACAATTTTGAAGAGACAAAGGCCGTCCAGGCACTTGACGGGATCAAAAGCGCGATCGTGTATCAGAAGGCTTCCGCAAAAAGGATCATCTCCGAGGAAGAAATGACCGAAGATATGAAGTCCTTTGGCGGATTTTCCGGGGCTCCTGCAAACTATGTGTCGCAAGTGGATGGCGGATGGCTTGTAAATGCTCCGCTTGTTATCATGGATGACCAGAGTTTTGCCGCTTATTGTGAACAGATCGGCATTACACCGCAGCTTAACGGAGCCGTTGTCTTAAATCAGATCCGCGATGTGACAAACCCTGATTTCCGGCATCCCGTTTTCATGCCTTATATAAAGGCGCCCGGCGCCCGCGAAAATGCGGTGAGCGTTTTGAGACAGTCCGGCAGCGAGGGGGCAGCAGCGGAGGTTCCTGTCCTGTCTTATACGCAGGAGGTTCCTGTGCTGAGGGAAGAATATGCAAAGCTTGATTATTATGAGCTGGTGCATTTTATTCCTGTGTCCTTATGGAAAGAAATCAAGGGACAGATCGGAGGAATGGAGGAAGACAGTTACATTTGCGTCCGTGGAAAGGACGGTGCGGCACTGGAAGAATTAAATGCGATACAGGAGAAGATCGCGCAGCTTGCCGATGGGAAATATACCATAGAGCAGGAAAACCGTATTCAGGAGTATGAAACAAATAACAGGCAGATACAGGGAATGATGACTGTTTTCGGGGCTTTCTGTGTTCTGCTTGCGATCATCGGCATCGGCAATGTGTTCTCCAACACTTTGGGATTTGTTCGTCAAAGGAGACGGGAATTTGCCAGGTATATGTCGGTCGGGCTGACGCCTGCGGAACTGAAAAAAATGTTCTGTACGGAAGCGCTTGTGATCGCCGGACGCCCGATCCTGACCGGCCTTCCGATCGTAGCCGTCGCGATCGGATTTATGCTGAAAGCAAGCTATATGGAGGTTGGCGTATTTCTGGCGGAAGCGCCGTATGCTCCGATCCTCTTATTTATGCTGGCCATTCTGGCTTTCGTGACACTGGCATATTATCTGGCATGGCGCGGTGTGCGAAGGATCAATCTGGCCGAGGTACTTAGAGACGATACAATGATGTAACTTCCAGAAGAGATTGAAATCCCCCGCTTTGGAGCCAAGTCCAGTCGCTGTCAAACTTTATGGCAGGATTTCTAGCTCCGCCCTTCCGTCCTCGATGTGATAGAGCCCGCCCACCACGCGCAGTCCCTTCTCCGCCTCGATCTGACGGATGCCGAGGCTTTCCTCGATCCTGCGGACACTGTGGGCCACGTTCAGACAGCAGGCGCGCAGGGGATCCTTTTCTTCCCCGATGGCGTTTCGGATCTCGTCCGTGATGAATCTGATATATCCTTCCGGATCGTGGTGGATCGCCGCGTCCACCGCGCCGCAGTGCGTGTGCCCCAGCACCACGATGAGCTCACAGCCCAGGTGCTCCGCCGCATATTCGATGCTGCCCAGCTGATGATCGTCGATGACGTTGCCCGCGATGCGGATGACGAACAGATCGCCGATCCCCGCCGCGAAAACGGCCTCCGGAATGACCCTGGAATCGGAACAGGTGACGATGATCGCGTAAGGATGCTGACCGTTTTCAGAAGTCTCCTTCCGGACGGCGCGGGAAACGTCTCCGATCCCGGCCTCCGTCTCCAGATACCGGCGGTTGCCCTCCCGCAGCAGCTCCAGCGCCTCTTCGGCGCTCACGCTCCACATTTCTCTGACAGCGCTCATGATTTTTCCCTCTTTCTTTTACTGCCTGCTGTCCTGAATGGCGAAGGCGATATTGGTGGCGTGATCCGCCACGCGCTCCAGCCCGGAGATCAGATCGGAATAGAGCATACCGGCGATCGGCGTGCATTTTTTCTTCGTCAGGCGCTTCAGATGCCGCTCCTGCAGTTCCCTTTCCTTCTCGTCAATGGCGTCCTCCAGACGCTGCACATCCGCCATATGCTCTTCCGAACGGGTGACGAACATCTCCACCGAATAGTGAATAATATCGTTGACCATATCCATCATCTGCCCCAGCTCCCGCAGCGCGGATTTGGAAAAGACCGCGCCGGTCTCCAGACGGCGTCTGGCCGCGTCCGCGATGTTCTCCGCGTGGTCGCCGATCCGCTCGATATCGTTCACCACATGGAACAGCGCGCCCAGGCTCTTTAAGTCCTCGATGGGCAGGGTGGACTGATTGATCTTGACCAGATAATTGGTGATGGCGTGATTCAGGAAATTGATATTCTCTTCTACTTTATAGACCTCCTGAATGTCCGCCTCATCCAGCGTCACCAGCGCGTTCATGGCCCGGTTCAGATTCTCGCTGGCCAACTCCGCCATGCGCTGCAGCTCGTTGACCGCCTCCACCACGGCCGTAGCCGGATTGAACACCACCTTATCGCCGATATACTGCAGGGCGTAGCTTTCGTGATAGTTGAACTTCTGCTCGTCGCCGGGCACCAGCAGATAGGTGAGGCGCACCAGCCAGCCGGAAAACGGGAACAGCAGGATGACCTGGAAGATCTTGATGCAGGTATGGGCGTTGGCCACGAAACGGCCCGGATTTTCTCCGGAAAGCGCGCCCAGAAACGCCAGCACATACCGCATGGCGATGAGGAAAATGACCGACATGATGACCGTGCCGATCACATTGAACAGAAAATGGATCAGAGCCGCACGCTTGGCGTCCTTTTTACCGGTCATGGACGCCAGCAGCGCCGAACTGCAGGCCCCGATGTTGCAGCCCAGAATGATGAACAGACAGATCGGGAGCTCCAGAAGGCCCTGGTTCGCCATCAGCAGCACGATGCTGACGGTCACGGACGAGCTCTGGATGACGGCGGTAAGCAAAGTCCCCACCACGATGGCCAGAAGCGGATTCGTCAGGGAATGCAGAAGGGATACGATCTGAGGCATATCCCGCATCCCGGACATGGCGGAGGACATGCCCGACAGCCCCATGAACAGGACGCCGAACCCCAGCACGACGTTGCCCAGCTTCACGATGATCTGTTTCTTCGCGAACATGACGGCCACCACACCGGCCAGCAGAAAGACCGGCGCCCATTCGGAAAGGTTGAAGGCGACCAGCTGTGAGGTAATGGTCGTACCGATATTGGCCCCCAGGATCACGCCCGTCGCCTGATACAGGTTCATCAGGCCGGAGTTTACGAAGCTGACCACCATGACCGTGCAGGCCGAAGACGACTGAATGATGGCGGTGAACACCACGCCTACCAGCATGCCCATCAGGCGGTTTTTCGTGAACATCTCCAGGATGCCCCTCAGCCTGTCACCTGCCGCCTTCTCAATGCTGTCGCTCATCATCCGCATGCCCAAAAGGAACAGGCCCAGGCCCCCGGCCAGCGACAATATCATCTCTCCGATTCCCATTCCGCATCCTCCCGAAGCGCATCAGGGCTGTCCGCCCCTGTGTCTGACACATTTCGAATACATTCTACCGCAATTTCTCCCAACTTACAATCTTTTTATTCTGACCGAGCAAACCGCATTGATTTCGTCAGGGAAATCCGGACGGCCTGCGTGAAACGCCGCAGGACCTATGACGGCGCCAGAAAAGGCCCTGACATCTGCTCTGCCAGGGCCTCTCCCATCCCAGTACGTCCTTATGTTCAAAGGAACGAAACGTTTTTCTCCATATCGTATTCGTGGGGCGTCTTGTCCGCCGCCTTATGCCCCAGGGCGATGGCGATCTCATACTCGTACCCCTCCGGGAACCGGAACGCCTTCGCAAAATAGTCCTTCTTCGCCCCCAGCATCGCATTCTTGACACATCCGATGATCAGGCTGCCCAGCCCCAGCCCTTCCGCCGCCAGCGCGATGTTCTCCACCGCGATGCCCGCGTCCAGCGCGCTCCAGCCAAAGCCCGCGTCCCCGCTTAAGATCATCACCGTGGGCGCTTCGTAGTAAAAGTTGTGCGGAAGATCGGAAAGCCCGCGCTGGGCATTCTTCTCCGCCTCCAGCTCCGCCAGCAGCGGATGGTCCCCGTCCAGCACGGTGATGTGGATCTCCTGCCGGTTGGCCGCCGTGGGCGCCTGCAGGCCCGCGCGCAGCAGGCACTCCATTTCCTCCTTCGTGAGCTTCTCCGCCGTATAGCTGCGGGTGGAACTGCGCTTTTCGATCGCCTTCAATACTTCGCTCATTTTTTTGTCCTCCTTGTTATAAAAAAATATGGTTTCCATTTCCTGTGTGCTTCACCCGCCGAGCCCTCTCACGCCGAACCTTCTCCGGCCTGGCGCAGCATTTTCTCCAGCCTTCCGGCCGCCGCGCTGAGGGAAAAATCCGGGTGCCTGACGGAGCATATTTTCCTGGAGGGAAGCGGTTCTTCCAGATGCAGGGTGCAGACGGAGCCTTCCTTCCCCGTGACCTTCAGCAGATCCGCCGGGATGAAGCCGATCCCCAGATCGTTTTCCACCAGAAGCAGGATCTGATCGATGGTCGCAGCCTCCACGCTGGGCGCGAAGAGCAGATCCTTTTTCAGGAACAGCCCGGCATAGAACCCGTAGGTCATCGTCTGTTCGCCCAGGCAGACCAGCGGATAAGTCGCCAACTCCGCCAGGGACAGCGTGCGCTTTGTCAACTCCGCATACGCCCTCCCGCACACCGCGATCTCGGGGATCTCCTTCAATGTGACACATGACAGCTCCGAAAAGCCTTCCGCCTGCGTCGTTACGACCGCCAGATCCACCAGCCCGTTCTTCAGCGCGGAAACGGCCTGCGGCGTCGTGTAGTTGTGCAGCCGGATGTGGATCCCCGGATAAAGCCTGTGATATTCCGCCAGGACCGGCAGAAGAAAGCAGTATACCGCGATCTCGCTGGCCCCGATGGAGACCGTTCCCTGCTGCAGCGTGCGCACCGAGGCCATCTCCTCCTCCCCCGCCTGGATGTGGGCGAAGGCGATACGGATATGCTCATAGAGCTTCTCCCCTTCCGGCGTCAGCAGAACGCCGTGCCGCGATCGAAAAAACAGGGGACAGCCCAGCTCCTTTTCCAGATTCTTGACCGCGCGGGTGATGTTCGGCTGATTGTTGTGCAGGACGGAAGCCGCCTGCGTAATGCTCCGGCATTTTGCAACATAATAAAAGATCTTATAATGGTCGTAGCTGATATTCACGCTTTTTCCGCCGTTCCATATCAAATTCATATGTATCGGATATCAAATCCGCATTTTACACATGGTACAAAGGCTATTATAGTAGGTGCGGTGAGAAAAAGCAAGAGCGGACATGTCCCTGCGCCCGCTTCCAGGCTTTGGAAAGAGAGACTCCATCCTTATGATCAAAGATCTGACCACCGGGAAACCGGAAACCGTGCTGTGGCGATTCTGTCTGCCGCTCTTCGGCAGCATTCTGTTCCAGCAGCTCTACAATATCGCGGACAGTTGGGTCGCGGGAAGATTTATCGGGGAGAACGCGCTGGCCGCGGTGGGGAACAGCTACGAGATCACCCTGATCTTCCTCGCCTTCGCGTTCGGCTGCAACATCGGCTGTTCCGTCATTGTATCCCAATATTTCGGGGCGAAGGAATACGGAGAGATGAAAACCGCCGTCTATACGTCGGCCCTCTCCAGCGCCGTCCTCTGCGCCGTTCTGATGCTGACCGGCATCGTCTGCTGCGGTTCGCTTCTGGAGCTCATCCGGACCCCCGGCGGAATTTTCGCGGACTCGAAGCGGTATCTGGATATCTATATCTGGGGACTGCCTTTCGTGTTCTTTTACAACATCGCCACCGGGATCTTCTCGGCGTGCGGGGACTCGAAAACGCCCTTCCTCTTTCTGGCCGTCTCCTCCACCGCCAATATCGCGGTCGACATCCTGTTCGTCAAATGCTTTCGCATGGGCGTGGCCGGTGTCGCGTGGGCGACCTTCCTGTGCCAGGGCGTCAGTTGTGCGCTGGCCGTGGCTGCGGTGCTGCGCCGCCTGAGAACCTTCCGGACCAAGGGCGCGGTTCCCTTCTTTTCCGTCCCGCTCCTGAAAAAATTCGCCGTGATCGCCGTGCCCAGCATCCTCCAGCAGAGCTTCATTTCGGCGGGAAATATCATCATCCAGAGCGTCATCAACGGCTTCGGTCCCTCGGTGATGGCGGGCTATTCCGCCGCGGTGAAACTGAACAACCTCATGATCACCTCTCTGACGACGCTGGGGAACGGCATCTCCAACTATACGGCTCAAAACCTCGGAGCCGGAAAGCTTTCCCGCATCCGGGCGGGCTTTTTCAGCGGACTCAAGCTGGTCTGGCTCCTGTGCCTGCCGGTCTGTCTGCTGTACTGCTTCGGCGGCGCACCCCTGCTTTGCTTTTTCATCGACGAACCGACACAGGAAGCAATCCGCACGGGCGTCGCTTTCCTGCGGATCCTCTCTCCCTTTTACTTCGTCGTGTCCGCAAAGCTGACGGCCGACGGCGTCCTGCGCGGCGCAGGCATGATGAAGCAGTTCATGGCCGCCACCTTTTCCGATCTGATCCTCCGGGTTGTCCTGGCGGTCATTCTGTCCGAAACAGCCATGGGCGCCACAGGGATCTGGTGCGCGTGGCCCGTGGGCTGGAGCATCGGGGCCATCCTTTCCTTATCGTTTTACCACGCCGGAAAATGGGGAAGGCAGGAACTGCGGACGGAGCCCTGACCGGGGACCGGCGGTGCGGATCACGCCTCCCGCGCGTGGATCGTGTGTCTGGCACTGAGCTGCTTCCACTTCCCGGAATGGTACCGCAGCCCCATCAGGAGGGTGCGCGTACACTGGTCGGCCACCAGCGCGATCCAGGCGCCCCACAGGCCGAAGTGGAATACGCTGACCAGCAGGATGCAGAGAACGGTCCGCAGGCCCAGCACGGTGACCGCCGTCACCACCGCCGCAAAGCGGGTGTCTCCCGCGCCCCGCAGGCCGCCCGATACGATGAACTGATCGGCCTGGAAGGGCTGACTGAAGGCCAGCAGCACCAGGATGGGCGCGCCCAGCGCGATGATCTCCTCGGAATTCTTGAACAGACCGATGATCTGCCGGTTGAAACAGATCATCAGAAACATCAGCACGAAGGAAGCCGCGATCCCCAGATTCCGGGTCAGGCGCATGTAGACGGCGGACATATCGTACCGCCGTTTTCCGATGGACTGGCCCATGAGCGTGGTGGCCGCGTTGGCGAAAGCCTGCCCCATCATGAAGCTCATGGCCTGGATGCTCATGCAGACCTGATGCGTCGCGTAGATGGTATCGCCCAGACCGGTGACCTGTCTGGTATAGATGATGATCCCGGCGCGCATGAAAAGCTGTTCCACCATGGACGGGATGCCGATGCTGACCACACGCCCCATCAGCTCCCGGTCAAACGCGAATTTCTCCCGAAGGTCCACATAGACATAGTGCTTCTTCCCAAAGGCCACCCACATGGCGATGAAAAACGCCGTGGTCTGGCCGATGATCGTGGCCAGGGAAGCGCCCGCCACCCCCATCTTGGGCACGCCGAAGTGGCCGTAGATCATGATATAGTTGAAGATCAGGTTGACGACGTTGGCTACCGTGTTGTAGATCATGGGCGTCCTGGTATCCCCGATGCCCCGCAGCGCCGCGGTCACGGTGATGCCCAGACACAGCGGCAGGAACCCGTAGAGCTGAATGTTCAGATAAGTGACGCCCAGCGCCAGCGTTTCCTCGCTGATGCCCGTTCCGCCCATAAAGCGGATCAGTTCCTCGCTGAATACAAGCCCCAGCGCCATGAACAAAAGCGACATGATGCAGTTGAGGATCAGCGCGTGTTTGAAGACCAGATTGGACTTGTCCCGGTTCTGCTGTCCCCGAAACCGGGCGATCATGGCCGTCGCGCCCACGTTCATCGCCTGGATCATGGTCATCAGCAAAAATTTGGGCTGCGCCGCCAGCCCTACCGCGGCCAGCGCCGTGATGCCCTCCTGTCCGGGCAGATGGCCCACCATGATCTGATCCGCTATGCTGGTCAGCTGGGTCAGCACCATCTCCACCAGGCTGGGCCAGGCGATCAGCACGATATCCCGATACAGTCTCTTCGGGGACACGCCCTCCGGGATCCGGATCCGCTCCACGCGCCCGGACATCTCCTTCTGGCTCAGTTCTCCGTAGGGCAGATCGTCCAGTACCGTATAAACCGTCTTTCCTTCCGGCTTCCTCCTCGTACCTTCCATGAAGTCTCATCTCCTGTTTGCCGTATATCTCCCCCTTTTATGAAGTTTATCATTTTCCAAAGGCGACAACAACCGATTATCGGTCCGAAATCCTCATTTTCGACCAAAATTGCTCCTTTCCAGCAGGAGACGGAAAAAACAGTGGATAAATGCGGGGAATTCCTGTAAAATAGATTTCGGTGTCATCTGCGGCGATGAGTACGATCCCCTGTTTTGCGGGCGACCCTCCAGCAGGCGGCTCCAAGCTTCGGCCTTCACACCTCCCGGCGTGACTGGGCAGCTTCCGCATCAGCGGAAAGTTTTTACAAAGGTGAACCGTATGAATATTTTCAATCTGATCACACTGCTGGGCGGCCTGGCCATGTTCCTCTACGGCATGCGCATCATGGGCGACGGCCTGAAGGAAAGCTCCTCCGGCCCCCTGAAAACGGCGCTGGAAAAGCTCACCAATACGCCGGTCAAGGCGTTTCTGCTGGGGCTCTTGATGACGGCGGTCATCCAGTCCTCCACGGCTACCATCGTCATCACCTCCGGGCTGGTGGGTGCGGGCATCATTTCTCTTCATCAGTCCCTGGGCATCATCATCGGCGCCAACGTGGGCACCACCGTCACCGGCCAGATCATCCGCCTGCTGGACCTGGATGCCTCCGGCACCTCTTTTCTGCAGTTTTTCAAGCCCTCTACCCTGGCTCCGCTGGCCCTGATTGCGGGCATCATCATTATCATGGGCGTGAAAACCGAAGCCTCCGGGAAGGTGGGGCAGATCATCATCGGCTTCGGCATCCTGTTTTCCGGCCTTCTGAACATGACCGGCGCGGTGAGCTCTCTGACGGAAAGCGGCATCATCGAACGGCTCTTCTCCAATCTGGGAAAAAATCCCGTGCTGGGCTATCTCATCGGCGCAGGCGTAGCCTTCGTCCTGCAGAGCTCCTCCGCCACCATCGGCATCCTGCAGGCCTTTTCCACCTCCGGCCAACTGACCTTCGGCGCGATCTACGCCGTGCTGGTGGGCATTTATCTGGGGGACTGCGTCACCACCGCCATCGTCTGCAACATCGGCGCCAGACCCGACGCCAAGCGGGTGGGCATCGTCAATATCCTGTTCAACTTAAGCGAGACCGCAGCGATTCTGACCGTCGTTACCGTCGTTCACAAAATGGGACTGCTGGACGGGCTCTGGAACCGTGTGATCCACTCCGGCGGCATCGCCAACACCAACACGATCTTCAATCTGTCCTGCGCGATCCTGCTGTTCCCTCTGCTGAACCTGTATGAAAAACAGAGCCGCCGACTGGTAAAGGACGAACCGGCCGCCGCCGAAGGACACGACGAGCTGCTGGACGCCATGAGTCCCGTATTTTTCAACACGCCTGCCCTGGCCTTCGGCCGCTGCTATGACGCGCTGCTGGTCATGTTTCAGACGGCCCGGACGAACATCTCCCGTTCCTTTGATTTGCTTTCCCAATATGATCAGAAAAACGTGGATCAGATCCTGAAGGACGAGGATTATGTGGACACGCTGGCGGACCGGATCAGCAACTATCTGATCCAGCTTTCGGCACACATCACGGCACCCTATCATATGGAGATCATGAACCATTATTTTTCCGTGGTCACAGAATTTGAGCGCCTGAGCGACCACTCCACCAACATCGCGGAGATCGCGTCCGCGCTCCATGAAAATCAGGTTTCCTTTTCTCAAATGGCGCTGGCGGAGCTGAACGTGATCCGGGAACTGATCGACAACATCCTGGACCATGCCGGACAGACCTTCCGAAAACGGGACGTGGAGGCCGCGAGACATATCGAGCCTCTGGAAGAAGTGGTGGACGATATGGTGAACGCTCTGAAGGAGAACCATCTGGAACGGCTGCGCACCGGCGCCTGCTCAGTGCTGACGGGCACGGAATTCATGAACCTGCTGACGGAGGTGGAGCGCATCTCCGACATCTGCTCCAACATCGGCGTGGCCACCATCGCCAGAGCGACCCCGGAGCTGCGGCACGAGGTCCATGACTACATTTCCAGACTGCACTCCGGGCGGAATGAAGCGTTCAACCGGGAGTATCAGGAAGCCCACGACCGGTATTTCGGGCTGCTGTAGGATTCTCAAAGGTCTCCGGCGCGCCTTTCACCTTCACCATGGGGATCACCTCCCCGCCGCGGACCGTCGTGTGGGTCAGAAGATACTCCTGATAACGGTGAAACCCGTCCATGCCGATGACGGCAAGGGGCGCACAGTCCCCGTTTTGCTCCGCCAGATATCGAAGAAAGCTCAAAAGCGTGCTCTTTCCCGCTCCGGGAGGCGCCGCCAGGAACACCAGGATTCACCTGCCCTTCTCCCCCTGCAGCCGGGAAAGCCTCCGAAGCAGCGGAAGGAACAGCTCTGAAATATTCTTGTCGCTGAAGTATACGCTGCTTTTGATCCCGTTGATCTGTGTTTCATATCTCAT
>CANRMT010000076.1 GCA_947631815.1 uncultured Eisenbergiella sp.
GCGTGGATATTTCTTTACAGGGCGTATGGGAAGCGGATATCGGGGACGGCAGGCGGTATCCCATGGTTCTGCCGGGGACGCTGGATGAGAACGGGATCGGGCACCGGGACGCGAGACCGAATCAGTGGCATCCGGACACCGATCTGGAAAAGCTGGACGAGATCTTTCACTCCGATGTGATCGCCACCCGTTTTACGAGAAAGCATACGTATGAGGGACCGGCCCGGCTGACGAAGCGGCTGGAGCCGGACGCCTGGGAGGCGCTGAAAAAAGAGGCCGCGGCGGGGAAGCGGATCTTCCTGGAAGCGGAGCGGGCCAGGACGCTGCGGCTTTTCGTGGACGGGCAGGAGGTGCCTCATTTTACGGAGGCTTCTTTGAGCACGCCGCACGTCTTTGAAGTGACGGGGCTGCTCGGCGCGGACAGTGAACTGATGCTGGTTTCGGACAACAGCTATCCCGGCCTGCCCCATGATGCCATCGTGTTTTCTTCGGCGGCCACCGACGAGACGCAGACCAACTGGAACGGCGCGGTGGGCTATTTGCGCCTGCGGACGGAGAATCCGGTTTTTCTGCGGGACATCCGGGTGCTGCCCATGGGCGGTACGGTGACGGTGAAGGCCCGAATCTGCGCGGACAGGCCCTGGAGCGGCAGCGTGCGGGTCCGCAGCGATGCGCTTCGGACGGACATGTGCGCGGCGGCCTGTACGGGCGGCCCCGGGGAGACGGAGCTGACATTTTCCGGGCTGGCGCTGCGGGAGGACGTGCGCAGATGGGACCTGGAGGAAGGGAATCTGTATGCGCTGACGGTTTCTCTGTATGAAGAAGAGCGCGCGCCCGGCGAAGGCGCGGGCCGGGAGGGCGGCCCGGCGGAGGCAGACGGAAAATGGGAGGCCTGTGAGGCGGCGTTTCTTTTGACGGATGAAAAAACCGTGACCTTCGGCGTCCGGGATTTCGGGGACAACGGAGAGGGGCGGCTCGCCGTCAACGGGCGGGTCTTTTTCCTGCGGGGAGAGGCCAACTGCGCCGTGTTCCCGGAAACGGGCCATCCGCCCATGACCGTGGAGGAATGGCTGGATATCCTGGGGCGGTATCGCACTTACGGCGTGAACTGCATGCGGTTCCATTCCCACTGCCCGCCGGAGGCCGCTTTTGCGGCGGCGGACCGGATGGGGATGCTGATGCAGCCGGAGCTTTCCCACTGGAATCCCAGGGACGCCTTTGAATCGGACGAAAGCTTCGCGTGCTACAGGACGGAGCTTCTCTGTGTGCTGGGGATGCTGGCGAACCATCCGTCCTTCGTGATGCTGACCTTCGGCAATGAGCTGCAGGCGGGCGAAAAGGGGCATGAGAGGATGCGTCAGCTGCTGCGGCTGGCGAAGAAGACCGATCCCACCCGGCTGTATTCCGATTCCTCCAACGGGCATTACGGCGCCATCTGCTGTGACGCGGAGAACGATTTTTATTCCTCCTTCCGATACTATGAGGAGGATCTGCGGGGGACCTATGACGGCATGAACGGCTATATCAACCGCAGCTATCCGAACGCGGAGACGGATTTCGGCAGGGCCATGGCGCGGATCCGGGAAGTATCCCCCAGGCCGGTATTCGGCTTCGAGGTGGGACAGTTTGAGATCCTGCCGGATTTCGCCCAGCTGGAGGATTTTCAGGGCATATCCGACCCGGCAAACCTGCGGCTGGTGCGGGACCGGGTGCGGGAGCGCGGCATGGAGCCGGTCTGGAAACGGTATGTGGAGGCCACCGGGGAGCTTTCCCTCATCGGCTATCGGGAGGAATCGGAGGCAGCCATGCGCACCGGGGCGATGTCAGGGCTTTCTCTGCTGGGCCTGCAGGACTTTCCGGGGCAGGGAACGGCGCTGGTGGGCATGATGGATTCCCATCTGAAGCCGAAACCCTATTCCTTCGCGGACCCGGAACGGTTCCGGCGCTTTTTCCGGGACCGGCTGCCGCTGGTGCTGCTCCCCAAATACACCTGGGAAAATACGGAGACGCTGCGCGCCCGTGTGAAGATCGCCAACTTCGGGAAAGAAGAGCTCACCGGTCAGCCGGAATGGACGCTTCGGATCGCGGAGGAGGCCGAAGCGGACGGAGAAGATCAGGAAAAGAGAACAGACGGGGCAGAACGGAAAAAAGAAAAAGTGCCTGAAAACGGCCTTCGGATGGCTGCCGATAACGGAGAAAAAATGGAGGCGGGACGCATCGCGGCCTTCGGACGTCTCCCCTTCGTGAAATGTCCGGCAGGACAGCTGACTGACGCCGGGACGCTGGAGACAGCGCTGGATAAACTTGCGCTGGGACCGGCGGCTGACCCGGCCCGCCTGGAGCTGACGGTACGGCTCGGCGAATGCGTCAACCGTTATCCGCTCTGGGTCTATCCGGCCGTGGAGCCTGTGTGCCTCGCGGATGTCTACGAGACGGCGTATCTGGACGAGACGGCGAAGGAAGTGCTCCAAAAGGGCGGCAAAGTCTATCTTGCGCCGCCTTCCGTGAAGGAGGCCCTGCCGCAGTCCATTCAGGCCCAGTTCACCACGGATTTCTGGTCCGTGGGGACGTTCCCCTCTCAGGAGGGCGGCATGGGACAGCTGATCGATGCCGGACACCCGCTCTTTGCGGCATTCCCCACGGAATTCCACACGAACTGGCAGTGGTGGCCCATGGCGGTGCAGCGGGCCGTGATCCTGCCGGAACGGTATGAGGCCATCGTCACGGAGATGGACAGCTATGCGTTCCTGCGGCCCATGGCCCAGCTCCTGGAATGCCGGTGCGGAAACGGAAGACTGCTGTTCTCCTCCTTCGGCCTGCAGGACCTGCAGCAGTATCCCGAAGCCCGGGCGCTGCTTGCGGCCATATACCGCTACATGAGTTCAGCGCAGTTCGATCCCAAACAGGAGATCGGCCCCGAAATATGGGAAACGCTGGTGCGCCCGGTCAGCCGGTAAACACCGTATAAGCGGCATAAAATTTTCCGCACAGGTTGTCAGAACGCGGAAAATGTATTATACTAAACACTGCATACGGAATGTGTGGCGGCCATATGCCGCCGGATCATAGAAAAGGAGGTTTGCGAAATGGAAAAGTTCACGAAGGAAATGACCATCGGAGAAGCGCTGCAGGTGGATATCAACGCCGCTCCCGTCCTGATGGAGATCGGCATGCACTGCCTCGGCTGCCCTTCCGCGCAGGGCGAGTCCCTGGAGGAGGCCGCGATGGTGCACGGCATTCCCGTAGAGGAGCTGATGGAGAAGCTCAACGCGCTTGCCTGACCATTCACGGGCGGCCCGTACGGGCACAGGGGCCAATATGGGGAATTTTTGCTGGCGCAGTGATCTCATTGCGCCAGTTTTGCTGTGAGCGGCCGGAATGTACTGACAGAATAGCCAAAGGATTCTTTTGAAATCCTAAGATGTATGGAAAAAAGTACATTGCATACACTTGACCTGAAGGGACCGTTATTTTATAATGATCATACAGAGTTGTATAGGTTTTCAGTATCCAATGCGGCGGATCCCCCCATTTGATTCCGCCGTATCACTATCAACCATATTTTTCAAGGAGGCGTTTCAAAATGAGACCAGAATGGACAGGTTTTGTAGGCAACAAGTGGGACAAAGAAGTCAATGTCCGTGACTTCATCCAGAAGAACTACGAGCCCTACGAAGGCGATGATGCTTTCCTCGCCAAGCCTACACAGAACACGAAGGACCTGTGGAGCCAGGTGCTGGATCTGCAGAAGAAAGAGCGTGAGGCCGGCGGTGTTCTCGATATGGACACCAGGGTGATCTCCACGATCACGTCCCACGGCCCCGGCTATCTGGATAAGAGCAAGGAGACCATCGTCGGCTTCCAGACCGATGCGCCCTTCAAGCGTTCCCTGCAGCCTTACGGCGGTATCCGTATGGCGGAGAAGGCCTGCGCGGACAACGGCTACACGGTAGATCCCGAGATCTCCGAGTTCTTCAACACCCATCGGAAGACACACAATGCCGGCTGCTTCGATGCTTACAATCCTGAGATGAGAGCATGCCGTTCTTCCCACATCATCACCGGTCTGCCGGATGCTTACGGCCGCGGCCGTATCATCGGCGACTACAGACGTGTCGCTCTGTACGGCATTGACAGACTGATCGAGGACAAAGAGGACCAGAAGGCTTCCACCGGCCGCGTGATGACCGACGACGTGATCCGTCTTCGTGAGGAGATCTCCGAGCAGATCAAGGCCCTGAAAGAGATGAAGGTCATGGCCGCCTCCTATGGCTGCGATATTTCCAAGCCCGCCGCCAACGTGCAGGAAGCCATTCAGTGGACCTATTTCGGATATCTGTGCGCGGTGAAGGAGCAGAACGGTGCTGCCATGTCTCTGGGCCGTACCTCTACCTTCCTTGACATCTATGCGCAGAGAGACCTGGCCAACGGCACCTTTACCGAGGAGCAGATCCAGGAGTTCGTAGACCACTTCATCATGAAGCTGCGCTGCATCAAGTTCGCCCGTACTCCTGAGTACAACCAGATCTTCGCCGGCGATCCTGTGTGGGTGACCGAGTCTCTGGGCGGCATGGGCGTTGACGGCCGGCCGATGGTAACGAAGATGAGCTTCCGTTATCTGCATACGCTGACCAACCTCGGGCCTTCTCCCGAGCCCAACCTGACGGTTCTCTGGTCCACCAGACTTCCTGAGAACTGGAAGAAGTACTGCGCGAAGATGTCCATCCAGACTTCCTCTATCCAGTATGAGAACGACGACCTGATGAGACCGGTTCACGGCGACGATTACGGCATTGCCTGCTGCGTATCCTCCATGGTCATCGGTAAGGAAATGCAGTTCTTCGGCGCCCGTGCGAACCTGGCGAAGTGCCTGCTGTACGCGCTGAACGGCGGCGTAGACGAAGTGACCAAGAAGCAGGTCGGCCCGAAGTACCGCCCTGTGACCGGCGATGTGCTGGATTATGACGATGTGTTCAGCAAGTTCATCGATATGATGGAGTGGCAGGCTGATGTTTACGTCAACACCCTGAACATCATCCACTATATGCATGACAAGTACTGCTATGAGAGAGCTGAGATGGCTCTGCATGACAGGGATGTCAAGAGATACTTCGCGACCGGCGTTGCCGGACTTTCCATCGTTGCCGATTCCCTTTCCGCGATCAAGTACGCGAAGGTGGAAGTGATCCGCGACGAGGACGGCGTGATCGTCGACTTCAAGACCACCGGCGATTTCCCGAAGTATGGCAACGACGATGACCGCGTGGACGAGATCGCGCAGGACGTTGTGCACAGGTTCATGACCGCTGTCAGAAGGCATCATACCTACAGACAGGGCATTCCTACCACCTCCATCCTGACGATCACCTCCAATGTTACCTATGGCAAGGCTACCGGCAATACCCCTGACGGACGCAGAAAAGGCCAGCCTTTCGCTCCTGGTGCCAACCCGATGCACGGCCGCGACACCCACGGTGCGATCGCTTCCCTGTCTTCTGTTTCCAAGCTGCCTTTCAAGGATGCGCAGGACGGTATCTCCAATACCTTCACCATCATCCCCGCTGCGCTGGGCAAGGAAGACAAGATCTTCGCAGGCGACATCGAGATCGATCTGGACCTGAAATAATGCGCCGCTCCGCGTGAGACGATCTTTTCAGGAAACGAGGGGAAACGATGAACGAAAAAGAAATGATCGACGATCTCGTAAAGATGCTGGACGCCGGAATGGCGAAGGGCACGGGCCACGTGAACGTGGATTACGATGACGCCAAGGCTTCCAAAGAAGTGCAGACTATGGGCTGCACGGACTGCTCCAGGACACCTCTCGCATGCAGCGTACCTACGCTGGAGCAGGGACTGGATGACTACCAGTAAGTAAATGTGCGGGAGGCGGCAAACAGCCCGCTTCCCGCGAATATCATAATATTAAAACAGGAGGAAAATTATCATGGCAGAGAATCATGCACAGGTAGACAACCTGGTATCGTTACTGGATGGCTATGCGACCAAGGGCGGCCATCATCTCAATGTGAACGTTCTGAACAGAGAGACCCTTCTCGATGCCCAGAAGCATCCCGAGAACTATCCTCAGCTGACCATCCGTGTTTCCGGGTACGCCGTGAACTTCATCAAGCTGACCCCCGAACAGCAGGCCGACGTCATCTCCAGAACCTTCCATGAGAGCATCTGACCTACCAATAGGCAGCGCAAAATAGGAAATAAAGAGTCCCGGATGAAAGCTGGCTTTCATCCGGGACTCTTTATTTCCTATTTTATGGGGCGTATGCCCCATCATCGAGTGAACCGGCCGCGCCAGCGGCCGAGCCTGCGCCAGCAGGCGCGTTCACGAGATGCGCTGCCGACCGCGGCCAAGAACTCCCACCCCCGGCGGAAGCCAGCTGCCGACCGCGGCCAAAACCTAAAAAAACCCCGGCCGGAAACTCCTTTCCGCCCGGGCCATTGCTTCTCCTTAAATCTTCGCCAGCGTCTGCAGTGCGGCGTTTTCCACGATCGGCTCGTAATGCTCCTTAAAGTACGCCTCGCTCCCGGGCGCGGACCGCTCCAGCCTGCCGTATTCGGAGACCACGTTGCAGATCCGGTTGAACGCCTCCGCCGAGATCTGCTCCTCGCTGATCACCAGCGAATAACTGCCGCTGCTGTTGTTCTTGTAAAGGGAGTTCTTCCCGTCATAAAAGTCGTGAGTCACATGGGCGAGGCGGATCAGATCGTGCATGGAGGGGAAAGAAAAGATCCGGGCACTTCCGACGGAGATCATGTCGGAAGAGGGCGTTTTCTCCTTCCGGGCGCCGGAGGTCTGCTTCTGGCCGGAGAGCTCGGCCCTGCGGCTCTCCTGGATCTGTCGGAACAGATCGAAAATGCTGTCGGTGCTTTCGGCCGTCCTGGAAGAATAATCGTCGGGATCGACGCCGTCTTCGTCATCCTCCGCGGAGGGAGCGAACTTGGAAAAGCGGGTATCCAGCTCCTCCGGATCCTCTACCTTGGTAATGATCAGTACGATACAGTCTGCGTTTAAGGGGATCGCTTCTATCATGAGCGGAATGTCGTCCGCTTCGAAACCAAATTTCTGAGATGCCTGCTGCATCATATCGCGAAACAGATTCTTCGCTTTTTCCGTACCGTAGGCCAGTTCACTGATCTTCAGTTCCCGGTCGGCGAGATCGGCTTTGGTGAGCGTGCATCTGATCTGGTGATCATTCACTTTTTCGATTTTCATACTATCACATCCTTACTATTTGATACATACAAAAGACCCGATTGTGACAGAATTTATGACTACCTGTGAAAGTTATCATATCATAAAAGGGGACAAAGTCAAGCGTTAGCCGCAACTGTTTCATATTTTTTTAAGAAATGCTTGAAATTATTCCCTGCGTTGGATATAATTATGAAAGAGATGATTCTGAGCAATCCGTGCCGGGAAGGAGGATTGTCGGAACAGGCGGTCTGTGATCTCTCATCACACCGTTGGCAGCGGGTTCGCAGCTGCTTTTGACACGAAAGGAACGGAAGGTGTCCGTTCCGTCTTATTCTCACAATGTATATAGTATGAGAATGTCTAGAAGGGTTATGTACCCTATCGGAAAATCTTCGGATCAATATTTTCCAGACAAAACCGCAATTCAGATTCCATTATATTTTATTAGTATGATCCTGTTTTGGCACTGTTCATTCATCTCGCAAATTTTCCGTTTTTCAACCTGATCTGACATCGGAATATATATCACATACAGGATTCTTTTGGGATGGAAGGCGGATCAGGAAAGGAGAATGCCTATGGGAAGGATACAGCCCGAGGCATGGGAAAATCTGCTCGCCCAGATGGAGCATGAGGGCGTCCGGTTTTACCTGAATGGGAAGAAAACCCCGGCCAGGGAGATCGTGGAGGTCTGCTGCGTATGCGAAAAAGCCGTATATATGCCTGATTTCATCACGGACGAGGAGGGAAAGCTCCGGGAAGTCCGTTACGATGAGATAAAAAAGTGGTGACTGCTTTTTCGGGCAGTCTGCGGACCGTTCTTGTCTGAGAGCGTCCGGCCCGGTTCTCGCGTTGGAGCCCCATACATCGCAGACGGGGCCGGACGTTTTTACGTTTTAACGTACAGTGGATTTTTTTGAGGCCGCATGATATAATTGCAGTATGGTCATCGCAGCGCTTCCGGAGTCGCGGATTTTGTGCCCCGGGGACTGCGGGAGAGAAGCGGCAGCAGGCTGCCTCATCCGCGGGCGCGGGGCTTCAGATCGCGCTCATGGACGAGGAGCCGGACGAGATCACGGCACACCTCGTCCGCGGGCGCGGAGGCCTCGCCCGGGCAGGGGAGCGGCGGTGTACGGACAACGGATAAAGGCGGGGATACGGCATGAGCAAAAAAAAGAAGAAAAAGAAGAAAAGCAGGAAGATGATACCGGCGCTGATCGCGATCCTTCTGATCCTGATCATCTCGGGAAGCGCGGCGGGCGTCTGGCTTTACGATAAATATTCCTATTCCAAAGAAGAAGCCGATCTGCAGGCATATTTCGGGCTGGAGACGGAGGAGGATACGGCGATCCTGCTGAACCACGATTTCCTGGAGCAGAAGGGCATCCTGCGGGACGGGCATTGCTATCTGGACATGGACACCGTGCACGCGTATCTGAACGACCGGTTTTACGCGGACCGAAACGGCGGCGCGGTCCTGTATACGCTGCCCGCGGAGGTGGTGCGGGCCGGTTTCGGGGAAACGGTCCCGGACGGATATGTGGCCGCCTTTGAAGAGAATGGGAAGGTCTGGCTGGCGCTGGACTATGCGAAGAAATATTCGGATTTCAATTACGCGCTGTATACGGCGCCCAACCGAGTGGTGCTGGAGACCGAATGGACGGAGAGAAAGACCGCCCAGCTGAGGAAGGGCACCGCCATCCGGCTGCGCGGCGGCGTGAAGAGCGAGATCCTTTCGAAACGGGAAAAGGGAGATCCGCTGATCATTTTGAAGGAATTCGAGGATTGGGACTGCGTGCAGTCGCAGGACGGCTATATCGGCTATCTGGAGAAACGGTTCCTGGAGAATGAACAGACAGAGACGCCGGTGAAAAACACGGGCTATGTGGAGCCGGATTACAGCGGGAACACCAGGGAGCACAAGATCAATATGGCCTGGCATCAGGTGACGGAAGAGAAGGCCAACAGCACCTTTCCCGGTGTGGTGGAGGGCGTGACGGGACTCAACGTGATCTCTCCCACCTGGTTTTTCCTTTCGGACAACGAAGGCGGCGTGGAGAGCATCGCCAGCCCTGAATATGTGCAGGCGGCTCACGGCAAAGGGCTGGAGGTCTGGGCGCTGGTGGACGATTTCACCCATGAGGCGGACGGAGTGGATCCGAATCAGATCCTTCCCTGGACGGAGAAACGCGCGGCCATCATAGAAGCGCTGATGGCGGAGGCCGAGCGCTGCAGTCTCGACGGCATCAATGTCGATTTTGAGAAGATAAAAAGTGAGGCTGGAGAAGACTTCATCCAGTTCATCCGGGAGCTGTCCGTGGCCTGCCGCGCCCGCGGGCTGGTGCTTTCGGTGGACAATTATGTGCCCCGCGATTTCAATGCGCATTACAGATGGAAGGAACAGGGCGTGATGGCGGACTATGTCATCATCATGGGCTACGACGAACACTGGGGCGGCAGTCAGGAGCCGGGTTCCGTGGCCTCCATCGGATATGTGGAGGAGGGGATACAGACGATGACGGGCATGGTGCCCTCCCATAAGGTCATCAACGCGATCCCGCTCTACACGCGGATCTGGACCACCTTTGCGGACGGGACCGTGAGCAGCCGGGCGGTGGGCATTCAGGCCGCGGCGGATTATCTGCTCCAGCAGGGCGTCGCCTATCAGTGGGACGAGCAGACGGGACAGAACTATGCCCGGTTCGACGCCGAAGGGGGATTTGTGCAGGTGTGGCTGGAGGATGAGCAGTCCATCAGCGGCAAGATCGGTGTGATGAAAAAATACGATCTGGGCGGCGTCGCTTCCTGGAAGCTGACCTTCGACGACGGCCGGGAGAACATCTGGAGCGTCATTGCCGGTTTCCTGGCGGATTGAGAAAGCTCAGCGCAGCAGCGGCAGCCCCGTCGGTGTCCCGTCCCGACTGTGTTTATCCTTTCAGACCGTAGAAAAGCGCCGGTCCTTAGCGAGGTGCTTCACGAGCTTAGGACCGCTGCGCTTTTCTCCGAGCGAGAGCGTGTCTGAAGGAAAACACAGTTGGGACGGGACGCTGACGGGGCTGCCGTTGCTACGTATCGTGCCGGTGCATAATCCCGGGACAGGGGCCATATAATGAAAAAAAGCCATGAGGTTTCGGACATGAAGCGGGAATGGCAGCGTGAACTGGTGAAATTATTGGGGACGGCGGTTTTTCTGACCGCCGTCTTTTTTGCGGGGAGACAGGCCGCGGTGCTGACGGACAGCGCCGCGTGGCGCGGGGAACAGGAAGCGGAAAAAGACGATCATTCCAAAATGCAGAAGTTCTGTGTGGTGGTGGATGCGGGCCACGGGGGGAACGATCCGGGGAAGGTGGGCGCGAACGGCGCGCTGGAGAAGGACATCAATCTCGCGGTCGCGACACGGCTGGCCGCGCTGCTGGAGCAGGCGGATGTGAAGGCCGTGATGACCCGGACGCAGGATGCAGGACTTTACGATGCGGGCGCGGCGCAGAAAAAAGTGCAGGATATGAAGCGGCGCATTGAGCTGATGGAGAAGACGGAGCCGGATATCGTGGTCAGCATTCATCAGAACAGCTATGACGGGGCCTCCGTCAGCGGCGCGCAGGTGTTTTATTATACCGGAAGCGAAGAGGGGAAAAAACTGGCGGATACCCTGCAGGCGCAGCTGGTATCGGGCCTGGATCCAAAGAACCGGAGAGAAGCGAAGGCCAACGACAGCTATTATCTGCTGCGCAAGACCAGCAGGCCCATCGTCATCGCGGAATGCGGATTCTTAAGCAATCCCCGGGAGGAGGAGCTGCTGTGCGACCCGGACTATCAGGAAAAGGTGGCGTGGCAGCTCCATCTGGGGATCCTGCGGTATCTGAACGGCATGAAAAAGAGCGGGGGCTGAGGCGGGCGGCTGGACCGGATCCGTCGGGGGCGCCGCTCTGTCAGGAGGAGTCCCCCGGCGGGCGGAGTCCGGCGCTTAGCCGATCTCTTCGGTCAGCGCGCAGATCTCGTCGATCATGGCGCCGATCCGGGCGATGGTGTCCAGAAGCGCGTCGTCGGTGGTGATGTCCACGCCCGCCATTTTGGCCAGCTCGACGGGCGTTTTGGTTCCGCCTGCCGCCAGCATGCGTTTCCAGTCATCCACGGCGGGCTGCCCCTCCGCCTCGATCCGGGCGCAGGCTTGGGTGGCGACGGTCAGCCCGGCGCTGTAGGTGTAGGAGTACAGGCCCATGTAATAGTGCGGCTGGCGCATCCAGGTCAGCTCCGCGCCGGGAATGATCTCCACGGCGCCGCCCCAGAACCGCTCCAGCGTTTCTTTCATGATGCGGCTCAGGGTCTCGGCCTGGACACTGCCTCCGGCATCGATGATCCGGTACACCTCCCGCTGATAAGCCGCCTCCAGAAGATGCGTCACGAAATTGTGATAGTAGGTATGGCCGATCATGGAGGAGAGCACCCAGCGGCGGAACCGCTTGTCCGGATTGGTCTTGAGCAGATAGTGGGCCATGATCAGCTCGTTCATCGTGGAGGGCGCTTCCACGAAGTAGGTGGAAACGTCGGTGTCGAAAATGGACTGGGCGCTGTTGCAGGCCCGGAAATGTCCGGCGTGTCCCAGCTCATGGGCCAGCGTGAACACATCGGACATCCTTTCGTTCCAGTTGAGCAGGATGAAGGAATGGGAACCGTAAGGGCTCGCGCAGAAGCCGCCCGTGGATTTGCCCTGATTTTTCGCAAAATCCACCCAGCGGTCCCGATATGCCTCGCGCACCATCTCCTGATAGTCCGGGCCGAGCACGGACAGCCCCTCTTCGATATAACGCCTGGATTCCGCGATGGTCACCTTCGGATCGTAGTCGGGATCCACCGGGAGCTTCAGATCGGCGAAGGTCATCCGCTCCAGTCCGTGCACCTTTTGCAGGAGGCGAGCGTATTTCTGCATGTGGGGCGCCAGCTTTTCCATGATGAGATCGATCTGGCGGTCATAGAGCGCGCGGTCCACCTTCTGGTCGAAGAGCAGGCTGTCGAAAACGGAGGAGAAGCCCCGGAGCGCGGCCATGGTCTTTTCCGTCTGTACCTGAGACTGGTAGGCCGCCGCGGTGACGTTGGCGTACTCCTTTATTTTTGCAGAAAATGCCTCGAACGCGCCGCGGCGGACCTCGGTGCGCGCATCGTATTCATAGTCGTCCTCAAACAGGGAGTAGCCCAGGGGATATTCCTGCCCGCCCGCCGTAAAGGACGGAAAGCGCATGTCGGCCAGCTTCGCCATATTGTAGACCTGATAGGGGGTGTTGAAGGCATTGGACAGCGCCGCCAGCGTCCGCTCCGTCTCGGGGGAGAGCAGATGGGGCTTCCGGCGCAGCAGGTTTTGCAGATACAGCCTGTTGGGGGCGGACTGCGCCGCGGCGTCCTGCAGGACCTTTGCGTCCTGCTGCGGGATCTCGCTGTCGATAAAGCTCAGCCGGGCGGAGATCTCGGACAGCATCAGGCTGATGCGGTCGTTGCGCTCCTGGTTGTGGGCGTTGTAATAGTCCACGGACACGGCCAGGTCCGTATAGTGGGAGACTAGCACGGCGGTGGCCTGAAGGGTGCGCAGCTCATCCAGACAGGCGTTGATGCTTTCGGGCGTGGTCAGCCGCCCCTTATAGCGCTCCTCCATCTCTCGGCTCTGCGCGTTCATTTTTTCCGCGTCCGCGTACATCGCTTCTTCCGTCGCATAAATGGCGGACAGATCCCAGGTCAGCTCCTTGGGGACGTCTTTTCTCATGATCGGTTCCATGATAAGCTCCTTTCTCGTGTTGGATTCCATTTTCATCAATCGTCCTTC
>CANRMT010000077.1 GCA_947631815.1 uncultured Eisenbergiella sp.
AAAAATTTGACAAAAAGAAAGCAGGTTTTAAGCAGCCTGCAAGTACTTTTCCTTTTATTTAACTGTCAAACTCCCGGACCTGCCGGAAGCATTTAAATTGCTTCCGGCCGTTTAGCGGACATCATTTTCACCCATTTCTCTCATCCGCCCTACGATTCGCTAAATATCAGCCATTCTGCAGATGCTGCGCTGCAAATCTCATGTTAGGATTGACATGCTTCGGCAAAAAAACTAAAATAAGTTAGGAATTACGATCGAAGGGCGGAATCGGCGATGAACGAACAGATATTTATCAGCTACAGCAGTCTGGACATGAACTGGGCATTGACCGTAAAAAGAATGCTGGAAGGAAAAGGATATTCCTGCTGGATGGCCAACAGCGGCGGGATCAACCCCGGCGAGAATTATGCGAAGGAAATCGCCGAAGCGCTGGATGCCTGTCCCGTTTTCCTACTCATTCTGTCCCCAAATGCAGAAAGATCCCCCTGGGTTCCCAAGGAGCTCAATACTGCCATCTCCGCCCGCAAGCATGTCATCCCGTTCCAGATCATTCCATCTGTCCCGGTTCCGTTCGCTTTTCAGCTGGAAAACATTCAGATCCTGACACTGGATAAGATGCACCGGAAAGAATCCCTAGACGCTCTCGCGGATGCTGTGGCGCTGGCCCTGAGCAAGGAACTTTTTCCTGCCGATCCGCCCGCTCCATCTCATACGCACACCGGCGGCACGCGTGGTCCGCTGACGGCGGTCCTGCTGGCCCTGATCGTCATGCTGATCGTTTTGTGCGGGATCGCCATTTCCTTTCTTCGGAAAAAGACGGAGCCTTCTCCTCAGACAACTATGGAAACGACGGAAATCCCGGCGGCTTCTGACACCGCTGCCGCAGATACAGAAAAGAATTCTGCCCCGGATACGTTGGAGGCTTCCGACGCGGATACAGAAGGAAATCCGGCTGTAGATCCGGCCATGCAGGAAACGCCGCCGGACCTGTCCCTGTATGATCACGTTTCCCTCCATTTTCAGCACATTATGGAGGGAAAAAATGCGGAGATATTGGACGAATACACGAATTCTATCGGAGAAGTCTGCGAAGATGTGACAAAGATCGGCACCTTCAATCTGGAATCCTATGCCAGCTATTACCTGGGCGGAAAATACGATTATTTTACCGCCACTCTAAGCTGCCCGGATGATGTGGGCTCCGAATATACCTATGATTTTATGATCTGGCTGGACGGCGATCAGGAGAAACCGGTCTATCAGATCAGCATGGGACGTTCCACCGGTCCCACCCCTATTTCCATCGATCTTTCCGGACACGAATCCATCACCTTTTTCGTGGAAATGATCCCTCTCTCTGTTTCCGGTGCTCTGATCTCCGACGGACTTCTTTATTACTCGCAGGATGCCGAAAACGGGACGGACCCCGATGCTCCCGCCGGATCTTCCGTTTCCGATATCCCCGATGGGGAAACGGAAACGCTTTTCTCTCAGCACATCATGGAAGGAAGCAATGCGGAGGTGCTGGACGAATATATGAATTCCATCGGGGAAGTCTGCGAGGATGTGACCAAGATCGGCACCTTCAATCTGGAATCCTATGCCAGCTATTACCTGGGCGGAAAATATGATCATTTTACCGCCACTTTAAGCTGCCCGGATGATGTGGGCTCCGAATACACCTATGATTTTATGATCTGGCTGGACGGCGATCAGGAGAAAACGGTCTATCAGATCAGCATGGGACGCTCCACCGGTCCCACCCCTATTTTCATCGATCTCTCCGGGCACGAATCCATCACCTTTTTCACGGAAGAGGTTCCTCTCGCTGTTTCCGGCGCTCTGATCTCCGACGGACTCCTTTATTACTCGCAGGATGCCGAAAACGGGACGGGCCCCGATGCTTCCGCCGGAGCTTCCGGCTCCGATATCCCTGACGGGGAAACGGAAACGCTCTTCTCCCAGCACATCATGGAAGGAAGCAATGCGGAGGTGCTGGACGAATATATGAATTCCATCGGAGAAGTCCGCGAAGATGTGACGAAGATCGGCACCTTCAATCTGGAATCCTATGCCAGCTATTACCTGGGCGGGAAATATGATCATTTTACCGCCACCATAAGCTGCCCGGATGATGTGGGCTCGGGGTACAGCTATGATTTCCTGATCTGGCTGGACGGCGATCAGGAGGAGCCGGTCTATCGGCTCAGCATGGGACGCTCCACCGGTCCCACCCCTATTTCCATCGATCTTTCCGGGCACGAATCCATCACCTTTTTCACGGAAATGGTCCCTCTCTCTGTTTCCGGCGCCCTGATCTCCGACGGGCTTCTTTATCTGAGCCAGCCGTGACGGGAATCGAAAAGCGGGGACCGCATTCCGGTTCCCGCCCTTTTCTGCAGGATCCAGAGGGATCCTTTTTTTGATGAATAAACGGCCCGCCGACAGCTTCCTCACGGCAGCGTATCCACGGCCGTATGAGGCGGCATGTCCGCGGCTGTATGGGGCAGCGTATCCGCCTCCTCGTACAGCTTCGGAAAGATGTCCTTTTTCACGATATAAACGTCGCCCGGATCGTCCTTCCGGCATACCAGCCAGTCGCCCTCCAGTCCCAGCATATAGTTTTCCCGATCCCAGCGGGTGAACAGCTTCGTGCGATGCGTCAACTGCTTCGCCAGAACGACGGAGGTATCCCGGGACCGGCAGGCGCGGACATACGGCGCCAGCGACCTGCGCTCTCCCGTGACCACATCGCAGACGGTAGGCGCATATTCGCCCTCAAATTGCCATGGCTCCTCCGTTCTCTCATATCCCCTCTCGAATGTCTCCGCTTTGCTGGGATAAACTTCATTTTCCACACCGATCATCAGATACAGATTTTCCTTCGAGGTCACCTGAAATTCCCCTTCCAGCATGCGGACGAGGATTTCCGTCCCCGGCTCGAAAATCTCTCCGACGGGCACATATCCGATCAGGACACTCTTTTTCCGATACGGGCGCGCCTCCGAAAAGTCCGGCGCACAGGCCGCCGTATCCACGATCTCCACTTCTCTGCAATAGGCCTCCATCCGGCCGTACAGGATTTCCTGCACCACGCTCTCCGGCCTTCCGTAGTGATCCTTCGACAGCTTCTGCAGTCCCTCCGCGCTCAGCGTCCCGCCAGCCTTTCTGGAGTGACCGCCTCCGCTTCCCAGATCCCGATACAGAAAAGCCGCCAGTTCATCCGCCCGGACCTCCCTGACGCAGCTGCGGATGGAGAGCTTGGCCTTTCCTCCATCCAGCATACAAAAAGCGACGCAGAAATCGACCGCGTCCACCTCCACCAGCATATCGCTGATGACGCCCAGAATATTGGGATCGCAGGGTTCGGCCTTTACGATGGCAAAACGGTTCTTCTCACTGTAATTGTAACCGCAGTCCATCAGCGCCCGGCCCGCGATCTGCAGCTCCTCCAGGGACAGATTCGCATTCTGAAAACGGAAGATGCAGCTTTTATCGATCTTCAGGCTGTCCCGCATATCCTTGTCCATGGGATGAAAGATCTCCTGGAGCTTCCCGGTATCGGTATACAGCCCGTAATACAGCGCGGTGGCCAGATCCCGGTTCTCATTTACCGCATATCCCGCATCCAGCAGCATTTTCCAGACAATAGTGGAACAGGAACCGTAATTGCTGTGGACCTCCTTAAGCGGCGGCAGGGCCGATGGGTCCGCCGCCTGATGATGATCGATCACCGCCACGGTCTTTCCGGAAAGCGGGCTCACATTCCCCTGCCCGTACTGACAGTCCACCGTGACCAGCAGCTCCGCCGTTTCCTTCTCCGGCACATGTTGAATGGGAATGGAAAAGGACTGTACCAGAAGCAGCAGGTTGCTCTTCTGGATCTGCCGATCCCCAGAATAGACGAGGCGCACGGCCTTTCCCTTATCTTTCAGATATGTGTAAACGCCGAAGCCGCTGGCGATGGCGTCCGCGTCCGGATTGTCATGGCACTGTATCATAATATCGTCATACGCCAACAGGTCTGTGAGTTTCATGCTGTTCCCTTTCTGCCGCTCGACTGTACTTCATATCCCAGCGCCTCGATGGTCTCCCGCAGCGTTTCGTCCGATACCGTGACGCTGTAAGAGATCCTGGCCGTTTTTTTCCGCAGGTTCACTCTGCAGACCACGCCGTCCAGCCGGTTGACGGCGTGCTCCACGCGGTTCCTGCAGTTTTCGCAGTGCATTCCCTCGATCCGGACCGTTTTCTCGCCGAGCTTGGGCGCGGTCAGCTTTTTCTTTTCCCTGACGGTTCCTGCCCCGCCGCAGCAGCCGCCCTCTCCCCGGAAATGCTTCCGGGAGGCGGAAACCGCATAAACGGCTATGACGGCCAGGACCGCGAGGATGATCACGTTTGCCATCGCATTTTCCCTCAGTGACAGTGTCCGCCGCAGTGGCTGCAGTCGCCGCCGCACTGCAGAGATTTCCCGTTCTTTTTGTCCCGGATCATGCCCCGGATGACAAAGCCCACCGCGGCCGCCAGAACTGCGAGCACCAGGATGGTTCCCATATGAACACCTCCGATTTCTTTTTCCCGGGAGAACACGGCATACGCCGCGCTCCCCCGCCCTCCGTCCCTTTCGGCACGCAGGGCCCTGCGGCAGGGTTTCCGCCCTGCCGGAGCTTTCCTTTTTTTTCGGGCCTTGATTCCCGGGCCCTTATCTGGCGCTGGCCAGCTTTTTCAGATCCACCCGCAGCTCGCCGCTTTCCTTATAGGGCCGGAACAGCAGATAGCCGAAGCCGATCACGCACAGGAACGCCGCCACCGTTCCGATCCCGAAGCCGCCGCCCGTCACCAGGCTGCCGATCTGGTAAATGCACAGGGACACCACATAGGCCAGGCCGCACTGATAACCGATGGCGAACCAGAACCATTTGATGTTGTTCATTTCCCGCTTGATGGCGCCCATGGCCGCGAAGCAGGGAGCGCACAGCAGGTTGAAGACCAGGAAGGAATAGGCCGCGATCGCCGTCATGCTGCCGGCCAGCTCGCCCCAGATCTCCGCGCCGTCCTCCGCCACCTCCGCGAAGCCGAAGAGGATGCCGAAGGTGCCGACCACGTTCTCCTTGGCGATCAGGCCGGTAACGGCCGCCACCGCCATTTTCCAGTCGCCCCAGCCCAGAGGCGCGAAGAGAGGCGCGATGATGCCGCCGATGGCCGCCAGGATGCTGCTGTCCAACTGCTCCGCTTCCAGCATGCCGAAATGTCCGTCCACCCAGCCGAAGCCCTGCAGGAACCAGAGCACGATGGTGGACAGCAGGATGATGGTGCCCGCCTTCTTGATGAAGGACCAGCCTCTCTCCCACATGCTGCGCAGCACATTGCCCACGGTAGGCATATGGTACGCGGGAAGCTCCATGACGAAGGGCGCGGGATCCCCGGCGAACATCTTCGTCTTTTTCAGAATGATGCCGGAACAGATGATGGCCGCAATGCCCACGAAATAGGCGCTGGGAGCCACCCAGGCCGCGCCGCCGAACAGCGCGCCCGCGACCAGGGCGATGATGGGCAGCTTGGCGCCGCAGGGGATGAACGTCGTGGTCATGATGGTCATCTTGCGGTCCCTGTCGTTCTCGATGGTGCGGGATGCCATGACGCCGGGCACGCCGCAGCCGGTCCCGATCAGCATCGGGATGAAGGACTTGCCGGAAAGCCCGAACTTCCGGAAGATCCGGTCCATGATGAACGCCACGCGGGCCATATAGCCGCAGGCCTCCAGAAACGCCAGGAAGAGAAACAGCACCAGCATCTGCGGCACGAAGCCCAGCACCGCGCCCACACCGGCCACGATGCCGTCCAGGATCAGGCTCTGCAGAACATCCGCACAGCCGATGGCCGTCAGCAGCCGCTCCACCAGCACCGGAATGCCGGGGATCTCCAGCCCGAACAGGCTCCAGCCGTCGCCGAACACGCCGTCATTGGCCCAGTCCGTCGCCCAGGTGCCCACCGTAGTGACGGACACATAATAAACCAGGAACATGACCGCAGCGAAAATGGGCAGCGCCAGGAACCGGTTGGTAACCACCTGATCGATCCGGTCGGATACGGTCATCTCCTTCTTTCCGCTCTTAGTATAACACTGTTTGATGATGGAGGAAATATAAACATAGCGTTCATTTGTGATAATGCTCTCCGTATCGTCGTCGAACTGCGCCTCCAGCTCTTTGACCAGTTCGGATACGTCCGGAGCGTTCTTCATCTGCGCCGCGATCTTGTCGTCCTTTTCCAGAAGCTTGATGGCAAAAAAGCGCTTTTGCCCCTCCGGCACATCCGTCAGCAGCTCCGCCGCTCTGTTGATGACGGCCTCCACCTTCGGCGCGAAATGATGAACCGGCACGGCGGCCGCCTTTTTCTGTGCCAGCTCCACCGCCTTCTGTGCGGCCTTCTGGATCCCGGTGCCCTTCAGCGCGGAGATCTCCACCACGTCGCAGCCCAGCTTCTGGCTCAGCTTATCGGTATAGATCCTGTCGCCGGACTTCTGCACCACGTCGATCATGTTGACCGCCATGACCACCGGGATGCCCAGCTCCATGATCTGGGTGGACAGATACAGGTTTCTCTCGATATTGGTGCCGTCCACGATGTTGATGATCGCATCGGGACGCTCCGTGATGAGATAATTTCTCGCCACCACTTCCTCCAGGGTGTACGGGGACAGGGAGTAAATGCCGGGCAGGTCCATGATGCTCACGTCCTTATAGCCCTTCAGCTTCCCTTCCTTCTTTTCCACCGTCACGCCCGGCCAGTTGCCGACGAACTGGTTGGACCCGGTCAGCGCGTTGAATAACGTTGTTTTTCCGCAGTTGGGGTTGCCCGCCAACGCAATTTTGATCGCCATTTTCAGACTCCTTTTCCTGTTGATTTTTTTTTCGCAGGAAAGCCCGCAGCCGTATCGCGTGTCTGACTTTTATTCGTTTCGGCTGTCTGTTATTAGGCATTCCTAACTTCTGGACAAAAAAATTTACTCCACCTCGATCATTTCCGCGTCCGCTTTCCGGATCGAAAGCTCATAGCCCCTGACGGTCACCTCCACCGGATCGCCCAGCGGCGCAACCTTGCGCACAAAGACCGAGATGCCCTTTGTGATGCCCATGTCCATGATCCGGCGCTTCACGGGGCCGTCTCCGGACAGCTTCTTCACCTGAACGGTCTGGCCGCAGGCGACATCCTTCAATGTTTTCATCGCTTCTTCCTTTCTCCATTATAGTATATGTAAAGACCGGTCCCCAACAGGACACGAATCCTCCATATGCGGGAACGTGCCGACTCCGCCGCGGCACTTCAGACCAGGATCCGGTTCGCCATATCCTTCCCGATGGCGACTCTGGAATCCTTGACATTGACGATGAGATTGCCGCCCACTTCGGACACCACTGTCACCGTACTGCCGGTCACGAATCCGAGATTCTCCAGAAACTTCCTGATCTCTTCCCTGCCGCCGATCCGCTTGATCACGCTCGGCTGTCCTTCCTTCACCATGGATAACGGCATCTGCTTCTCCTCCTTTACGTAGTCTCATATATCTTGAGTATCATCCTTCTACTAACAGTTAGTATACGCTTACCAAAATTAGATGTCAACAACAAAAGTGCACAAAAATACGCCGCACACAGGCGCTGTGGACGGCAGGCTGACAAAACGCGCGGAATGCGGGCCGCGCCATTTCCCTTTCAGGCACGTCCCGCATTCTCCCGGATGTCTCTCTATCGCTATTTTATCTGATCGGATCGATGTATTCTCCTCCCATGTTCACCGCAAAAGCCAGGTTCGCTCCGGTCGCCATGCCCGTTTTCCCCACGGCCGCGATCTGATCTCCCTTCGATACCGTCTCGCCCTCCGACACGTACGCTTCCTGCAAATGCCCGTATTTCACACAGATACCGTCCTCCACGGAAAGGACGACATAGATCCCGTCCGCCTTATCAAACCCCGTTTCCGCGACGGTCCCGTCGGATACCGCGAATACCGGGTCTCCTTCCTTTCCCGCAAAACTGACATGATCGGAAAAGGCGCCGTTGGCCTGCTCCCCGAAGTGCCCGGATACGGATAAGGCGGACAGCGGGGACGCCCAGTCCTCAAAGATCAGACCGCCGGTTTCATAGGAAGGCTCCTGCGTCTCAGTTCCTTCCGTCTCTGCTTTGATCAGGACGGGATCCGGGAACGCCCCGCCGCCGGTCCCGAAGTCAAATGTGCACATCCAATCCTGTCCGAAGGCGAAGCCGTTATTGGTCAGGACAAAATAATACCAGTCACCGTCCCCGATGCTTTCCTTCATGCGTTCTACATCGTAACCGTCCGACAGATCGACCTTCACGACGCCCGTACCGCCCGGCGCGATTGTCCCGGCCTCCACGCGGATCCGCCCGGGATCCCCTTCCACAGGCTGTCCCGTCGACCACTGCATCACCCTGATCTCATCCTGCAGCTTCAGCTCGTGCGCCGACAGATTCGTGACGTATATCTCGTACCTTCCGCCGCCCTGATATACGGAGCGCAGCGAAAGCTCGTCGCCGTCCAGACTGTTAAACTTATAATAGGCAAAGGCGGACAGCGCAAAGCAGCACAGAACGCCCGCGGCGGCCAGCAGACTTTTTTTCAGATATCCCCCGTCATGCCAGGTCGTTTTTCCCATTTGCACCCCCGTCCGATCCCGGATCATGGATTTTATGCTGTGCAGATTCTCTTTTCGGAATTTTCTCATCGTTATGCCTCCTCCATCTTCTTTTTCAGCTTCGCCTTCGCGTGATAGATCCTGTTCTCCACCTGTTTCGGCTTAAGTCCCATCGCCGCCGCGATCTCCTGGTTTTTCTGCTCGTAGAAAAAACGCCGGATCAGGATCTCCCGTTCCTCGCCGTCCAATTCGTCCAGGCAGACCCGGAGCTTTTCCGCCCGTCCGTCTTCCTCCGCGCCGAAATCCCCAAAAGACAGCTCCTTCACCGGAATGTCCTCCGTCGGGATCTCTCTTTCCCGCATCAGCCTTCGGAACCTGTCCAGCGCGCGGCTCCTTGCGACCATGACGAGCCAGGAGGAGAGCTTTCCGCGGTCCGGATCGTATTTCTCCGGATGCTGCCAGAGATAGATAAAGGCGTCGGCCACACACTCCTCCACCTCGCAAGCCGACGACGCGTTGACCAGGATGCAGGAAGCCGTTTTCCAAAGCAGCCGCGCATATCTGTCAACCGCCGTTTCAAATGCCTTTTCATTTCCCTTTGCGATCTCAGAGATCATTTTTCTGTCATCCAATGCAGCGTCCTCCGAATTCATGCAGAATGCGTTCACAGGTATTTCCCTTGCAGGGATCCTATCGACCGGTCATATATAGTACGCATCCGAAAAAGAAAAACACTTAAAAAAAACAGAGCGCATGAGAAAACTCCCATGCGCTCCGATCCCTGCTGTCCTCAGATCCGGTAAACCCGCACGCCGTGGGCGGGCACCGATGCCGTCACGTTTCCGTTTTTGCTCCGCTCCGTCTTTTTCTCCCAGAGCTCCAGAAGCTCCGCATCCTGCGGCTGTACGCCATGCGCCTGCGTGCCGCACGGCACCAGCCTGTCCAACGGCACCGATATGACGCGCTCCTCATCGCTCAGATTGAACAGCGCCACGCATACCTCCCCCGTGCGGATGTCCTCGTTCTTCCAGACGGCTTCCGCATCCGTGCGCCGGATCTGCACGCCGCGCCGTCCCTCATCCTGCATGGCCAGAATATCCGGATCGGTGAGCAGCGAAAGCGTCCAATCGTCCAGCTTCGTCAGCTCCGCTCCGATCATCAGCGGCGACCGGAACATGCACCACAGCGTCACCATAGTCCTCTGCTCTTCCTTCGTGAACAGGACCTCCCGTTCCTGACCGAAGCCCTTTCCCACCCTGCCCAACGGCAGCATATCGCAGTCCGGATAACAGCCCTTCCTGACATGATCCTGCCAGAGCTCGCAGCGGTAAAACATGGTCTTCAGCGGTTCCCACTGATCCCAGAAATCATCGGTGATCCGCCACATATTGGCATATTCGCAGTATTCCCAGGCCCGGTCGACGTGCGCGGGGCCGGGCGAAAGACTCAGCACGATGGGTCGGCCGCATTTTTCAATGGCCCGGTGGATCATCCTGGTCTCCTCCCAGCCGGAGAAGGAGCCGTCCGGATAAAGCCAGCTGTGGCAGATGTCGTCGCATTTGACGAAATCCACGCCCCACTGCGCATACATGGAAAACAGGGAATCATAGTATGCCTGCCCCTCCGGCGCAGGTCTGACCCCGTACATGTCCGGATTCCAGGGACAGATGGAGTACGGATCCGCCGCCTCGTCCGCAGTGGATGCCGTTCCCAGGATCGGGCAGTGATCCTGCGCCGCCTTCCGGGGAATGCCGCGCATGATGTGAATGCCGAATTTCAGCCCCAGACCGTGCACATATTCCGCCAACGGCCCGAAGCCCTTTCCGCCCGCGGACGACGGGAAACGGCTCACGGCCGGCTGCAGCCGCCCGTATGCATCCATTTCCATCTCATCAAAAGGAATATACTGGTGCTGTGCCCGTTTGGTGCCGGCATTCGGCGCGTACCACTGAATGTCCACCACCACATACTCCCAGCCGTATTTCTTCAGGTGCGCTGCCAGGTAATCCGCATTGGCCTTCACCTGCGCCTCCGTCACCGTCGTATCATAATAATCGTAGCTGTTCCACCCCATGGGCGGCCTGTTCAAGAAACTGTTTTTATCCATTGCCTTTTCCTTTCCGTATGACCGCAGACGGGTCGTTTTTCGGAGATTTCTCCCCGTATTATAGTTGAAAACGGCATCCGAATGCAATATAGTAAATACAGAATATGCAAATAAATTCGCAGAAAGAGGAAGACGCCGATATCCGGCATTCGAAATACATACCCCAAAAGCGCGCGTCCCGTGCTTTCTGCATTCAAAAAGTAGGAGGAAATTCCATGATACTGGATCAGTTTCGATTGAACGGAGAAACCGCCGTGGTCACCGGCGCGAACACAGGGCTGGGACAGGGCTTCTGTGTGGCTTTCGCCCAGGCCGGCGCCGACGTTATCGGCGTAGCCAGAAGGAGCATGCAGGAAACCAGAGAAAAAGTTGAAGCCGCAGGAGGCGTTTTCCATGAGATCATCGTGGATCTTTCCTCTCCGGACGCCATCTCCGTCATCATGGAACGCTGCGAAGCGCTCTGCAGCCGGGTGGACATCCTGGTCAACAACGCCGGGGTCATCATCCGGGAGGACGCGAAGGACGTCTCCGAGGAGAACTGGGATAAGGTGGTCTCCCTGAACGAAAAGCTGGTATTCTTCCTCTCCCAGGCCATGGCGAACCGCTATTTTCTTCCCAATCACTACGGCAAGATCATCAGCATCGCTTCCATGTTGAGCTTCCAGGGCGGCATCCGGGTCCCCTCCTACGCCGCCAGCAAAAGCGCTGTCATGGGCATCACGAAAGCCCTCGCCAACGAATGGGCCCCCTTCGGCGTCAACGTCAACGCCATCGCGCCCGGCTATATGGCCACCAACAACACAACGAACCTGCGCAGCGACGCACAGCGCAGCGAGGCGATCCTGGAGCGCATTCCCGCCGGACGCTGGGGCACGCCTGACGACATCATGGGCGCGGGCGTTTTTCTGGCCTCCGACGCCTCCGCGTATGTCAACGGCTTCACGCTGGCCGTGGACGGCGGATGGCTGGGAAGGTGAGTCGTCCGGAAAGGTGAACTGACCGGGAAGATGAACTGGATTTTCCGTCACGCATCGGCGAAGTCTTTCCGAACCGTCGCGGCAGAAATATGACGCACCGGAATACGGGTTTGATACAGGAATCAAAAAAACAGGTATGCACGGTATCTCCTCCTGTAAAGAAAGAGTACCCGTCATGCCTGTTTTTCTGCTTTTCCTCTGCTCCGGCCTCCGTCACGGAACATATCTCCGTAAGCCTGCACGGACACGGGGCGGATTTTAGAACTTCTCGTACCGGTCCACGTCCAGCACGAAAACCGTACATCCCCCGGCCACCGTGTTGATGGGCACCATGGTATTGGCATTGGGACCCATATTGCCGGACGACATGGAGGGCATGGTATATTTGACGGAAGGGCGCGCCCCGGCACACTCCTGCAGGATCTTCACCGCTCCGGGCACCTTTTCATCCTCCGTGCCGATCACCAGCGTCACATTCTTATTCTTCAGGAATCCCCCCGTGGTGGACAGCTTCGTCACCCAGTATTTATGACGGTTGAGCTCTTCCACCGTCTCATCCACATCCTCAGAACGCAGCATGGCAAAAATCATCTTCATGGCTATACCCTCCCTTTCCTTCCCACAGCGCGGACGAAGGTTTTATAAAACTTTTATTTCATTTTACCAAACTGCAGTGAAAAAATCCACTGAAAATTTGTCTTTTTATCACTCCCAAAAATGAAATTGTAAATTCCACCTCCTGTTACCCCTGTGGAGTTTACCTCTGCACAACTGATATTTACTCTCTCATATTTCTATGGTATGCGTTACTTGATGACCGTTTTTGT
>CANRMT010000078.1 GCA_947631815.1 uncultured Eisenbergiella sp.
TGATCCAGCGGGTATTTGTCCTCCATATAGTTGTAGCCGACGATATCCAGCCCGTTGGTGAAGGGCTCGGACATTTCCTCCCAGCTGGTGTCTTCTTTGGCAGCGTCTTCGTTCTGCTTGGCGGCGTCGGCCGAGCGGCGCATATTATCCAGCATCAGATAATCGTCCAGAGCGCTCCAGAAGGAGCAGACGGCGTTGCTGACCGGACGGCTGGCGTCCAGGCTTTTGATCTTCATGGCGAGGGCAGTGGCCAGCGTGTAGCCGTGGTTCAGGCCGCCGCGCTCGGAGATCTCATTTCCCGTGGACCAGATCACGATGGACGGGTGATTCCGGTCCCGGCGGATGAAGGCTGTCAGATCGTCCTGCCAGTCCGTGTCGAAAAACTGGTTGTAGTCGCCGGGCTGTTTGCCGATGCCCCAGGCGTCAAAGGCCTCCGCGAACACATACATGCCCAGCCGGTCGCAGACCTCCAGCAGCGCCTTTGACGGCGGGTTGTGGGTGGTGCGGACGGCGTTGAAGCCCACTTCCTTCATCCTGCGGATCCGGCGCACCTCCGCGTCATAGAGGGAAACGGCGCCCAGCAGGCCGTTGTCGTGGTGGACGCAGCCGCCCTTCAGCTTGACGGAGCGCCCGTTGACCGTCAGACCGCTGACGGCGTCCGCGGTCACGGTTCGGATGCCGAAAAGAACGCTGTCCTCATCCACGGTTTTGACGGCGTTTTCCGTAAAATGGGTCTTGAAGACGCCGAGATCGGTGACGGAGATCTTTACGGTATAAAGGGCGGGCGCGTCCGCGCTCCAGAGCCGGGGTTCCTTCACCGTCATGGCGATATGGGCGGTCTGGACGCTGCCCGCATCGATCTGGATCTTCGCCCGGCGGGTGAGGACCGTCTCTTTCGTATCGTCGTCGATCAGGTTGATCTCCACCGAGGCCAGCCGGTCGCTGCCGGTGGTATTTCTCACCGCCGCTTCGGCCTGCAGGAAGGCCGCTTCGGGCGCTCCGGCCTCGGAATATGCGATCCGGTCCGTACGGACATAAATGCCGTCATTTTCGATGTGGACAGGCGGCACATGGATGAGCTCCACGCTGCGGAAAATGCCCGCGCCGGAATACCAGCGGCTGTTGGGCTGCATGCTGGGATTGACCATGACCAGGATGCGGTTGTCCTGACCGCAGTAGAGATACGGCGTAATGTCCGTACAGAACGGCGTATAGCCGTAATGGTGCAGCGCCGCCCGGCAGCCGTTGACGGATACGACGGCATTCATCATGACGCCGTCGAATTTCAGATAGATCCGTTCGCCCTCCCATTCCGCCGGGATATGGACGGTCTTGAGATAGCGCGCTACGCCCGCGGTATAAAAGCCGCTGGCACAGCCCGCCGGGGCGTCCGGCGTGACCTCGCCCGCGATCATATAGTCGTGGGGCAGGTTCACCGTGATGTCGTCATCCCGTCCCAGGATGGCGCTGTGAGGATCGATATTGCCGTAGCCGAATTTCCACTCCCTGTCTAGGTTCTGGACGCGCGGGGCGTCCGCTGTTTTTTCCTTCATATCGCTTGTTTCCTCCCGTGAGTTCTGGGGTCAGTAGGTTTCTGTCAGTTTCATTATGAGAGCGCACGGGGGCGTTGTCAAGCGGTAGCCGGATTGCCGGGAGGGAGTACGGGCGCAGTTGGAGCGCATGAAACAACTCTGCAAGGAGCGGAACAATCTTTATGAAAAACAGAACGATTTGAAAGGGCAGAAACAACAGACTGAGAAATCGTTGAAACGATAAGAAATGTGGGGTGTGGCGGCTGCTATGCCTTTTAAGAATTTGGATGCTATTTTGGGAATAATGAACTTGAAATGTCAATAAGAATATACTATATTATAAGCACAAGAGGAACGACTGCCCACAAAGTGGTTAGCTTCCCTAGGTTGCTAAATAAGCCTACCTGTTCCGCCAAGATACAAGGTAGGTTTATTTATTTTCGCTTGTTGTTCCTACTGTCTATGTAGGCAAGCAGCGCGATCAGAAATGAACCGCCCAAAAATAACAGGCTCAAAGATTCATATATACCCATTCGCACCACCTCCCTTCTCTTTCGGGTTAGGGAGGCTTATCGACAAGATGCACTGTTGAAAAGGACGGATTTCGTCTGCGGAAACTCAAGCGATTGTTGACTTTTCATTCATCCTCGGCTATATTATGCTTAGTGATCGTTCTGTGGAAACTTGCGAAGCCCACAGGCGGGGGAGAACTTGCGGGTCTCTCCCTCTTTCGTTTTATAGGGGAAATGCGTTGGCAGGTGCAAAGGATTTTACTACTTTTAAAGAGCAAATAGCTCTGATGGCAGATGAGAAACCGTGTTCGCGGATTTCTCATCGCTCCGTCGCGTATACGCTTCGAAAAGGGGATTATTATGATGGAACTTTCTTTTTCTGAGCTGCCTCTTGTCCGTACGCTGGGGCGGAATACCCTAGACGGGCAGGCAGTCATCCTCTGGCATACCGGCAGCGGTTTTGTGTGCCGCTTCACCGGAAGCGAGCTGCGGCTGCGCGTGGCCGCTGATTATGATCGGATCGAGCCATGGCTGTCGGTGGAGGTGAACGGCGCCTGGCTGCAGCGCCTGCCCCTGCCGTGCGGGGAGAGCGAGGTCTGCCTGTTTCGCGGCAGTACGCCCGGCACCGTCAAGCAGGTGCGGGTGCTCAAGGAGTGTCAGGCCATGCCGGAGGACCCGGCTCACTGCGTGCGGCTGCTGGGGCTTGCCGGGGAGGAAGGAGAGTTTCTGCCTCTTTTGCAGCCCAAATACCGGCTGGAATTCATCGGCGACAGCATCACCAGCGGCGAGGGGCTGGCCGGTGCCAAAAGCGAGATGGACTGGATCCCGATGTTTTTCAGTGCCGTTCCCCACTATGCCCGCCTGACCGCCGACGCCCTGGATGCAGAGTACCGCATCTTTTCTCAGAGCGGCTGGGGGCTGTGCAGCGGCTGGGACAACGATCCCCGCCATGTGGTGATGGACTACTATACAACTGTCTGCGGCCAGTGCGGCGACAGCACCGCCTATGATTTTGGGGCCTGGCCCGCGGATGCCGTCATTCTGAATCTGGGGACCAACGACTGTGGAGCGATGGCACAGCCTGCCTGGCACGACCCTGTGACTGGGCAGAGCTTCCGGCAGGAGGATACCCCGGCGGGCCATGCCTGCGTGACAGCCGCCGTGACTCGGGCGCTGCAGACCGTACGCCGCTGCAATCCGCAGGCTTTGTTGGTGTGGGCCTACGGCATGGTGAGCGAAGGGCTGCGCCCCGCCATCGAAGCGGGCCTTCAACAGTACAGGGCCAAGACCGGAGACACGCGGGTATTTTTCCTGCCGCTGCCCGCCGCTGTACCGGCCACAGTGGGTTCGCGGGAGCATCCCGGTCCGGCCTGCCACCGTCAGGCTGCGGAGGTTCTGACCGCCTTTTTGAAGGAGCGTTTATAAAGGAAGGGGCCGAAGCTCAACTTTGTGCGGACGCTCAAGAATGCCGGAATATTTTTTTTAAGTCGGCTTTGCCGCTGCCTGCTGTGCGGGCGGCGGCTTTCTTACTTTTACCTTACATTTCGGCGCCGGGACGTGCAATGCGCTTTCGGATAGGGTATACTCAAAAGAGGAGTTGTGACGCGGAAAACGGTTTTATAAGGAGACGGCGCGGGAATGGGACGGACAGGTATGAAAACAGAGAAAATGCACGCCGAAACAGAACGAACAGGAGCGGGAATGGAGCGGATGGGTGCGGAGGATAAGCAGTTTCCGGAAAACGGACGGATCCACGAGCGAAGGATCCTTCTGGTGGATGACAATGAAAAGCTCTGTCAGATGGTGACGGGATTTCTGCAAAAGGAAGGGTTCCGGAACCTGCGCACGGCGATGTCGTGCAGGGAATGTCTGGAGCAGTGTGGGGCTGAAATGCCGGACATCATCATCCTGGACGTGGGTCTGCCGGACGGGGACGGATTTTCGCTGATGAATGCGCTGCGGGCGCGGTCCGACGTGCCGGTGCTGTTTCTGTCGGCCCGGGACGAGGATGCCGACAGGCTGCTGGGTCTGGGGCTGGGCGCGGACGATTATATCACAAAGCCTTTTCTCCCGCGGGAACTGGCGCTGCGGCTGTCGGCGGTTTTGAAGCGGACCTATCCGGGGCAGAGCCCATCGGCGCGGCAGGAAAATACGCTGCGTTTAGGGAACCGGATCGTGGATCTCGCGGCGGGCTGTGTGCGGGAGGAGGCGCCGCGGGAGCCGGGAACGAAGGGAGCGGACGCTGCGACGCGTGAGCCGGCGGAATGGAAGCTGACGGCCAAGGAGCTTCTGCTGCTGCAGAAGCTTTGCGAGAACCGGGGGCGGATCGTGACCTTCGATGCGCTCAGTCAGGCGCTGTGGGGCGACTTTTACTATGGATATGAGAATTCGCTGATGGTCCACGTCCGGCGGCTGCGGGAGAAGATCGAGGAAAATCCTTCCGAGCCCCGCTGGCTGACTACAGCGCGGGGACTGGGATACAAGCTGGAAAAGGAACCCGGCACGAGAGGGTGAAAAAGCGGCATGAAAAGCATTCTGAAAATTTACTGGCGATATGTGTGGACGGCGTGTCTGCTGATCGTTTTTGTCGTGTGCATCAATGCGGCGCTGGGAGTGGCTTATCTGGCGAAGCTGCGGCAGCAGGAGGGAGAAACCGTTCGCACGGGGCAGTATCAGACCGTGGCCGATCAGTTCGTCAGGCGGGAGGACGGCGGCTATGAGATGAGGAGAAACGGGATCTCGCGCCTGGAGGAGAACGGCTGTGCCTTTGCGCTGCTGCTGGATGCGGGCGGAACCGTGGTCTGGGACTGGAACCGGCCCGCGGAGGTGCCGACAGCGTTTTCCGTAGCGGAGGTCGCCGCCTTTTCCAAATGGTATCTGGCGGGATATCCGGTGGCGGTCTGGCGGTACGGGCAGGACGGGCTGTTGGTGTTCGCCTATCCGCGGGGAAGTCTGGTGCGGTATAATCTGTATTGGAAAAAATCGGAGCTGGACGGGCTGTTTTCCTATGCCGCCTTTTTCCTCCTGTTCAATTTTCTGCTGGTGTTCGCGTTGGCTCTGCTGTTCGGCTATCGGTTTTACCGCGCCCTGCGGCCAGTAGGAGAGGGCGTGGAAGCGTTGGCGCGGGGAAAGAGCGTGGCGCTTCCCGAACGGGGACTGACTCAGTATCTGCGGGAGCGGATCAACCAGACCTCCGCGCTGCTGGAACGGCAGCGCAGAGAGCTGGACAGGCGGGACACTCTGCGGACGGAGTGGATTGCCGGAGTGTCCCATGACATCCGGACGCCTCTTTCGCTGATCGCGGGCTATGCGGACGCGCTGGAGCGGGATGAGACGCTGCCGGGACCGGCGCGGCAGGAGGCAGCGCTGATCAGGGAGCAGAGCTTTTCCATCAAAAAACTGGTCGAGGACCTGAACCTGACCTCGCGGCTGGCTTATCATACGAAGCCCCTGCGGCGGGAAAGCTATCTGCCGACGGTCTGGCTTCGCCAGACGGCGGTGCAGATGCTGAATGCCGGGGAGATCGGAGAAAAATACGAGCTGGATATGGACATGGAGGAAGAACTGGAACAGCGCCGGATGACCGGGGACGTGGCGCTTTTGACCAGGGCGCTGAAAAACCTGCTGGGCAACAGCGTGCGGCACAATCCGGAGGGCTGTCATATCTGGCTGCGGGCGCGCTGCGCGGAGGGCGGCTTCTGCTTCTGCGTGGAGGACGACGGAAAAGGCGTGCCGGAGCGTGTGCGCCGCGTGCTGGCGGAGGGGGATGGCTGTGAGGCGGCGAGCCGTGTACCGGTGGAAGGAGAGGGCTGTGAGGCTGTGAGCCGTGTACCGGCGGAGATGAGCGCGGGGACAGGACCCCGCCGTCCGCACGTCATGGGGCTGCGGGTGGCGGCACAGATCGCAGCCGCCCACGGCGGACGGCTGTGGTTTGAAAAGGACGGAAAGTGTGTCTGGGTCAGCGTTTTTGATGTGAAATGAAGAGATCCAAAACGGCGGCCTGAAAGGCCCGCGCTTCCCGGAAACCGGCCTTATAAAAAGGGCGGCAGCGGCCCTTCTCTGCGAAAGAACGGTTCAAGGAGAAGGGCTTATTGGATGCGATCTTCTCCGCCAAAAAACGCCACGGCTACCGCTCCCGGTCCCACGTGAGTGCCGATGGTGCTGCCGATGGCGCAGACGGGCAGATCGTTTGTACGGCCCTGATACAGCACTTCGCTGTCGCGGATGTATTTTTGGAGCAGTGTGTCATCGAGGCCGCTGTAGGCCAGCAGATAGGGCATATCGAAGTCGATCCCGCCGCTTTTTTCCACGAAGCGCATCAGCAGATTGTTGCCGTTCTTTGATCCCCTGGCTTTGCCCACAAGGACGACCTCGCCGTTTTCTACGGCGACTACGGGTTTTATGGACAGCAGCCCTCCCGCAAAGGCCACGGTGGGAGAGATCCGGCCGCCTTTTTTGAGATATTCCAGGGTGTCCAGCAGCGCCAGCACCCGTATGCTTCCGCGTTTTGCCTCCAGCTCCCGCACGATCGCGGCGGCGTTCAGCCCCCTGTCCCGGAGCCGTATGGCGTACAGCACCAGGAGCTGCTGCCCGATGCATACGTTTTCGCTGTCCACCACGGAAACTCTGCCGCCGAATTCCGCCGCTGCGGTGACGGCTCCGCCGCAGGAGCCTGAGAGCTTTGAGGAAAGGGCGATGTATACGGCCTCGTCCCCTTCGGAGACGGCTTTCCGGAAGGACTCCTCATACCGGAAAGGTGTTATCTGGCTTGTATGCGGCAGTTCATCTGTTTCGATGAGTTTTTCAAAGAACTCTCTGTTTGTGAGCGTCACCCCGTCGAGATATTCGACATCGCCGAATACCGTGATCAGGGGGATGACCTCGATCCCAAGCGCCGCCGCCTGTGTTTGCGTGATGTCCGATGCGGAATCGGTAATGATCTTTACTGCCATGGTATCCTCCTCATTCTTTTTAGCACACTGTGTGCTGAAGAACCCAAAAGAAAATGCCGCCCGGCGGCGCTTTCTTTGCCGTCTTTATTTTGCCTTCATCCCTTCCAGAAGCACGCCGAAAGAATAACGGAAGCCGTCGAGGGCCGTTTCTTCGGGAAGCCCCCGGGCCAGGGCGTCGGTATTATAGCCCCGGATAAAGCACCAGACCGCATAGCTTATTTTATCGCCGTCCAGGTCCGGCCTGACCAGCCCTTTTTCCTGCCCGAGATCGATAAACTCCCGGATGCGTTCCCGCCACCAGAGAAAATTCTCCGCGGAAACGCTGTCCTGTAGAAAGACATACTGATTCATGCCCAGCTTGAGCCGATAGGAAAGCGTAAGCGTCCCGGCGGCGATGTCCGTGATCTGTCCGAAAAAATCGCCTTCCGGATCAAAATGCTCCAAAATGCTCCGGCGCATTTGAACGGCCATATCCTGATAGACGAGGCCGAGAACCTCTTCTGCGTTGCGGAAACGGTTGTAAAAGACCCGGTTTGTCACACCGAGCGCCCGAATAATCTTCCGCACTGTGACTTCCCCGGCCCCCTCGCGCAAAGCGAGTTCCGCAGCCGCGGCAACGATCTTTTCGCTCATTTCATCGTGAATGAGCCGTGTGTCCTCCGCCATGTTCCTGCGCCTCCCAGCACACTGTGTGCTGAAAGAATAGCACATATTGCCTCTGTTGTCAAGATAACCGGACGAATAAATGCAGCGATTGAGAAACTATGGATGGGAACGTCGCCGCATTTGGGGCAAGGGCTGTCAGCCGCAGATCAATTCCGAAGCGTCCCGATGGGGATGACCTTGACCCCGTCCGGACGCGTATAGGCGATTTCACCGCCGGTAATTACGATCAGCAGATCCGGCGTTCGTAAGGGCGACTGCGTTTCGCTCTCGTTGTACTGATGAATCAGCGCGGCAATCTGCAGGAGGTGTTTCGCTCCTTCGGCGATTTCCCGGCTGCCCAGCTTAAATTCGATCAGGGCGTACCGGCCGTCGTCAAGGTGCAGCACCGCGTCCGCTTCCAGGCCGTAACGGTCATGGTAATAGGAGAGCCTCCCGCCCAGCGCCTGCGAATATATTTTCAGATCGCGGATGCACAGGCTCTCAAAAAGGAACCCGAATGTTTTCAAATCGGAGAGCAGGTATTCCGGCGTCAGGCCCATTGAGGCCACGGCGATGGAGGGATCCGTAAATCCGCGCTTTTTCCCGGAACGGATCGTTGTCGACGAACGGATTGCCGGACACCAGGCTTCAATGTCCTCAATCACAAACAGACGCTCCAAGGCGTTCAGGTAGGCATCCATGGTAACTGTCGTCATGCTGTCGGCATTTGATGCGATGTCTTTATAAATGTTGGCCTTTTTTGCGAGGGTGGACACGTTGCGTGCGTAAGAGCGCAGGATCATGCCAGTCCAGGTAGGGTTCCGTTGTACGCCATCTACGGTGGAAATGTCTGACTCGCAGATGTTATTTACATAATCTTTTGCGATCATGAGCCGGGCGGTGTCACTTTTGCGCCTCAGTGCCGCAGGCCAGCCGCCGCGGCACGCGCAGAAAACCAGTTCCTCGATGGACAGGGCGGACTGGACGCCGTCAATGTCCATCCCCGGATTGGAGAAAAGCTCCCGCAGGGAAATCGCCCCGCTCGATTCCGATGATTCGAATAAACTCATTGGGTACATTTTCATACGGGAGATACGGCCTGTGCCGGAATGCATGATCTGGCTGCTGTCAACGGATGTAGAACCCGTCAGGATGAACTGGCCTTCCTCCTGGCGCTGGTCAACTGCTGAGCGCACAGCATCCCACAGCACGGGGGCGACCTGCCATTCATCGATCAGGCGGGGCGTAGCGCCCTTTAACAACAGGGAGGGTTTCACGCCCGCCGTCGCAAGGTAGCCGTCGCGCCGATCCGGATCCTGCATTTGCAGGATACTTTTTGCCTGTTGCTTCGCAGTCGTCGTCTTCCCGCACCATTTCGGACCGACAATTAGGGTTGCGCCGAACGCCTCCAGCCGGAGCGTCAACTCGCTGTCAACAATCCTGGGTAAATATTCCACAAAAGATTCCTCCCTGTTCTATGGTAATCTTATTATATATTTCCCTGCAGGATGGCGTCAATATGCATTTTGTATTTTTGGTGCAATTTATTTTATATTTTTGATGCAATTTATTTTGTGTTTTTGGGGAAACGGGGTTGCGCGGTGTACTAGTCAAGAGTAGTGGACACGAAAAATTGCAGTAATGCGCAGGACTGAGGCTTTTTCTGCTCATATTACAATATTCACGATCAGCCCCGTCGTCAGCGAAAACGCCATGACAAAGGCAAGATACAGTAAAAACCGCTTCATCCCCAACACGATTTTCAGCGCGCCGAGGTTCGTGATCTTAGTCGCCGGACCGGTGATCATAAAGGCGGAGGCGCTGCCCATGCTCATGCCCATAGCGAGCCATTCCCGGATCAGCGGGATCGTCCCGCCGCCGCAGGCGTAGAGCGGGACGCCGATCGTCGCCGCCATCAGAACGCCGAAGCCCTCATTTGCCTCGCCAAACAGAGCAGCGAATTTATCCGCGGGGACATACCGCTGGAACAGGGCGGAAAGCAGCACGCCCAGCAGGAAGTACAGGCCGGTGGCTTTGATGTTCCTGCCGAGATTGAACAGAAACCGCAGAAACAGATTCGGGTGCGTATCATGGCTTGCCCTCGGCTCAAAACCCGTGAAATTGAAAAACGGCTTGTCCTTGCAGAAAAGATGTACCACGATGCCTGCGACGATCCCGCAGACCGTGCAGGATATAATGCGGATCACCAGCGCAGTCGCGCCCAAAGCGGTGGAATACATGATAAGCTGGGGATTCAGAAGTACGCTGGACATCATAAACGCCGCCAGCCAGTCGTGGCGCATTCCATGTTTGGAAAAGGACGCCGCAATGGGAACCGTGCCGTACATGCAAAGCGGAGAGGCGATACCGAGTAAACTTGCTGGAACAACGCCCCACAGCCCCCACTTCTTATCCCGGATTCGGTCAAAGGCTCCGTGAATCGTGTCCTTTGCGAATACCGAAACCAGGGAGCCGACAACCATGCCGAGAATCCAGTAACCGGCGATCTGGCGAAGCTGGAGCAGAAAGTAGTACCACGCATAGACGAACTCCCGGCGCAGAACTTGGAATATTTCATTCATCGATGTTCACCAGGGTGTAAGCGCGGCTGCCCAGACCGATTTCTTCGGCGTGCTCCAATGTATGCAGACCGTTCCGCGATTCAATGCGCTGTACCAGAGAGGCACCGTCGCCGTCTTTCTGCGCGTAAATCAGGTCAATGCACGCCTGATCCAGCGCTACGGAGTCAGCAGAAGAAAGAATCCCGATGTCGTGGATGTCCGGTTCGGCAGGATTGCCGTCGCAGTCGCAGTCCACCGACAGACGGTTCATCACGTTGACGTAGACGATCCGTTCCCCATTTCCAAGATAGTCGGACACGGATTTTCCTGCCTCCGCCATGGCCTCCAGAAAAGCGTTCTGTTCGCCGCCCCACATACTGCCGCCTGTGCCGCCGCTGTGAATCCACGCCTTTCCCTCGCTGGAGCCAAGTCCGATGGAAATATTCTTGATCGCGCCGCCGTAACCCGCCATAGCATGCCCCTTGAAGTGGGAGAGGATAAGGTAGGAATCGTAGTCGGCAAATGCGGCGCCCACATAGTTTTCCGTAAGAACGCTGCCGCCCTCTACGGGCAGCGTCATAGAGCCGTTTTCATCGAGGATCTGAAAATCCGCGATCTCGGTGAAGCCGTGATCCTCCGCCACCTGATAGTGCATGGCCGTTTCGGAGCGGGAGCCGCCGTAGGCAGTGTTGCATTCCACGATCGTGCCATTTACGGCATCCACCACATCTTTTATCAGTTCCGGGCGGAGATAATTGCTTGCGGGAGGCTCGCCGGTAGAGAGCTTTACTGCCACACGACCGGTGGGCGTCCATCCGAGGGCTTCATACACCGCCATCAGCCCCTCCGGGGAGATGTCCGTCGTCATGTAGACGATGGGAACATCCGAATCTGAATCCGTTTGCTCAGCGGACGGGATGCTGTTGTCCTTGTCACTGTCTGTGCTGTCATTTCCGCTGTCGGTCGAATCGTCAATTGTTTCGGGACCGGTTTCGGACGGATTTACATTGTACGATGTTTGATCCTGATTCCCGGAACTGCCTGTTGGCGGTTCATTCTGTGTACTGCAGCCTGTGAGTACCATTGACAGGAACAGGAGTGCGAGGTGAAAAGGCAAAAACCGTTTTGTCATGTATTCTCCTTCCCATTGTTTGCTGTGAGCAGATTTGCGGCGTTATCCTTGTAAATTTCATTGATCAGTCTCCGATACTTTTCATTGCTTTCAAGATGCTTTTTCTTTGCAGTTACGACCTTTGCAGGCGAGTGGGGGAAATCGCTTCCGTAAACAATGTGACTGTCGTCTGCCACCATCCGAAGCATATCCAGTGCCACCGGTTCGGGATCGCCTGCAATGTCGAAATATAAACGCTTGAATTCTTCTTTCGCATCCACAGTTTCCATCATGCCCATGGAGGCGAGTATTCCGGAAACACCCGTAAACCGCTGAAGCATATAGGGCAGGAACGAACCGGTATGCGGCACCACGAACAGAATCTTCGGAAACCGCGTCATGACGCGGTGCGCGATCATGTTGAGAACGGCTCTTGTGGTATCCGCCGGATATTCGTAGAGCGCCGCCACCTTGCCGGTGATCACGTTTTCGGGGCGCTGCCTTGCGCGACAGGGGTGAATGATGACGAGCGCGCCTCTGCGGTCAAGTTCCTCCATCAGCGGGTCAAAGGAAGGGTCGCCCAAATAAACGCCGTTGCTGTTCGTCACCACCTTGACGCCGACAGCGCCGAGCGTGTCCATGGCGTAAGCCGTTTCTTTTATCGCGCCGTCTACGCAGGGAAGCGGCAGAGCGGCGGCAAAACCGAATTTCTCCGGGTGTTTTGCGCAGAGCTTTGCCGTGGATTCGTTGATCCGCCGCGCCGAAGCGCAGGACTTTTCGTCGTCTCCGTTGTGGATATGCGGCGTGGGGACTGTAAGAACCGTATAGTCGATCCCGGCGTCCTCCATGAACGCAAGATGCGCGGAGACGCTCCAGTTCGGCAGAGGGAATCCGTCCTCGGCCATAGGGTCAAGCCCCAGAAATTCCATTTCTCGGTGGAACACATCGTCTACCGGGTGTGCATGAAAATCAACTGTTCCATGTGTATTCATGATGTTATTCACCTCCCTACTACACTACATTTCCGGCCTTCTGTTTGCCATTCTGCGCCATCACGCCGACCAGGGCATGGGGCACATACAATTCTTCGAGATAGTCGATCTCGTCCTGGGTCAGCTCCAGATCCACGGCCTTTGCCGCGC
>CANRMT010000079.1 GCA_947631815.1 uncultured Eisenbergiella sp.
AAAAATAAGATGAATATCATTCCTACTACAAATTCAATCAGCGTAACCATTTTTATCTCTTTAACAACCACTGCTTCGCCATAAGAAAAAAACATATACCGTCTACTCAGCACCGGGGATAAAAAGCAAACGCTTCATAATTTGGTATTCAATTGTCAAAGATTTTATGGTGATTCAAATATATTTCTTGCGCTCCTTAGTGTCCACCACTATTTTAACCCCTATAAACCCATAAAAACAGTTCCGATCACACCGGATCAGGACAGCCGTTTCAGGATTTTGGGCAAAGATAAAGCCCGGAAAATGGCGTATTTCCGGGCTTTTTTCGCATTTTGCAGCTCTCGATCAGCGCTTGCTGAACTGCGGAGCGCGACGCGCGGCTTTGAGACCGTACTTCTTTCTCTCCTTCATACGGGGGTCACGGGTCAGATAACCGGCCTTCTTCAGGATGGGCCTGTAATCCGCATCCGCTTCCAGGAGCGCTCTCGCGATGCCGTGGCGGATCGCACCGGCCTGACCGGTATAGCCGCCGCCTTTCACATTCACCAGCACATCGAACTTATCCACGGTATCGGTTGCCACAAGAGGCTGGCGAACGATCACCTTCAGGGTCTCGAGGCCGAAGTAATCGTCAATGTTTCTTTTATTCACGGTAACATTGCCGCTGCCGGGCATAAGATATACTCTGGCGATGGAGCTCTTTCTTCTTCCTGTTCCGTAATATCTTGCTGTATTAGCCATTTCTCTGTATCCTCCTTCTCGATTCCCTCAGATCAAAGCGTCAGAACTTCAGGCTTCTGCGCCGCGTGCTTGTGCTCGGGGCCTGCATACACATGAAGCTTGGTGAACATCTGTCTTCCTAAGGGTCCCTTGGGAAGCATGCCCTTGACCGCAAGCTCGATGACCTGCTCGGGCTTCTTGGCCAGTTTCTCTTTCAGGGTGGTCTCTCTCATGCCGCCCACATAATCGGAATGATGATAATATATCTTCTGATTCAGCTTCTTGCCGGTCACCTGGATCTTCTCAGCGTTAATCACGATCACATAATCGCCGGTGTCCACATGAGGGGTGAAAACAGGCTTATTCTTGCCTCTGAGAATCTTGGCCACCTCGGATGCCAAACGGCCGAGCGTCTGGCCCTGTGCGTCTATCACATACCATTTTCTATCGATTTCAGCCGGATTAGCCATAAATGTTTTCATTGTGTACCTCCATACAGGTTGCATGTCAAAATCGGTATGCACGCCCGTCCCGGGATTTGAACGGATATGCACTTCAACGAATGCGCAGGCCCTTCGGCCAACGCGGTCTGTCCAAATATGGCGCGTCCCTGAAAACATTCCTCCGGGGCAGGTGAAATATTTCAAGCGCCGCCACACTTTCCAATTATATTATACGCATCCGCGCGTGTCAATCATTTTTTCGCATAAAAGCAGACTTTTTCCGCCGATCCGCGGCAGCAGCCGGGCCGCCAGAAGGGCTCCAAACAGCCGGGAAAGGCCGCCGCCCGTGCGTATTCCATTTTCCCGGACCGTTAGAAAAACGCCGGCCCTTAGCGAAGCGAGCCCTTCGGGCGAAGCTGAGCTTAGTGCCGCTGCGTTTTTCTCGAGCGCGAGCGTGTCCGGAAAAGGAACGCGCACGGGCGACGGCCCTTCCCGGCTGTTTGGAGCCCTTCTGGCGGCCCGGCTGCTGCCGCGGTCACCGTATGTGATCCTTCAGGTTTTCGTCCTCATAATCGAAAATGCACTTCTCGTAGGCGTTGATGATGTGTGTCTGCCCATACTGATCGTACCGCTTGTGCTGCCGTCCGTAGGTCATGTGCACATGCCCGTGAATGAAAAAACGGGGATGGTATTTATCCATCAGCGTCCGGAACACCCGAAAGCCCTGATGCGGCAGATCCCGCCCGTCGTTCAGCTGAAAGGCGGGCGCATGGGTGAGCAGGATATCGAATCCCCGGTGATAGAGCAGCTTAAAAAAAAGGCGGCGCACCCGGGCCGCCATTTCACGCTCCGTGAACTGATTCCCTCCCGGCCGGTAGCGCATGGAGCCGCCCAGCCCAAGGATGCGGACTCCGTCGTGCACATAGATGTCGTCGTCGATGCAGATACAGCCGTCCGGGGGGATCTGCTCGTATTTATCGTCGTGGTTTCCGTGGACATAGAGCACCGGCGCATGGGCGAAGGTGGCGATAAAAGAGAGATACCGGGGATCCAGGTCTCCGCTGGAGAGGATCAGGTCGATGCCGTCAAACATCCCCGGTTCATAATAATCCCAAAACAGCTTGGATTCCTCGTCACCAATCGCCAGAATTTTCATAGAGCGCCGTTCTCCAGTCAGTTTTTATCGTCAATTCCCATTATGGGCGAACCGCCCTCTTATGTGATTCAAGCGCCGTTCTCCAGTCAGTTTTTATCGTCAATTCCCTGCAGATCCACCACCGGCTTCGCCTTGTCGATCAGCTCCTCCGGCTCCGGGATCGAGCCGATCACATTTTCCGCCAGCCAGTCCATCTCGATGATCTCCTCCGGGCTCAGCACCCTGTTCGCGTCCATCTGCACGACGCCCTTCTGCGAATACAGCACGCCGGAAAAAGGCTCAAAGTCATCCCGGCAGATCGTATTCTTCAGAAGGTCGATCAGACGCACGGTCCCGATGGGCAGATTGTGCGAACAGAAAACATCCACGATGCCCGCGGACATGCCCCACCAGTAGTTCAGGCCCTTCGTCTCCGTGGAAGCGTTGTCAAACTTCCATGTGCCGTCCATGATATTGCGGATCATCTTTTCGTAGAACTTACCCCAGTGCCAGACGGGCATTGCCAGGTTCACCGGCATGGTGTCCGACGGCCGGTACAGTCCGAAACGGCGGGCTCCCTGCCCGGGCGCCAGCATATCCTGTCCGGAAATGACCGTGACCTCATTGCGCCGGAAGGTTTCCTCCGGATCGTGATCCCGGATCGTGGACCATTCCAGATAGACCTTCGCCCGGGGATTCACCATTTTGGCACCCAGCGCAAAGGCGTTGATGCTCGCCGTGCTGCCGAAGATCGGATAATCGGCCAGATAGCCCAGCCGCCCGTTTTCCGACATGGCTCCCGCGATGGCGCCCATCAGGAACTTGGCCTCATACATCCTCGCATAATAGGTCCGCACGCGGCGGTGGGAGGTGTTCAGCGAGCAGTTCAGGATCTTCACCTCCGGGTGGTCGATGGCCGCCTTGAGGCTGGCCTTCAGCAGGGTCGGCGCCGTGGTGAAGATCAGGTTGTTGCCGTCCGCGATGGCCTTCGCCAGGACCTCGTCCGCGTTTTCCTCGTTGGTATTGTCATAGCAGGTGGTGCTGATCTGCTCCTCAAAGGTCTCCTGCAGGTGCATGCGGCCCAGCTCATGGGCATACGTCCAGTCGGAAGTCTCCGCCGTGCGTTCGTGGACGAAGGCCACGTTCACCTTCTCGGAGCTGGCGGGGATCAGTCTGGCGAATATGTTCTTTTTGACCGCGCCGCCCTCCGCGGGAGACATCTGCAGCTCCAGCGGATCGTCCGTGGTCAGCAGCCGGAACTCCTCCCAGGTCTTTTCCAGCTTTTCCCGGATCTCCGCCGTGGTCATGTTTGACATCGTCCTGTAATCGTAAATGCCGATGAAGAAAAGGAACGCGTCACCGGGCGTGATGGCCAGCTTTTTCCCGCCCTGTGCCTCGTACTCGATCAGGAACCGGGAATACGTGCCGCTGAACTCGATCCGGTCGTCATCCGTCCAGACCTCGTCGGGCCGTTTCCCCACCAGCTTCTGCAGCCTCGCGAAGCTGTTTTCATGGGAAAACCAGATATAATTGATCCGGGACAGATTATAGAACTCCATGAACGCATAGTAGGTCCGGGTTTCCCGGTCGTCCGACCAGGGAGGAACGATCCGCGTGACCGTTCCGGGGATGGATACCGCGCCGAAATATTTGAGGACGCTGACCCGCTTGTTCCCCTCCTCCACGTAAAATTTGTTCATGAACTCATATGCCTTGATCGGATCCCGGATCCCCTCCTTCATATGGGAACCGCACAGGGAACACCATTTATATGCGAACTCGCTGCCCGGCTCCAGAAGCGGATAAAAGCTCTTGCTGAACGCCGTGCTGCGCCCCGCGGTCTTGGTGCCCACGATCTGGTCGATGGGGATCTGGACCAGGCCCAGCGAGATCTCCCTCGTCGCGGCGATCTTTTTCTCTTTCAGGATATCATCCAGCGCCTGCATGGGTTCGTCCTCCCGCTTCCCCATGCGCCACGCTTTTTCATATGCAGATACAGCTTCCGTTGTAACCGCCATAGCTCTGTCTCCTTTGCCTTGCTTGAAATTTTAATACATAGTAGCACGGTCCCCTCGGAAAGTCAACCGGTCAGGTCTGTCGAAAATATATGTCAAAAATCAGGGTTCGTCCGTCAGAAATTCATAATCGGTCAGCGTCAGCCCCCGGGCCGGAGCCGTTGGACCCGCCGCCCTCCTCTCGCGCGCCTCCAGGATCTCCTTCACCCGCTCGGGCGGATATTTCCCGCTTCCCACCTCCAGAAGCGTCCCCACGATGATGCGGACCATATTGTAGAGGAAACCGTTCCCGGAGATCTGTATCGCGATCACCGATCCGTTCCGCTCCACCGTCAGCGCCGTGATCCTGCGCACCGTGCTCTCCGCCTGCGTATGGATGCTGCAGAAGCTCCTGAAGTCATGTTCTCCTACGAGATAGGCGGCGGCCTCCCGCATCTTTTCAACGTCCAGCCGCAGATAGGTGAAATGTGCGTACAGCCGGTCCAGCGGATCCGGAAATTCTTCGTTCAGGATGCGGTATTCATAGGTTTTTATGCTTCTGCATTTTCTGGGATGCCAGTCCGCCCCCACTTCCTCCGAACGGCGCACCCGAATATCCTCCGGCAGCCGCTGGTTCAGCGCATAGGAAAAACGGGACGCCTCCATCCGCATCCTCGTATCAAAAACGGCATAATTGCAGCGCGCATGCACGCCCGCGTCGGTGCGGCTGGCCCCGATCACCTCGATCCTTTCCCCGGTCAGCTCCGTCAGCGCGCGGTTCAGCGTCTCCTCGATCGTGACGCCGTTTGGCTGATACTGCCACCCGTTGTAGGCGGTGCCGTCATAGGCCACCGTCAGCCGGATGCGGCGGCGCGGTCCGACCGCAGCCTCTGTCCGCTGTTCTGCTGTCATATCGGCAAGATCCTCCCTATCACGATAACGGCCGCGAAATAAAGGAGCAGCACCGCATAGGCCGCATAGTCGCGGCGCTGATAGATCAGCGGCTTCATCTTCGTCCGCCCTTCCCCGCCCCGGTAGCAGCGCGCTTCCATGGCCAGGGCCAGATCGTTGGCACGCCGAAAGGCGGCGATGAAGAGCGGCACGAGAAGGGGCACCATGGCCTTGGCCCGCTGAAGCAGATTCCCGCTCTCAAAATCCGCGCCCCTGGCGATCTGCGCCTTCATGATCTTATCCGTTTCTTCCATTAGAATAGGAATGAAGCGCAGGGCGATGGACATCATCATCGCGACCTCATGCACCGGGACTCTCATCTTTTTCAAAGGCTTCATCAGGCTCTCCAGCCCGTCGGTCAGATGGTTCGGCGTCGTGGTCAGCGTCATCAGGGAAGAGCCGATGATCAGCAGGATCAGACGCACCGCGATCTGCGCGGCCATCCGGATCCCCTCCTTTGTGACCGTCAGCTTCCAGAGCCGCAGTACCGGCGTCCCGGGCGTCAGGAACAGGTTGAAGACCAGCGCGAACAGCAGAAGAAACAGGATGGCGCGCATTCCCCTGACCATATAGCGGAACGGAACGTGGGAAAGCCGGATACAGACCGCCAAAAAGACCGCCGCCATCAGATATCCCCACAGATTGTTCACGAGAAAAAGGGAAATGATGAACAGCAGCGTCGCCGTCAGCTTCACGCGGCTGTCCAGCCGGTGCAGCAGGGAGTCCGTCTGATAATATTGTCCCAGCGTGATGTCTCGCAGCATCTGTCCTTTCCTCCTGTTTCCTGATCCCCAATGTCCGCAGCTCAGTGCGGTTCGCCTTCCCCCGACACCTCACAGCCGGGCGCTGCCCGTTTCCTTCCCGTCGGCCCGCATGGGCATGGTCCGTTTTCATGCGGCCCGCAGCATGGGCATAGTCCGTTTCCCTCCTGCAGGCCCGTCAGCCGGGCACTCCCCGCTTTCCCGCGGGCCAGCGGTTCAGCCGCACCCCGTCCTTCCCATCGCCTGCAGGATCGTGTCCCGCGCCTCGGGGATGGTCGTCGCGCTGACATCCACATCGAAACCCGCCTTCTTCAGCCTGTGAAGGATGTCGGTCACCTGCGGCACAGCCAGACCCACGCGCTCCAGCTCCTGTTTGTGACTGAACACCTCCCGCGGTCTGTCGTCGAACAGGACCTTTCCCTGGCTCATAACCACGATGCGCTCCACATAGTTCGCCACGTCCTCCATGCTGTGGGAAACCAGGACCACGCTGATCCCCATTTCCCTCTTCAGTTCGGTCACCTGCCCCAGGATCTCGTCCCGTCCCTTGGGGTCCAGGCCCGCCGTGGGCTCGTCCAGCACCAGGATCCTGGGCTCCATGGCCAACACTCCGGCGATCGCCGCACGGCGCTTCTGGCCGCCGGAAAGCTCAAAGGGGGACTGGCCGTAAAGCGTCTCCGGAAGCCCGACCAGCTCCAGCGCCCGCCTGGCACGCCGTTTCACCTCTTCTTCGGGGAGTCCCAGATTCCTGGGGCCGAAGCAGACGTCCGCAAATACGTCCGCTTCGAAAAGCTGATGTTCCGGGTACTGAAAGACCAGGCCGACTTTGCTGCGCAGCTCCTTCCTGGAAAATCCCTTCTCCCAGATATCCCGCCCGTCCCAGGTGATCTTTCCGGACGTCGGCTCGATCAGGCCGTTCAGATGCTGCACCAGCGTGGACTTTCCCGAGCCGGTATGTCCGATCAGCCCGATGAACTGCCCGTCCGGTATTTCCAGGCAAACATCGTCCAGCGCGCGCACGGGCAGCTGAGTGTCCGCCCCGTATATATAGGTCACATGCTCCAGTTTCAATGCCATAACGCTCACGCCCCTCCGTTCCTGTCGGCCGCACCGTCCGGGTCGGACGCAGGGTCCATGGCCAATCCGCCTGCCGCCGATCCGTCCGGGCCGGCCGTTCCGGGCTCTCCTGCCGGTCTGTCCTGCGCACCCGCCGCGGCCTCGGGCAATCCGCCTGCCTCCTCCGATCCGTCCGGACCGGCCTCCACAGTCTCCCGGCCGCTCAGCTTCCTCAGCTCGGCCTCCAGCTCCTCCGCGGTCAGGATGCCGTCCGGCAGAGGGAGCCCGCTCTGCTGCAGCTCGTGGGCGAGGAGCGTCACCTGCGGCACATCCAGGCGCAGCGCTTTCAGCCGCTCCACCTGAGAGAATACCTCCCGGGGCGTCCCCTGCATGACGATCTTCCCCTCGTCCATCACGAAAACGCGGTCGGCGTAAATGACCTCTTCCATATAATGCGTGATCAGGATCACCGTCACCTTTTCCACGTCGTTGAGCGCCCTGGCGGCCCGGATCACGCTTTTGCGCCCGTCCGGATCCAGCATGGCCGTGGGCTCGTCCAGCACGATGCACTTGGGATGCATCGCCAGCACGCCCGCGATGGAGACCCGCTGCTTCTGACCGCCGGAGAGCTTATTGGGCGAATGCTTGCGGTAGGCGTACATCCCCACCGCCTTCAGGCTCTCCTCCACGCGCTCCCAGATCTCCTTTGTGGGGACGCCCATGTTCTCCGGGCCGAAGCCCACGTCCTCTTCCACCACCTGGCCGATGATCTGGTTGTCCGGGTTCTGGAACACCATCCCCGCGCTCTGGCGCACGTCCCAGATATTCTCCTCCCGGGATGTCTCCTTTCCGTCCACATAGATCGTGCCCTCCGTCGGGACCAGCAGCGCGTTGATATGCTTCGCCAGCGTGGATTTCCCCGATCCGTTGTGGCCCAGAATGGCGATGAACTGTCCGGGCTCCACGGAAAGGTTCACGTCATCCACGGCCCTGGTGACGTCCTCCACGTTTCCTTCCTCGTCCAGTTTCACATAGTCATAGCTCAGATGGCGGCTCTCAATGATGCCCATACCGTTCTCCTCATTCATCGGCGCACAGGACCGGCGGCCGCATGCGCAGCGGACAAAAGGCCGGTCAGCTGTTTTCTTCCATCACAAAAGGGCCGCCGCATATGCAACAGCCCCCTGCTTCATTTTGCTCAGATCAGTTCGAGCACAACCTCCATCGCGCCGTCTCCCTTGCGCTGGCCGATCTTGATGATCCTGGTATAACCGCCCTTGCGGTCCGCGTACTTGGGAGCGATCTCGTCGAACACCTTCGCAGGCATATCGATCTTCTTTGTGCCCTTCTTGCGGCCCTTGCCCTCTGCAGGGACCTCTGTCACGGGATAGAACACACGCAGCATCTGGCGCCTTGCGTGAAGTCTGGAGGGCAGGTCCTTGCGGATCTCCTTCTCCACCTCGTCATAAACGGTGACCTTCTTGCCGTCCACGACTTCCTTCACCCTCTTGCCGTCCTTATCCTTGCGGGGGACCTTCGCGGTCACCTTTACGGTCTCAAAGTTGTCCTTTTCCTTGATACCCATGGCGATGATGCCTTCGGCGATCTTGCGGACTTCCTTCGCCCTCGCTTCGGTGGTGATGATCCTTCCTCTGTAGAGCAGGCTCGTCACCTGGCTCCTTAAGAGCGCTTTTCTCTGATCGGATGTCCTTCCCAGTTTTCTGTATTTTGCCATTGTCTTGCTTTCCTTTCATTCATGTTCATTCGGCGGCGCTCATCGGACTTATCCGCCAAATGTCTGTTCCGCCCCTTCGGACGGTCCGTCCCCGTTCGGGACGGTCTTTTTCATGAACCTCGCGCGATACTGTCCTCAGTATGCGCCGCACACCTCCGCGCCGTTCGGACTTACCGGGGATGCGTCATTCTTCGCTGGGTCTGAAGTGGAAGCCCAGCTCGCTGATCTTCGCCTGCACCTCTTCCAGGGATTTCCGGCCCAGGTTGCGGACCTTCATCATATCCTCCGGCGTCTTGTTGATCAGCTCCTCGACCGTATTGATGCCGGCGCGCTTCAGGCAGTTGTAGGAACGCACTGAAAGCTCCAGCTCGTCGATGCTCATCTCGAGAACCTTTTCCTTCTCGTCGTCTTCCTTCTCGACCATCACCTCAGCGGTCCTGGCATTCTCGGAAAGATCGATGAAAAGGCTCAGATGCTCGCTGAGCACCTTGGCCGCCAGGCTGACGGCCTCGTCGGGAGCGAGCGTCCCGTTGGTGAACACATCCAGCGTGAGCTTGTCATAGTCCGTGACCTGACCCACGCGGGTATTTTCTACGGTCATGTTCACTCTTTCCACAGGAGTATAAATGGAATCGATCGCGATCACGCCGATGGGCAGATCCTCGCTCTTATTCCTGTCCGCGCTCACGTAGCCGCGGCCTCTGGTGATGGTGAGCTCAATGTAGAGCTTGCTCTCCTTGCCGCCGCTCAGCGTGGCGATCACGAGATCGGGATTGAGGATCTCAATATCCTGGTCGACCTGGATATCGGAAGCGTGCACAATACCCTCGCCTTCGAATTCGATATATGCGGTTTTGGGCTCATTCGTCTCGCTGTTGTTCTTGATCGCCAGACTCTTGATGTTCATGATGATCTCTGTCACGTCTTCCTTCACGCCGGGGATCGAGGAAAACTCGTGCAGGACGCCCTCGATCTTCACCTGGCTGACTGCCGCACCGGGCAGGGAAGAAAGCATGATTCTTCTTAAGGAGTTCCCCAGCGTAATGCCGTATCCCCTCTCCAGAGGTTCCACCACAAACTTGCCGTATTTCTTATCATCAGAGATTTCGGCGACCTCAATATTGGGCCTTTCAAAATCAAACACTGCAAATATCCTCCTTTATGAACCAACTTCGACGGATACTGACTCTCATTATTTGGAATACAACTCGACGATCAGCATTTCGTTTACCGGCACATCGATCATCTCTCTGGTCGGAAGCTGTTTGATCGTCCCCTTGAACGCCTCTTTATCAACATCCATCCATTCGGGATAAAGTCTTCCCGCCGTCACTTCGAGGATATCCTTGTATCTCTGCATGCTCTTCGCTTTTTCCTTCAGCTCGATCACGTCGCCCGCTTTGACCTGATAGGAAGGAATGTTCACGGTCTTTCCGTTCACCAGGATGTGCTTGTGGCCGACGACCTGACGGGCCTCTCTTCTGGTCCGCGCAAAGCCCATGCGGAACACGACGCTGTCCAGCCTCGCCTCCAGCATGCGCATCAGGTTCTCACCGGTCATGCCCTTCATCTTATCGGCCTTCTCGTAGTAGTTGCGGAAAGGCTTCTCCAGAACGCCGTAAATGAATTTGGCCTTCTGCTTCTCGCGAAGCTGGGTGCCGTACTCACTCATCTTTTTGCCGGCCTTCACAGCTCTGTTGGACTTCTTGTCGTAGCCAAGATAGCTGGGCTCAAGGCCGAGCGCTCTACATCTCTTTAACACAGGAACTCTGTTTACTGCCATTTTATCTTTTTTCCTCCAGATTATTGTTTACAGCATTATGCAGTCTCCGGCCGTACGCCGGTCCGGGGACTGCCATGTCTTCATCCAACATTCAAACATACGCGCGGATGAGCCGTATGGCGTTCGCATCCCGCGATATGTGACGCCCCTCTCCGCGGGCGCACAAATGCCCGATCAGACGCGGCGGCGCTTGGGCGGACGGCATCCGTTGTGAGGAACCGCTGTCACGTCCTTGATGCTCAGCACGCTCAGGCCGCACGCGGACAGCGCGCGGATCGCGGCTTCACGTCCCGAACCGGGACCCTTTACAAATACATCCACCGTCTTGAGCCCATGGATCAGGGCAGCCTTCGTAGCTGTTTCGGCAGCCATCTGCGCTGCGTAAGGAGTAGATTTCCTTGAACCCTTGAATCCCAGACCGCCGGCGGAAGCCCAGCTTAAGGCATTGCCTTCAGCGTCCGTCAACGTCACGATGGTGTTGTTGAAGGAAGACTGAATATGTGCCTGTCCGTGTTCAACGTTTTTCTTGACACGCTTTTTGGTCACTCTTTTTGTAACTTTTTTGTTTGCCATTTAAACTAACCTACTTTCCCCTGTTTGAATTATTTTTTCTTGTTCGCGATGGTTCTTCTGGGACCTTTTCTCGTCCTGGCGTTGGTCTTCGTCCTCTGTCCGCGGACCGGAAGCCCTCTGCGGTGACGGATGCCTCTGTAGCAGCCGATCTCCTGCAGTCTCTTGATGTTCAGCGCCAGCTCTCTTCTCAGATCGCCTTCCACCATCATGGTAGCTTCGATGACTTCACTGATCCTCTTGACCTCGTCATCGGTCAGGTCTCTGCAGCGGGTGTCGGGATTGACGCCTGCCTGTGCCAGGATCTTGGCGCTGCTGGATCTGCCGATCCCATAGATATAGGTCAGACCGATCTCCACGCGCTTCTCTCTCGGTAAATCAATACCTGCAATACGAGCCATTTACGTTTCCTCCATTCTGTTGTGCGGATTGGCCTCTCTACGCACAATGAGCACAGGGTATAAATATCCTGTGCGTTCTTAAAGATAGTTACTAATTGACTGGGGTACCATGTACCCAACCGGCGAACCGGTCTTTCCGATACTCTCACGGATGCTCCGTGCGGCCAGCATGTGCTTTACGCACCGGCTCAGGGCCGTCATGCTCCTTCACACAACGCTGTCCGACCTCTGAAAACAGAGGCCTTATTTCGGTATCAAAAAGTAATCTCCCGCAGCGAAATGTCCCGCAGCGTTCAATTATTTTCAAGCGGACCTTAGTAATAATCCGCTGCCAGCCTTCTCACTTGCCGACACGGCGAACTGACATGATCGTTCAGCCCTGTCTCTGCTTGTGCTTGGGATTCTCACAGATGATCCTGATGGCTCCCTTTCTTTTGATGACTTTGCACTTTTCGCAGATCGGTTTTACGGATGCTCTTACCTTCATCTTCTTACCTCCTTTCAAAAAGACCGTTTCCTATTATATCATGTGTTTTTCGGGAATGCAAGGGTTTCTTCCAGAAAAAAGGAACCTTCGCAGCCGCTTCGCTTGCTGCGAAGTATCGCGATATTGTTCGCCTCCGGCTCACAAT
>CANRMT010000080.1 GCA_947631815.1 uncultured Eisenbergiella sp.
GTGTCCAGCCCGCCGATCATGGGGGACTGGAAGGTGTGGGTGAAGTTCAGATACGGTCTGCCGCACAGATCCACGCTGCAGGCCACCAGCGCGTCGTCCATGGGCAGGAGGAAAAAGCCGTAACGGCGGATCCCCTTCTTCTCCCCCGCCGCTTTCGCGATGGCCTCGCCCAGCACCAGGCCGGTATCCTCCACCGTATGGTGGCCGTCCACCTGCAGATCGCCCTTTACAGAGAGCTTCAGGTCAAAAAAGCCGTGTTTGGCAAAGCCCTCCAGCATATGGTCAAAAAAGCCGATGCCCGTGTCCACGCAGGATTTTCCGCTCCCGTCCAGACACAACTCCAGCCGGATGTCCGTTTCCTTCGTTTTGCGCTCCAGTTGAGCTTCCCGTTTCATGGTATCCTCCTTTTTTAACAGGCCGCGCGCCTTACACAGGCTGCGGGATCTTTGGCCCCTACGCGCGCATTTTCAGGCCGCGCCTGCCGTTTTTGCTCATTCAAACCGAACCCGGATGGAATTCTCATGGGCCGTCAGCCCTTCCTGCCTGGCGAAGCACTCCACATCCTCGTGTACCGCCTCCAGCGCCTGGGCGGACCAGGAAATGATGCTTGTCTTTTTCAGAAAATCGTCCACGTTCAGCGGGGAGAAGAACCGCGCCGTCCCGTTGGTGGGAAGCACATGGTTGGGCCCCGCGAAATAGTCGCCCAGCGGCTCCGAAGAATATTCTCCCAGGAAAATGGCGCCCGCGTTCCGGATCTTCGTCATCAGATCGAAGGGATTCCTCGTCAGGATCTCCAGATGCTCGGAAGCGATATCGTTGGCCGCCTCCGCGGCCTCTTCCAGCGAATCCGCCAGCAAAATATACCCGTAATTGTCCAGGGAGGCCCGAATGATCTTCTCTCTGGAAAGCTGCGGCAGGAACCCGTCGATCTCCCGGTTCACCGCCTCCGCCAGCTCCTGGCTGGTGGTGATCAGGATCGCGCTGGCCATCTCGTCGTGCTCCGCCTGGGAAAGCAGATCGGCGGCCACGTACCGGGGATTCGCGGTCTCGTCCGCGATGACCAGGATCTCGCTGGGTCCCGCGATGGAGTCGATGCCCACATAGCCGAAGCAGGCTTTTTTCGCCAGCGCCACGAAAATATTGCCGGGGCCCGTGATCTTGTCCACCTTAGGGATACTTTCGGTGCCGAAGGCCATGGCCGCGATGGCCTGTGCGCCGCCGGTCCGGTACATTTCGTCCGCGCCGCCGATGTGCGCCGCCACCAGCGTCCCGGGATTGACCCTGCCGTCCGGCCCCGGAGGCGTGCACAGGATGACCCGCTTCACGCCGGCCGCCTTCGCCGGGATCACGTTCATCAGCACGCTGGACGGATAGGCGGCCTTGCCGCCGGGGGCGTATACGCCCGCCACCTCGATGGGAAGGATCTTCATGCCCATGATGGTGCCGTCCGGCCTGGGCTCGAACCAGCTGGTGCGCAGCTGCTTTTCGTGGAAGGCGCGGATATTGGCGGCGCTCTTCTTCATGACCTCCACAAAATGCGCGTCTACCTGCGCATAGGCGTCGTCCAGCTCCTTCTGGGTGATCCGGACCGAAGAAGCGTCCAGGCGGCAACGGTCGAACTGCTCCGTATAGGAGAACAGCGCGGCGTTGCCGTTCTTTTTCACGTCCTCCACGATCTTCGCCACCGTTTCCTCATACTGTCCGTAGCTGCCGGGGCTCCTCTGCAGAAGGTCCCGGAGCAGATTCTTTTTATTTTCCGCTGTCAGTCTGATCGTTTTCATTTTGTCCTCTCCGTCATATTTTCTGCTTCCCTGTCATGTGTACGGAAGCGCCCGCGGCACCGGCTCTTGCTGCGGCTCTTCCGCCAGCAGCCCGCGCAGCTTCAGGATGAGCGCCTTGATCCGTTCCGTTTCCATCTGCATGCTGACCCGGTTGACGATCATCCGGGCGGACAGCGGGCAGATCTCCTCCAGGACCTCCAGCCCGTTTTCCCGCAGCGTGGAACCGGTCTCCACGATATCCACGATCACGTCCGAAAGCCCCACGATGGGGCCAAGCTCCACGGAGCCGTTCAGCTTGATGATATCCACGGTCTGGTGCTTTTTGTTGTAAAAATAGTCCTTGGCGATGACCGGATATTTGGTGGCCACGCGGATCATTTCGTGATGCTGCAGAAGCTCTCCCGCCCGGGCGGGGCCGCAGACGCACATCCTGCATTTCCCGAAGCCCAGATCCAGGACCTCGTACACCCGGCGTCCCTCCTCGAGCAGCTCGTCCTTGCCCGTCACGCCGATGTCCGCCGCGCCGTATTCCACGTAGGTGGGCACGTCCGGTCCCTTTGCCAGGAAAAATTTCAGCCGCTGTTCTTCGTTGACGAATACCAGTTTCCTGGATTCCTTATCCCGCATTTCCTCGCAGGTGATCCCGGCCTGTTCCAGCAGGGAAAGGGTTTTCGCGGCCAACCTGCCTTTGGTCAGCGCAAAGGTCAGATATCTTTTTTCATCCATTTCGTTTTCCTCGATTCGTTCCGCAGCCGGACTTTCGCATGAAAAGCATGAGATCCCGGCTGTGTCGGCATTCGGCGCGGGATCATTCGGTCCCGATGCTCTGCGGCGTCCCCTCCGCCGGGAACAGGATCACGCTGTTCCCCTTCCGGACCGCGGCGAAGCGCTCGGCCTCTGCCCTGTCCTTTACCGGAGAAAGCTCCACGCATATGCCTTTTGCGCGCTGTTCCTGCGCATAGCGCAGTGCGTCTGGAAACGCTTCCTCCTCATACAGCGCCAGCAGGCCATCCTCCCGGATCCGGGGCGCAAGGTTCTGTCGGCTCAGCGCCTCCATCAGATCGTCCACCACCACCATGAAGCCGATGGCGGGCCCCCTTTTCCCGAAATACGAAAGCAGGCTGTCGTACCGGCCCCCGGTGACGATGGCGTCGCCCACGCCGTAGGTATAGCCCTTGAAGATCACGCCGGTATAATAATTGTACTTGCTCAAAAGCCCCAGATCGAAGGAAACATATTTTTCCGCGCCGTACTGCTGCAGCACCCGGTACAGCTGCTCCAGCCGCTCGACCGCCTGCAGGGAGCGCTCGTTCTGCACCAGACGCGCCTCGGAAAGGTCGCTGGCGCCCAGCACCATATCGGCGAGGCGGAGCAGCACCTTCGCGTAGTCCTTCCGCACCTTCTGCCGCTCCAAAAGCTCCTGCGCGCCGAAATAATTCTTGGCGGAGATAAAATCCCGCAGGCTGAGCTCCACCTCGCCCTCCAGCCCCGCCTGGGCGCAGAGGCCCTTGAAATATTCCACCTCGCCCACCGTGATCTGAAAATCCGTCAGGCCGCAGTCCTTCAGCGCATCGATGACCAGGCAGATCATCTCGGCATCCGCCCGCACGGAGGGCTCCATCATCAGCTCCGCCCCCATCTGCGTCACCTCTCCCCGCTTGCCCTGCAGGCTGGAGGTGTTGAGAAAGGTATTGCCGGAATAGGTCAGCCGGATAGGCCCCGTCTCGTCCATGAAATACTTGGCGGCGCACCGCGCGCAGGAAGGGGTGAAATCCGGGCGCAGGGAAAGGGTATTGCCCTCTTTGTCAAAGAATTTGTACAGCTGGCTGGAGGGCGTGGTGCCGATCTCCCTGCTGTATACGTCAAAAAATTCGAAGGTCGGCGTCTGAATGTCCCGATAGCCGTAACGCTTTATCGTCTCGTGCAGCTTCTGCTCGATGAAGAGCTTGCGCGCGTATTCTTCTCCGTAGATATCCCGCACTCCTTCCGGGGTGTGGAGCAGCGATTTTCCCATGCGGGCCTCCGTCGGCCGGAGCTCCTTCCTGTTCCTCTGGGAAAAGAAGTCCCCGGCATTTATAATACTTTATTGCTTTAATTCACTACCATGCTAATATGTGAAACTCAGACAAGTATAACTGATTTACCGGCGTTTGTCAACGGCGGATCTCAAAGCTGCTGTCCTGCCTCATGTCCTGTAGGAGTTAACATTCCTGCCTGCCCAGAAAACGTCTCCAGTCCAGCGGTCTGCCGTCCAGCACACATTCCGTCAGCTCGTCTCCGTCGTAGGCCAGCTTCAGCGAGAAAAAGGGGGCCTCCTCCGCCAGCAGACGGAAAAAGACCTTGTCACCGGCCCAGAGGGGAAGTTCGTCTATCCGGGTCTTTTCCACCCATTCCAGCTCACCCTCCGGACATTCCGCACGCAGCTCACCCTCCCATTCATCGGCGGTGTACAGGCACATATACTGGGTTTCCACGTCCTTCAGCGCGAAGGTGACGATCCCCCGGAAGCGGTATCCCGTCAGCCGCAGACCGGTCTCCTCCCACACCTCCCGCAGCAGGCAGTCCTCCGGGCTTTCGTAATCCTCCGCATGTCCGCCCACGCCGATCCATTTGTCATGATTGATATCGTTCTTTTTCTTCACCCGGTGCATCATCAGGTAACGGCCGTCCCGTTCCAGATAACACAGCGTCGTCAGGTCTCTTCGCATAACATATCCTTTCTGTGTCTGTGCCTCCGCTCAGCCATGTCCCGTCCGGGAACGCGGAACGGGTTCTTTGCGTGCCCTTTTCGGGCCATGGAGATGAGACATGGGATCCCGGAGGGACTCACCCCGACGGGAGCCCTGCTATGGCTCATCGGAATGTTTGGCCCGACGGGACGCGAAGAACCGTTCCGCGTTCCCGGACGGGACATGGCTGAGCGGAGGCGCCGGGGGCATCAATCCGGCCTGTCCGACAGGTCCTTCTGGATCATGTCCAGGTACGGCACCCAGATGCCGCTCTTTTTGGGCAGAAAATATTCCGGATTCAGCTCTTCGAAGCGGAAGGACTTGCGCCCGCCTTCCTGTGCCCGGTCCCAGAAAAACCTGAGATGCTCATAGGGCAGATAATAAAAAACGTCCCGGTGCGAATAGTAGATCAGGAAAAAGGCGATGCCCTTCTGCTGTTCGAAGGCCTCCATGAACTTCACCTGATGCTCGTGGATGTTCTGCAGGCTGAAGGTGTCGATGGCGCATTCTTTAGCGTCGAAGCAGACGGGGATGCCCTGCACCGCGCCGATATAATCCACCGTGCTCTTCTGGTCGAAATAGGCCAGCGTGATATGCCGGTGCTCCTTGTCGATCTTGATGGGCGTGATGGGCGTCGGGATCTTCTGGATCAGCGCCAGGCCGCTTTCCTTATATTTTTCATTGGTGCGGTTGATCAGCTCCTCCAGCGTGGAGCCCCGCAGTCCTCTCGAATTCCAGGTAGCCATAATCCTCTCACATTCCGCCGTCGGCGCGCGCCAGCGCATCCCAGAGCGCAGCAAAGGGCCCGGGCGGCGGTGCGATGATCTCCTTTCCCGCCAGATGGCCGAAACGCTCCGGCAGATCCTCCGGGAAGCGCACTCTCCAGGCGTGCAGGGCCTGGCTTTTGAGGCCGTATCCGTTCCTGACGGCGGCATTGGCCTTCGGATCCCCGTATTTGGGATCGCCCAGCAGCGGATGGGAAAGCGCCGCCATCTGCGCCCGGATCTGGTGTGTTTTTCCCGTATACAGCTTAGCCTGCGCCGCCGTCGCCTTTCCGATGCCGGGCAGGAAGCGCCGCCCTATCGGGGTGATCCCGGTCCGGATCTGCTGTGTTCCGGGCAGCGGACGGTCCGAGATCCGCACCTGATTCTTTTCCGCATCCTTCACAAGCCATGCCGTCGCCTCCGCCGCTTCCCGGATCCCGCCCAGCGCGATCAGCCGGTATTCCTTATCGATCCGGCGTTCCCGCAGAAGCTGCGACAGAAGCTGCAGTCCCGCCAGGCTCCTGCCGCAGAGCACGATGCCGCCGGTATTGCGGTCCAGGCGGTTGCAGACGGACGGCTGGAACGCATCCCCCGGCCCGAGAGAGCCGGAATCGGACAGGTAGCCGATGAGCCATTCGTTCAGGGAGACCGTGTCCCCGGCGGATTTCTGGCTCAGCACTCCAGCGGGCTTGTTCACCGCCAGGATATCCGCGTCCTCATAAAGGATCTCCAGCGGGCCGAGCTGCCGGTAAGCGCGCAGGGCTTCCGCGTCGGTTTCCTTCGGCTTGTCTCCGGCAGCCCCGAACTGCGCCAGCGTTTCCTCCGACAGGAACAGCTTCAGCTCGTCTCCTTCCTGCAGGATCTGACTGCCCTCGCATCGGCTTCGGTTCAGCACGATGTTTTTTTTGCGCATCATTTTGTAAAAAAAGGACGGCGGCGCATCCTTCATATATTTGCGCAGGAATTTGTCCAGGCGCTGTCCGGCCTCGTTGGGGCCGATGACGACGGTTCTCATGGAGACCTCCTGTCCTACAGGGAAATGGCGCACAGAAGGGAGACCAGCTGGGCCTGCGGATCCGGCGCCGCCTCCTGCGTCCCCTCCGGCTGCGCGGCCGTATCATGCCCGTTCGGCGTCTGCATTTCGCTCCGCGGACGAGAATGCCGCCCATCCTGCACCCCTTTTCCGGTTTGGGGATGCATTTCTTTTTCTGTCGCGCCGGACGTGCGCAGCGCTTCCAGGCGGTTGAGATATTTGGGAAGCTCGTGGAAAAGCCGGATGTCCACGTCCCGGATCCCGTTCTGCGCGCACATGGATCTCAGATGCTTTTCACAGGCTTTGAGGTCGCAGGCCGGGCTGGCGCTGTAGCCGGAAAGGCTTTTGCCGGATACCGTCATGTGATGGATCTCAAAATTCTTGTCATAGCTGGTGAATACCAGATCGTACAGCGTGCACAGTCCGCTCTCATGAGGCGCGATCTGACCGGCATCCTCCGCCCCGATCCCACGGTAGCGGTAATACATCACCGCATTGACCGCACTGCGGCTGGCCGGCAGACAGCCCAGGACGGCCACGATGGTGAGCAGGTTCTTGTTGCTCCCCACGGACCATATGCCGAGCAGATAGACGGCCAGGGAGAGTCCGAACAAAACGGCCGTGCGCACGGTCAGCACCCGGCGCTGCGACCGGAGGTATCCCATTTGTCCTTTTTTCAAACGATTCATGAAACGGCTTTCCTTTCTCTCATGAGCTCCACCGACCAGGGGCAGGCTCTCACTTTTTCTTCGGATGAATGTTGCGGATCGTCTTCTTTTTCCCTGCCCGGGGGACCGCGGCGTTCTCTTTGCCGGGGCTTTTGCCGTTCTGTTCTTTCCCTGCGGCCTTTCCTTTCTCCGGACTCCTGCGGCTCCGCTCTTCTCCGGCATTGATCTTCGTTCCACGGCTCCTGCGGCTCTGTCCTTCCTCCGCGCCAGTTCCTTTTCCGGGAGCTTCTCCCGGCTTCGGACGGATCAGGCATTTGGGTCCGTAACCGATCAGATCCTGCCTGCCAGCTTTGACCAGGGCCTCGTGCACCAGCGCGTAATTGGCCGGATCCCGGTACTGGATCAGGGCGCGCTGCAGCATTTTCTCATGACTGTTCCGGCAGACATAGACCTTCGAACCGTCCCGCGGGTCGATGCCCGTATAGTACATGACCGTGGACAGCGTGGAGGGTGTGGGATAAAAGTCCTGCACCTGCTGGGGCATATAGCCCAGATCCCGAAGATATTCCGCCAGCTGCACGGCCTCCTTCAGCGAGGAGCCGGGATGGGAGGACATCAGATACGGCACCAGGTACTGCTTCAGCCCCAGCTTTTCATTGAGCCTCTCATATTTCCGGACAAATGTCTCGTATACCGCGTTTTCGGGCTTTCCCATCCGGTACAGCACGGCGTCCGCCACATGCTCCGGCGCTACCTTCAGCTGGCCGCTGACGTGATGGCATACCAGCTCCCGCAGGAACGCATCGTCCCCCTCCGCCAGCAGATAGTCGAAGCGGATGCCGGAACGGATGAACACCTTCTTCACGCCGGGAAGCGCCCGCAGCTTTCGCAGAAGCCCGATGTAGTCCCGATGGCTGGTGTCCAGATTGGGACAGGGCTTGGGGAAAAGGCACTGCCGGTTTTGGCACACACCGGATTTCAGCTGCTTTTCACAGGAAGGATGCCGGAAATTCGCCGTGGGGCCCCCGACATCGTGGATATAGCCCTTGAAGTCCGGCTCCCGCGTCATCTGCTCCGCTTCCCTCAGCAGGCTTTCATGACTGCGGACCTGGACGCACCGGCCCTGATGAAAGGTCAGGGAACAGAAGCTGCATCCGCCGAAGCAGCCCCGGCTGCTGACCAGCGAAAAACGGACCTCTGACGCGGCGGGCACGCCGCCCAGCGCATCGTAAGAGGGATGACATCTGCGCATATAGGGAAGATCGTATACGTTGTCCATCTCCTGCGTGGTCAGCGGCGGCTGAGGCGGGTTCTGGACCACGAAGCAGTCCGCGTAAGGCTCGATCAGGGTTTTGCCGTTGATCGGGTCCGTGCTGCGGTACTGAGTCCAGAAGCTGTCGGCATACAGGGCCGGGTCCTTTTTCATATCCTCATAGGACGGGAGCAGAACGCCGTCATAAACGCTGTCCCTGCTCTTCGTGCGGTAGACCGTCCCCGCCACAAAGGTGATATCCGAGACAGCGATCCCTGCGGAAAGCGCCTCCGCGATCTCCACGATGGACTTTTCCCCCATGCCGTAGGAGATCAGGTCTGCCTGGCTTTCCAGCAGGACGGAGGGACGGAAGGAATCGCTCCAGTAATCGTAGTGCGCCATCCGGCGCAGGCTGGCCTCAATGCCGCCCAGGATGATGGGAATATCCGGGTAGCATTTCCGGACCAGACGGCTGTACACGGTCACCGCCCTGTCCGGCCGCTTCCCGGGCCTGCCGCCCGGCGTATAGGCGTCCGTATTCCGCCGCTTCCGGGACACATAGCAGTGATTCACCATGGAATCCATATTCCCGGCGGAGATGAGAAAGCCCAGACGGGGACGTCCGAAGGTGCGGACGCTGTTCTCCTCCCGCCAGTCCGGCTGGGACAGGATGCAGACCTTATAGCCGAAGCTCTCCAGCACGCGGCTGATGACGGCCGTGCCGAAGGAGGGATGATCCACATAGGCATCCCCCGTGATATAGACGAAATCCGGCCTTTCCCAGCCGCGCTTCCGCATTTCCTGCGGGGTCAGCGGCAAAAACTGTTCTGACATGCTCCGATCAGCTCCCGATAATCCTGAATGTACCAGTCCGCCAGCGCCCGCTTCTGCGCATCCTGCTGTCTGGCCGCCTCATCATATACGGCACACACCCGCATCCCGGCCGCCTTTCCGGCCTGGATACCGGCTACCACGTCCTCAAACACGAGACAGCGGCTGCAGGAGACGCCCAGCCTGCGGGCCACCTCCAGATAGATGTCCGGCGCCGGTTTCCCGCGCCCCACGTCCCCGGCGGTGAGAATGCAGTCAAACCAGTCGTGCAGACCATGGGCATCCGCTACGTTGGTCACCAGCTCCCTGGAGTTGCTGGTGGCGATCCCCAGACGGATCCTTCTTTCCCGGCAGACCGCAAGGAATTCCGCCGCGCCCGGCTTTAACGGCACCTCGTACAGATACTTGTCCCAGGCCATGGCGTTCCAGTCCGCCATGATCTGTTCGAGGGAATCCTCCAGCGCGAAGCGCTTTTTGACGTACTGCGCCGTCTCGAAAAAGCTGAAGCCTTCGATGGCGGGCTGCAGATCCGGCGGCACCGTATAGCCGAAGCGCGCCAGATATTCGATATCGATCTCGCCCCAGACCCACATGGAATCCACCAGCGAGCCGTCCAGATCGAAAATGACCGCATCTGTTTCCCGCAAAATATCCAAAGTCATACTCCCAACGTCCTTCGTTCTTCTTCTGTCAGTTCCCGCCAGCCGCCCTGCGGCAGCTTATCGTCCAGCAGAAGCGGTCCCATGGAAACGCGCCGCAGGGCCGTCACCGCATTGCCCACGGCGTCCAGCATCCGCTTCACCTGGTGGAAACGCCCCTCCGTAATGCCAAGATACAGCGCGCAGGGCATGTCCGCGATCCGTTCCGTCCGGGCGGGCAGCGTCGGCTTCCCGTCGCCGATCTCCACGCCTTCCTCCAGCGCCCTGCACATCTCCTCCGACACCGGGGCCGCGGTATGTACCAGATACCGTTTTTCCACGTGCCTGGCCGGTGAAAGCAGGCGGTGAGCGAGCGCACCGTCATTGGTGATGAGCAGAAGCCCTTCCGTATCCTTGTCCAGCCTTCCCACCGGGAACAGATCCTTCCCCGGGGCGTCCTTCATAAGGTCCATCACGGTGCGTTCCCTGGCGTCCCGCGCTGCGGTGATCACACCGGCGGGCTTGTTCAGCATATAGTAGACGTTCCCGGGCAAAAAAAGGGGACGCCCGTCCAACAGCACCCGCGTCCTGTTCTCCTCTATTTTGAGATCGGCCGAAAAAACCTGTTCCCCATCCACGGAAACGCGCCCGGCCTTTATCAGCGCCTTCACCTGGCTGCGGGTCCCCGCGCCCGCGCCGCACATAAATCTGTCCAGCCTGATCACGTCATCTCCCCCATCATCCGGCCTTGTCCCGTTCCGAAAGGTCCAAAGCCCCGCTTTCGCTCCGCCCGGCCCCGCGGACCGGGTGCAGGCATCATTGCCGTCATGAACGCTCCCGCGGGCTCATATGCTTTAGTATACTATATTCCGGCGGCGTTTGGTAGGATAAATGAGAAAAAAAATGATAAAATATGGAATGCTGCTGTTCTTTTCCGCCATGACCTGCGCCATGCTGCTCAAAAGCAGGATGGCCGCCGCGCTGGCGCTGGAGGGGCTTTCCCTGTGGTTCTCGAAGATGATACCGGCGCTTCTGCCCTTCATGATCCTCTCCGGCCTGCTCATGGAGCTGGGGCTTTCGGACAGCTTCGCTTCCCTGTTCGCGCCGATCCTGCGCCCCATCCTGCGCCTGTCGGATTCCTGTCTGTACTGCGTCATCATCGGCTTCCTGTGCGGCTTCCCCATGGGGGCCAGGGTCTGCGCCCAGAGCTATGCGGCGGGAAAGCTCTCCAGACGGGAGGCCTCTCTGCTGCTGGCCTTCTGCAACAACATCGGTCCCGTCTATTTTACAGGCTTCTTCCTGCATCTTTTTCCGTCCCTCCAACCAATGCGCGCCGTCCTGATCATGTACGGGATCCCTTTTTTGTACGGCGTTCTGCTCCGGTATGCGCTCTTTCGCGACATTCCGGCCCCCGAAGTCCGACGCGGCATGCTGACGAGGATCTCGGGAACGGACGTCAGACGGTTCACACTGCGGGCCCCGGGAGCAAATGTCAAACGGTTCACACTGCGGGCCTCGGCGGCGGATGCCGGACGGTTCACGCCGGAACGCATTCTCCTGGCGCTCAACACCTCCATCCAGTCCGGCCTGGATGCCGTCACCGTGCTGGGCGGCTACATGATCTTCTGCAATATGCTCAACCTGTTCCCGCGGCTGCTGCTCCCGGCGGATTCCAGGCTGTCCCTTCTCATCGGCCCCGCCATGGAGATCACGAGCGGTCTTTCCCGCCTGCCGCAGGAGGAAGCCGCCGCAGCCCTTGCGCTGCTGCCCCTGGGCGGGCTGTCCTGCATCGCCCAGACCTGCAGCTGTATCCGCGATACCGATCTCTCCCTGCGGGAGTACGTGTTCCATAAGGCGGTCCAGACCATGCTCACCCTGGCCTGCTGCGGCCTTGCGGTATGAACGTACCCGCCGGGAACCGTCATCCACAGAAAAAGTCCCGCTCCGGCTCATGCCGGACGCAGGACCTTTATTCACGACAGCATCTGACTGCGGAGATCCGCACCTGTCTCAAAATTTACGCCTGTCTCAAAATCTGCTCCGCTCCAAAAACTGCCCGCAGGGCACCCGCAAAAGAACGGAAACGCCCCCCCAGAACGTCCTTGGGACATCCTCAAAGCACGTCCAGATTCCCGTCTGCCTGGGTTCCCGAGGCGTTGGACGCCTCTTCCTGCTCCAGCTCCGCCACCGCGTTCTGGGCATGGAATTCCGCACGGTTGCTCTGCACCACCTCGTTCAGGCTGTTCAGATCGCTGACCAGATTCCCGTAGTGGGTATTGGCCGCCTCTATGGCGCTGGCGATGATGTTCTCGATGTTCGCCATCATATCGTCCGCGTACTGCAGCATGGAATCCCGGATCGCGTTGGCTTCGAGGGTGGCATTGTCCACGATGTCCTGCG
>CANRMT010000081.1 GCA_947631815.1 uncultured Eisenbergiella sp.
TGATCCGGGAGAATTATATCAATTTAAAGAATAAATTGGGACGCATTCCGGCCCTGATGGATTTTGACCGTTATGGGGAAATGGATGTCTTGAGAATATTTGATAATCCCAGTTTGGGTTCTTATTATAAATTCCTGGTGAAGTATGAGAAGGATTTCACGGTCCGGCTTGGAAAGGATGAAGAAAAGGTATTGGAATTCGTTTCGAGAAAGCTGGCAAGCGGGAAACGGGTTCATGAACTGGAATTGCTGTACCGTACACTGCATTATCACCATGGGCTGATGCATCTGTGGAAGGATGCAATGCTCTCCGAGTATGGAATTCAGATCAGGGAAAAGACGGAAAGAAATGTGATCAATGTCCTGACGAACGAATTCCCGGCAGGAACCGGCAGGAAGACTTACTCCGAATGCGTTTTTTTGCAGAAGGAAGGGAAATCCGGGGAGTATGGGATTTCAGATGCATTTGATAAAATGCTGCAAAATCCGGACTTTTATGATCTCCTGAAAGAATTGCTGGAATTCGGGATTGCCCGTTACGAAACAAATTATCGGGAACGGTACATGGACACGGATTTTGTTTTGTACCAGAAATATACCTATGAAGATGTCTGCAGACTGCTGAACTGGGAGAACAACGAGGTGCCCCTGAATATCGGCGGCTACAAATACGATAAAAAGACGAAGACATTTCCTGTTTTTATCAATTATGATAAAGGGGAAGATATTCAGGACACCATAAAATATGAAGATCATTTTGTCAGCGCCAGCCGACTGATCGCTATTTCCAAGCAGAGCAGGACGATAGAATCCGAAGATGTACAGAATTTTCTGCAGGCGGAACAGCGGGGAATCAAGGTGGATTTGTTCATCAGAAAAAATAAGGACGATAAGATATCCAAAGAGTTCTATTATCTGGGCCGGATGAAGGCCACCGGTAATGTGAAGGAATTCATTATGCCCAATACGGATAAAACCGCGGTTGAGATCGAATGGTGTTTGGATACCCCGGTCAGGGAGGATCTTTACGAATATATTGTGAATGGCTGATTTATCAGGACACCCAAATACACAGGATTTGTAAAAGCGAACTAAAGAATATAAAAACAGGAGCACATCATGAAAACAGTCAAAGTTGTCGCCGCCGTCATCTTCAATGCGAACAGGATCTTCGCTACCCAGCGCGGATACGGCGAGTTCAAGGGCGGCTGGGAATTCCCCGGCGGGAAGGTGGAGCCCGGTGAGACGCCGCAAAAGGCGCTGGCGCGGGAGATCATGGAAGAGCTGGCGGTGGAGATCGAGGTGGGGAAGCAGATCGGCACGATTGAATACGATTATCCCAAGTTCCATCTTTCCATGGACTGTTTTCTCTGCCGGATCCGGGCGGGACAGCCGGTGCTGAAGGAGCATGAGGCGGCCCGGTGGCTTGCGGAGGAAGAGCTGGGGAGCGTGGACTGGCTTCCGGCGGACCGGACGATCCTGGAGGATGTGAAGGCGGTCCTGGAGAAGGAAGGCTGTTGACTGCGGAGCAGGGCCGAAAACCGTAAGAGACGGAAGCCGTGAAACAGCAAAAACCGTCAAAGAGTAAAGACCGCGGAACAGCGATAACGAACCATAGGAGGTATCTGCGTCATGAATGAAAAGATCAGCGCGATTCTGGAGAACACGAAGAAGGTCATTATCGGCAAGGAGGATGTGACGAAGCTGGTGCTGGCGGCGATGCTGGCCGACGGTCACGTGCTGCTGGAGGATGTGCCGGGCACGGGCAAGACCAGGCTGGCCAGGGCGCTGGCCGTGAGCCTGGGGCTGGACTTCGGGCGCATTCAGTTCACGCCGGACATGCTTCCGGCGGACATCACGGGCCTGCACGTTTACAACCGGCAGAGCAATGCATTTGAACTGAAAAAAGGTCCCGTGTTCACGAATATCCTGCTGGGGGACGAGATCAACCGGGCCACGCCCCGCACCCAGGCGGGCCTGCTGGAGTGCATGGAGGAGCGACAGGTGACCATTGACGGGGAGACGGAGCGGCTGGATGCGCCGTTTTTCGTCATCGCCACGGAGAATCCGGTGGAGACCGCGGGGACATTTCCGCTGCCGGAGGCGCAGATGGACCGTTTTCTGATGAAGCTCTCCATGGGCCTTCCCGGACGGGAGGAGGAGATCCGGATCCTGGAAACGTACCAATATGCTGATCCGCTGGCTGAGCTGCAGCCTGTGGTATCGAAAGAGGATATCCTGCGGATGAAGCGGGAGGCAGGGCAGGTCTATGTGCATCCGGCGGTGAAGGGATACATGGTGGATCTGGCCGCCGCCACCCGCAGCAGCGACAGGACCGTGATGGGGGTGAGCCCCCGCGCCGCGCTGGCTCTGATGCGGGCGGCCAAGGCCTGGGCCTATCTGCAGGATCGGGATCATGTGGTGCCGGACGATGTGAAGGCGGTGGCGTCCGCGGTGTTCGCCCACAGGATGGTGCTTTCCTACGGGCAGAACCGTTACCGGGACAGCGTGAAGCTGGTGGAGGAGATCTGCGCGGGCGTGGCCGTGCCCACGGAGAATTTCGGGGAAAGGATAAGCGAATGATCGTCGTATGGATCGTTTTGGGCGCCGTGTTCCTGCTTCTGGTGCAGGAGCGGCTGTACCGGAGATTCTGGGATAAAAATCTGACGGTGGGACTTTCCTTTTCGGAGAAAAGCGCCATGGAAGGGGATATGTGCGCGCTGTTTGAGACGGTGGAGAACCGGAAGATCATGCCCCTGCCCGCGCTGAAGGTGAAGTTCGCCGTGTCCAGGCAGCTGGCCTTTGCGGAAACGGACAGCGGCAGCAGTGTGACGGATCAGTTTTACCGCAACGACGTGCTTTCCATCCGCCCCTATATGCGGCATGTGCGCCGTCTTCCTTTTCTCTGTAAAAAAAGAGGCTATTACACCATCAACGCGCTGGATGTGGTGGCGGGGAACCTGTTTTTGTCGGCGGAGCTGCCCAAGGAGCTGACGAGCGATGCCCAGCTGTATGTGTATCCCAAGCCCTGGCAGGAACAGTCCTTTCTGCAGGCGCTGCAGCGCATCACCGGAGAGGTGCTGACGAAGAGGCATCTGATGGAGGACCCTTTTGAATACCGCGGCATCCGGGAATATTCGCCCCGGGACAGCATGCGGGACATCAACTGGAAAGCCACCGCGCGCACCGACGAGCTGAAGGTCAACATGAAAAACTATACGGCCCTGAAGGCTGTGCGGCTGTTTTTGAATCTGGAGGACGGCGCGATCCTGCGGCAGATGGAGATCCTGGAGGCATCCATCAGCATGGCGGCGGGGGCCTGCGCGCAGTTTCTGTCCCAGGGGATCCGGACCGCGCTGTATACCAATGGGCCGGATATCCTCACCGGGGAGCTGGTGGGGCTGGACGCATCCAGCGGCATCGGCCATATGGAGAGCATCAACCGGGGACTGGCCCGGATCGATCTGGAGAAAGGCGCGCCGAAATTCGTGCGGAATCTGGAGGACCGGGTGCTGGAGGAGGACGGGAACGCGGGCGCGGTGTTCACCATTTTCATTTCCTCGGACGCGCAGGAGGATTTTCAGGAGCTGCTCTGCAAATGCGCGGAGAAAAAGGCGGATTTCGTCTGGATCTATCCGGTTCCGCGGCAGGACGAGGGAAAGATCCGTCCGGCGCTGGAGCCCTTCACGGAAAAGATCCGGATGTATCAGGGATAAAGAGATCGCGGGGAACGGAAGCCGCGATGCGGGAGAACGCGCCGGAACAGAAGCCGCGGTGCAGGAGGCCGCGCCGGAGTAGAAACCGCGGTGCGGGATGCAGGGCCGAAAGGAGGTCTGCAGCATGGAAAAAAAGCTGGAGCTGATCGTAGATCTGCTGGAGATCTACATGAATTTTCTGCTGGTCGTGTGCCTGGAGCTGATGCCTTACGGCTTTTTCGGGCCGGAGGATCCGTCTGCGGCGCTGTTCTTTCTGCCGATGGTCTTTCCGCTGGCTTTCTATGCCGCGAGGAGATGGCTGGACAGGAGTCTGCTCCTGTTTCTGGCAGCCCATGCCGCCGTGATCTTCGGCGTGTTTAAGCTGGTGCAGCTCTGGCACCTGGGACTTTTCTGGGAGATCGTCTGTACGGCGGTGGGCGCGGTCTATGCGTTCCTGTCCGTAAAGATACGGGTGACCACGCAGAAAAACGCGGAGGGCGCGGTGCATCCCGTGGTGGCGGGCGCCGTGGCGGGCGGCAGCTTTCTGCTCTGCAGTTATCTGAAGTTCTCCTGGGGCTGTGAGGCAGATGTCTGGCTCACCTTTGCCTGGATGCCGGCCTGGTTCGTCCGGAGCTATTTCCTGAATTATCTGTCTTATCTTCGCCTGAACCGGCAGTCCTCGGGGATCTTGCCCCGGCGGAGCATTTTCAGCATGGGTTTTGCGGTGGCGGGAGGCTACAGTTTCCTTTCCGTGGCGATGCTGATCCTGTGCACCAGGACGCCGCTCACCGATCTGCTGACTTCGTTTGCCAGATCGGTCATCGTCTTTATCCTGCGCGCGGTTTTTGCGATCCTCGCGTTTTTCGCCGGAGAACAGGGACCGCAGGTCGCGGAGGATCCGGCGGCAGCGGCTGCGGGCGGAGAGGCCATGCCGTTTCTGGAGGAAGGAGCGGTGCCGCCGCTCTGGGTGCAGATATTGGAGCAGATCGCGATCATGGCGGTGATGCTGGGCGTTCTGGTGGGTATCCTTTTGCTCATCGCGGCGTTCGTGCGCTTCATCATCCGGGGCTTTTACGGCAGGGAAAATGTCGCCCGGCATGAGGAACTGGAGCTGGGCGTCACGGAGGAACAGGAGCGCATCGACGACAGGAAGGAACGCAGGGAAAGGCGGCTTCCGCCCATCGGAGGTTCACCCGGAGAGCGGGTGCGCAGGAGCTTTCGGAAGACGGTGCAGCGCACGGCTCTGAAGGACAAAAAGACGGACTGGACCGCCCGGACGGCCAGAGAGCTGGCCCGGGACGGCGGCGGGCCGGAGGCGGCGGAGGTGGACGGCGCTCCGGCGCCCGGCAAAACGGCGGCAGACCGGGGCGGCGCGGCAGCGGTATCCGGCCCGGCGGTGGGGACATCCGGCGCGGCAGCGGTGTCCGGCCCGGCGGTGAGCACATCTGTTTCGGATGCGGCGGGTGCCAAAACGGCGGCAAAAACCTCCGCCCCGGCCGCGCAGGCCTGGAAGGAGCTGGTGCTTCTGTATGAAAAGACCCGATACGGCCAGTTCGGGGCCGACCGTGAGGATGCCAGAGAGGCGGATAAACTTTCCCGGCAGATCCTGCATAATATGAAGTAACAAATTCGTTCTGGGAGCAGTATGAAACAGATGACCCGAGTACTCCCGTTCTACATGACCTATCCCCTGCCCCTGTTTTATGAGGAAGAGGACACGGCCATGCGGGATCTGGAGTATTTACAGGAGATGTATCCGAAGGAGGCCAGACGCTATCACGGGAAGATCTGTCGCCTGCTGGACCGCTTCGACCATGACGGCAGTCTGATCTATGACGAATATCCGGACCGCCTGGCCGTATACAAGATGGCGAAGGACATGATGGCAGTTATTTGCCGGGAAGAGCAGGAGGAGGGGAGGGAGATCCCGGCGGAAAAGCTGCCGGAGATCACCGAGCTGGTGCAGGTGCTGATGTACAATGAGATTTACCGCCGCAGGCAGACGAAAGGGAACGGTTTCTTAAAATTTTAGTTGTGGAACCCTGCGGAAAGCTATAGAATAGAACCGGAAGAGCCAGGAGCTTCCGGTTCTTTTGCGTTCGGAGCGGTTCATACAGCCGTTCTGCGGGACGGCATTTTATTGAAGGAATACGCATGTTATGGAAGAGATCAGAAAACTGCTGGAGGAATGTCTGGACGGCGGCCTGTATCAGATCGTTTTGAGCGATGCCAAAAAGAAGGAGGACGCGGGACAGAAGAAAAAAGTGCGTCCCGTGATGGTGAAGGGGGAGCTTCTGTTTCAGGTCAGCAGTTATGTGGGGAAGCAGATCTTTCATGAAAATCTGACCGCGCGGGAAGCCGCGGACATCCTGACCGGCGATCTTGCGGAGCGTTTTGGGCAGATGCAGGCGGAGACGAACCGCATGGAGGCCACGGTGCTGGTGAGCAAAAAGGGAAAGGTGACGGTCCGGCGGAAGCGGCACAGCGGTCCGGCGGGGAAGAAGCCGGATCTGTCCCACAACCGCGCGAAGAAGTATATCCTGCAGGAGGGGCGTCCGGTGCCGTTCCTGGTGGATCTGGGCGTGCAGACCCCGGAGGGGAAGATCATCAACAGCCGTTACGATAAATTCCGGCAGATCAACCGTTTTCTGGAATTCATCGAAGACGTCTGGCCCATACTTCCGAAGGACAGGCCCGTGCGGATCATCGATTTCGGGTGCGGCAAGTCCTATCTGACCTTTGCCGTGTACTATTTTCTGCATGAGCTGAAGGGACTGTCTCTGCAGGTGACGGGCCTGGACCTGAAGGAGGACGTGATCGAAAACTGCAGTCGGCTGGCGCGCAGGTACGGGTATGAAGGCTTGCAGTTTTTGTGCGGGGATATCGCCGACTATACGGGGACGGACCGGGCGGATATGGTGGTGACGCTTCACGCCTGTGATACGGCCACGGACTATGCGCTCTATAAGGCGATGCGATGGCAGGCGAAGGTGATCCTGTCCGTGCCCTGCTGTCAGCATGAGGTGAACAGGCAGATCGACTGCGCCCCGCTGGAGGGCGCGCTGCGCTACGGGCTGATCCGGGAACGGCTGTCGGCCCTCTTCACGGATGCGCTGCGGGCGGATCTCCTGGAGGAGAACGGTTACGACACGCAGGTGCTGTAATTCATCGATATGGAGCACACGCCGAAGAACATTCTGCTGCGGGCGGTGCGCCGGGAGGACGGGATGAAGAGCGCGCCCCGGAAGGGCGGCGGGGCTGTTCTGACCGAGGAAGGCGCTGACAGTCCTGCGAAAAGGAGCAGTCAGATCCTTTCCGAGACGCTGCACGTGCGGACCGCGCTGCAGCGGCTTCTGGACGGGGAATGAGGAGAAGTGATTTGAAAAAGGCAATCGTGAAGATCATCACCTTTCTGGTGGTTTTTATCCTTTCGCTGGCGGCGATCGGTTTTTTTATGAACAATGGGAATACGGACATGACGGCGCAGATGAGCGGCGCCAGTCTGCCGGTGGTCGCGATCCGGGCGGGAGACCGGGAGATCAACCGGATGTACGGTTACTGTACGCCGATGGAGACCGCGGGCATGCGCTGGGGGATCACGCCCGTCGACGGACAGCGGCAGGTGAACGCGGTCATACACACCTGCGGCCAGGAGATCTCCGGGATCGCCTACGAAGTGAGGAACATCGACGGCAGCCGTCTCATTGAAAATACGGAGGTGGAGGAATTCGAGACCTCCGATTCCAGGATCGAGCTTTCTTTTCGGCTGAAGGATCTGATCGAAGAGGGAGAGGAATACAATCTGATCTTTCTGCTGACCCTTTCCGACGGGAGACAGGCGCGGTATTATGCGCGGGTTTCCCAGGCGGAGTACCATCTGGAGGAAAAGCTGGATTTCATCACCCGTTTTTCAGAGGCGACCTTCGATTATGATGCGCTGGCGGCGGAGGGATTTGCCCGGAAGCTGGAGCCAAACGCGGACGGGGACAATTCCACGCTGGCAAAGGTGGATATCCACTGCAGCGCCAGACAGGTGGCCTGGGGGGATCTGGATGTGGAGCGCGTGATGGAGCCGGAGATCTGCGTCCGGGAGATCAGCCCGCAGACCGCTTCCGTTGTGCTGGATTATATCGTCCGGTATCCGATGAACGGGAAAACGGTCTATGCGCAGGTGCAGGAATATTACCGGGTGCGGTATACCGGAGAAAATATGTTCCTGCTGGATTATGAGCGGACGGCGGAACAGTTCCTCGAGGAGTCGGCCGACGGCTTCACCAATGAAAAGCTGAGCCTCGGGATCGTGGATCCGGATGTGCAGATCCTGGAAAATGACGGCGGAACGGTGTTCGCTTTTGTGAACGCGGGTTCCCTTTACAGCTATAACGCCACCAACAACCGGCTTGCCAGGCTGTTTTCCTTCCGGGAGGGGGAAAACGACGATTCCCGGACCCTTTACGGCGGACACGGGTATCGGATCCTGCAGGTGGACGAGGCAGGAAACGTGGCCTTTCTGGTGTTCGGCTATATGAGCCGGGGGCGGCACGAGGGCTCCTGCGGCGTGCAGGCCTGCTATTACAACAGCGGGCTCAACGTGGTGGAGGAGATGGCCTTCATCCCCTATTACAGTTCGCCGGAGATCCTGCAGGCGGACATCGCCGAGCTTTCTTATGTCAATATGACCAACGATCTGTACCTGATGCTGAACGGGAGCATTTTCCATGTGGATCTGGAGGATAAAAGAAGCGACGCAGTTGTCCAGGGGCTGAGAGAGAGCAGCTATCGGGCGGCGGAGGACGGCAGCATGCTGGCCTGGCAGGAGGGCGGCTATCTTTCCGACGGGACGACGCTGATCCTGATGGATCTGAACAGCGGCGAGACCTCCCGGATCAAAGCCGGAGCCGGATACCGGATCCGGCCGCTGGGCTTCATGGGACAGGATCTGATCTACGGGCTGGCCCCGGAGGCGTTCGTCCGGGAGGATTTTCTGGGACATGCGATTTTTCCCATGGAGCGGGTCGTCATCTGCGACTTCGAGGGGAAGGTTTTGAAGGTTTACCGGGAAACGGATCTTTATGTGACGGACTGTGAGATCGCCGGGAATCAGATCAATCTGCAGCGGGTGCGCAGGACGGAGGAGGGCTTTGTCGAGGCGAATCCGGATCAGATCCTCTACAGCGAGGAAGTGGCGGGGAGTCGGAACACGGTGGAGACCGCGGTGACGGAAAACCTGCAGACCGTGGTGCAGATCGCGCTGCGCAGTGAGGTGGATGCCAAAAACGTGCAGCTTCTGACGCCGAAGGAGGTCCTTTTCGAGGGCAGCAGGGACATTGCGCTCGCGCAGGGAGAAACGCCGGTCCGCTATTACGTCTACGGCCGGACGGGCGTTCTGGACGTGTTGTCCTCTCCGGGGGACGCGGCCAGAATGGCCTATGAAAATATGGGGACCGTGACCGCGGATGACGGAAGCTATGTGTTCAAACGGGACAGGCTCCACACCAGCAATCAGATCATGGCGATCACGGAGAACGCGGTGGAGGAGGGGGAGACCAGCCTGTCCGTCTGCCTGGACACCATGCTCCAATATGAAGGGCTGATGCGCAGAAGCGCCGGAATGCTGGAATCCGGCCGGGATGTGGCCGATATCCTGGAGGACAATCTGGAGGGCTGTAAAATCCTGGATCTGCGCGGCGCAGCGCTGGACATGGTGCTCTACTATCCGGACCGGGAGATCCCGGTGCTGGCGGTGCTGGAGGACGGCAGTGCCGTGCTGATCACGGGCTTCAATGAGCAGAACGTGGTCCTCATGGACCCGACGGCGGGGACCGTGGCGAAAATGGGCCTAAACGACGCCCGGGAATGGTTTGAGGAAAACGGGAATCGGTTTATGACGTACTGGAGATCATAGACCGATAACAGATAAAACGGATAAAGCAGATGATAAAGCTGCCGGCCCGCTGTGATGCGCTTTTTTGAAAAATGCGCATCGCCTGGGTCGGCAGCTCTGCTCTTATGAGAAGAGTTGTTTGCCGCGTTTTTCCAGCGCGAACAGGAGGATCAGTCCGAAAATGCCGCAGGAGATGATCTCTCCGATGCTCACGGTGATGACGGAAAACCACACCGGCACGAAGCCGTAGGCGTATTTCAGTACCGGAGGAATGATCGCCGCATTGGCGAGAATGGGAGGAACAGGGGACAGCCATTTGCAGAGCTGTCCTTTTTTCGGTTCCGACAAGGCGGCAGGGAATGGTGTCGAACTGACATCCGCTGCGGAGGCGGATGCCGGGGATGCGGATATTCCGGCCGCAGACGTTGAGACGGCAGATGCCGGAGCCGAAGCATTTTGGCGGCGGTACATCCGGCCCAGATACCAGGTGCCGACGGCGCCGATCAGCGTCGGAATGGGTCCGAAAATGATGTCGGGCAGCGCGGAGCCGATGACGATGTTCCCCAGAAGACAGCCGATATACAGCCCGGGAATGGCGGCCGGTGTGAAAAAGGGAAGAACGGTGAGGGCTTCCGAGAAGCGGACCTGGATGTTCCCGCTGGCGATGCCCAGCGCGTTGGCCAGCATCGTGAGCACGACATAGAGAGCGGCGATCATGGCCGCATGGACGAGGTACAGAACTTTGCTGTGATTCATTTGTTTTTCTCCTTTAGTTTTGTTTTACGTCAGGAAGGTCTCGAACTGACGGGTTAGTCTGCCGCAAAGCCAGCAGGAATGCGGGCTGCAGCGATTTGGAGTATAACATAATGGGGAGGGAAATGCAAGGTTTGTCCGAAAAATGTCCAATTTTGGAGTGTCGAAAATTGCGCTGAAAGCATTGTGGGGAACGGGGGACTATGGTAAGATAAGGACAGGAACAACCGTGTTGCAGGGTGGGACGGCCTCTATTCTGATAGAATGGGGGTGATGCCTATGGGAAATCATTTTGATTTCAAGGATATGCTGACTTTCGGCATATTTCTTCTGGCGTTGCTTACATTCGTGTTTACGTTTTGTAGGTAAGGCTACATAGAAAAACCACCCCAAAACTTTGGCCGAGTGACGGGGTGGAATTTCTATTCGCGTTGTAAGGTCAACCCACCTTGTGGGCGGTTGTTCCCTTTGTGTTTCTACTATAACATATCTGTGCGCTTAGTTCAAGTATTTTCCGCTGAGCTGCAGCCAGTGTTATAAACCAATACACGTGAAAGAAAAGTTTTCCTTGTAAACCCGCCTGCCGGATAGTATAATAAAGCTGATCAGGGGGCGTCAGAACGGCGAACCATGACGGAAAGGAGCGAAAAGATGACGACCATACTGGACTGCATCGAGCGGACGCCCTCCGTGCTGGAGCGGATCCTGGAGCAGCAGGAGCAGGTCTATGCGGCATTTGAGTCCGTCCTGAGGGAACGGGCGGGGCGGATCAGAGAGATCGTCCTGCTGGGCTGCGGCACCTCCTATACGGCGTCGATGACCGCGCAGTATCCTATGGAGCGGGTTTCCGGCCTGCCGGTCAGAGTGATGTATCCCAACGATATCGCGGGCGGAAGGATCTGCGCGCCGGGCAGCCTGTATGTGTTCCTTTCCCAGACTGGCACCTCCGGGATCGTCTGTGAAATGATGGAAAAGCTCTCCGGACAGGGATATTTCTGCGTGAGCATGACGGAATCGCCGCAGACTCGTCTGGCGAAGCTGTCCCCCAGCCACATCTGCCTGAACTGCGGGCAGGAGGAGTTCAGCATGCGCACGCTCGGCTACACGGCCAGCGTGCTGGATCTGATCCTTTTGGGCATGAAGATCGGACGTGCTAGGGACTTTTTGTCCCGGGAGCGCGGCGAGGCGCTGCTCCGGGAGGCGTCAAAGGTGCCGGACAGCCAGAGGGTCGTCATTCCGGCGGCAGAAGAATGGTATCAAAAACGAAAACGGCAGTTTTTCCGCTCGGACTGCATCCTGTTCACCGGCGCCGGTTCTTTGTACGGGCTTGCGCTGGAGGGCGCGGTAAAGCTCTGGGAAATGCCGCAGATCGTATCGGCAGGGCTGGAGCTGGAGGACGGGATGCACGGCCCCAATTTCGGCTATGACGGCCGACAGTGCGTAGTGATCCTGGATGACGGCGGCGCGGAATCGGAAAAAGCGCACCGCCTGGCGCGTTACGTAAAGGAGATCATGCACAACGGTCTTCTCGTCGGCCCCGCTCCGCTGGGGGAAGAGGACTTTGTGCTCAGGCCGAAGGGAGGTCTTTTCTCCTGTCTGGAATACAGCGTGGTTCCCCAGATCCTGTCCTATTTTCTGGCGGTGGACGCGGGACGGGATATTTCCGGGCCGATGGACCGCAGCGTTATGAACCGTTATTTCAGGACCCATTCATAACCGTTGTTTCAGAA
>CANRMT010000082.1 GCA_947631815.1 uncultured Eisenbergiella sp.
CCGCGCCTATTCATTTTATTTTCGCGCTTTCTGATAATTGCAATTGTTTCAAAAAACAATCTGCAATATAATAATTATAAGTACGCAGTCATAGAACGGCAGGACGGTACACACCGTAATCATTTAGGCAATAAACCGCATCAAAATCCCGGAGGCAGATGTTGATGAGCGAATACAAACCGCCTTTTCACATGACAGATAAAATGGTATCCCTGATCGCGGAAATCAGTGAACAGGTCGGTCGGATCACCGTTTTGCAGGGGGGAACGATAAATCCGCATCTTCGGCGGGAAAACCGCATCCGCACCATCCATTCTTCTCTTGCGATCGAGCATAATTCCCTGTCGCTGACACAGGTAACGGCGATCCTGAACGGCAGGCGCGTTCTTGGCGACCCGAATGAGATCCGGGAAGTGCAGAACGCCTACGCGGCCTACGAACGAATGCTGCAACTGGATCCCTTATCCGTCAATGATCTTTTAAAGGCCCACAGGCTGATGATGAACGGTCTCGTGGCCGAGAACGGGCGATTCCGCTCCGGCGGTGTCGGCGTATTTGACGGAGATGTCCTGGTCCACATGGCCCCTCCGGCGGCATTGGTGCCGGGACAAATCCGGGAGCTTTTCGCCTGGTATCGGCAGTCGGAACTTCATCCGCTGATCAAAAGCGCTGTTTTTCACTATGAGTTTGAATTTATTCATCCCTTCGCGGACGGGAACGGCCGTTTGGGACGGATGTGGCACAGCCTTCTTCTCGGAAAATGGAAGGATCTGTTTTTCTGGCTTCCCATCGAAGAACTGATCCGGTCACGCCAAAAGGAATACTACGATGCCCTCGGCGCCGCTGACAGGCAGGCGGACAGCGCCGTTTTTGTGGAATTGATGCTTGAGATCATCAGAGACAGTTTGCGTGAAACAGTTGTGCCCGACCGCAGTACCGACCAAGTCACCGATCAAGTTGCCGACCAAGTTGGCGACCAGGTTAGCGACCAAGTCGCCGATCAAATCACCGATCAGGCTGCCGATCAGAACCGCTCCCCGACCGAACGGCTGCTTGCCGTTCTCGGCGAGGATACGCTTTCCGCCGCGGAGCTTATGGAACAGCTCGGGCTTTCACACAGGCCAACGTTCCGCCAAAATTATCTGAATCCCGCTCTGGAGCAGGGGCTGATCGAGCGCACGATCCCGGATAAGCCCAACAGCAGGAATCAGAAATACAGAAAATGCAAAAAAGGCAGGGCGCACAATGAAAAACAAAATCCTGCTGATCGAAGATGACGCAGAGATCAGAGACATGATAAAAGACTATTTATCGGGAGACTTCGAGATAAGTTCCTTCAGCGACGGGACAACGGCTGTCCGGAATATCAAAAGCTACGACGATTATTCGCTTGCCCTGATAGATCTCATGCTGCCGGACATGCGCGGTATGGAGATCATCAGGACCATCCGGCAGGTCAGCACGGTCCCGATCATCATTATCACCGCCAAAGACAACGATACCGACAAATCGTTGGGGCTGAATCTGGGGGCCGACGATTACGTTGTAAAGCCCTTTTCCCTGATCGAGCTCACCGCAAGGATCAGAGCCAATATCCGGCGGGCCAGAACGTATCAGGCTGTGCCGGGCGATACATGCGTCCGGATCCGGGATCTGGAGATAGACCCTGCAGCCCATACCGTCAGCCGGCAGGGAGCGCCGATCGAACTGACCCCCATAGAATTTAAAATCCTGCATCTGCTGGCAACTCATCCGGGACAGGCGTTCTCAAAGGAACGCTTATATGAGCTCATCTGGAAAGAGCCCTATTTCGGAAATGAAAACGTGCTGAATACCCATATCAACCGGCTGCGCCTGAAGCTGAAAAACGGTGAAGAAGATACGACAGCCTATATCAAGACCTTATGGGGAATCGGCTACAAGATGGAGGATCAATAAATGTGGGTTCTGTTTGCCGCGCTTTCAGCCGCTTTGCTGCTCACCTTCATTTGGCAGAGAATACAGTATGAGAAACTGCAAAAAGAGATCGGCTATATCAGCAGCCGGTTGGAAACGCTTTCTGCCGCTTCTGAAAACGGTTTTGTTCTTCTCCCTACCGACCATGCCTGTATCAAAAAATTAGGGGCCGCGGTCAACACATTGCTTCACAGCTTCTATGAAAAGAAGTCCGAATATGAACAGGCACAAAAAGCGACGGCACAGGTCCTTACAAATATCTCGCATGATATCCGTACTCCTCTCACCGTGCTGAAAGGGAGCAGTGAAATGTTGGCTGCAAAGGCGGACGCTCTATCTGTACCGGAGATCATTCATACACTGGCTGCCAAAATTGACCGCAAAGCGGATGATCTCATAACAACCGTAAACGATTACTTTACAATGTCCAAGATCGCTTCCGGCGATCTTTCTTTGAAGCTGCAAAAGGAGAATGTTTCGGGATTATGCCGGGATACTATTTTGGAATATTACGATCTGCTCGAAGGGCAGCAGTTTGAGGTGGATATCCGGATACCGGCCGCACCGATCTATGCAGACACGGACCGGGACGCCCTGCAGCGTATTTTGAAAAACTTGATCGACAATGCGATCCGGCACGGCGGCGACGGCAGGTACATTGCCCTGCGCCTCACTGCAGAGAAAAGGAAATGTGTCATTGAAATAGAGGATCATGGGAAAGGAATGCCGCCGCAGCGGCAAAAGCAGATATTCACAAGAAACTATACGACCGCCCCGAGATCTTCAGGAAACGGTCTGGGACTGGCGATCGCAAAAAATCTTTCCGCACAGATAGGCGCGGATCTGCAGGTGTACAGCATACCGAATGAAAAGACCGTTTTCACGATCGTTTTGAAAAGTTAGATTTTTGAAAAGTTAGAAAAAAGTCAGATTTCAGGCAGAAAAAAGAGAAGTCTGTTTTGTATACTGAGAGCCGTACCGGAGGAATACAAAATGGATGCTGTCATGGAGACCGTAGGGCTGCGAAAGTCCTACAAAGGAAACGTCGCTGTGGACGATGTGAACATTCATATTCCCAAAGGGGCTGTTTATGGCTTTGTCGGGCCGAACGGCGCGGGGAAAAGCACCGTCATGAAAATGATCCTGAACCTGATCCGGCCGGATGCCGGGGAGGTCCATCTGTTTGGCGAGAAGGTTACCGACCGCAGCTATGAGATTTTCAAGCGGGTGGGGTCTATCATTGAAAACCCGGCCTTTTATGACAGATTAACAGCGCGCCAAAACCTGGAGCTGCACTGCGAATACATGGGCTTTCCCAACAAAGAGCGGATCGACGAGGTTTTGCAGATGGTGGATCTGCAAAACGTTGAAGGAAAGCAGATCCGCCATTATTCCCTGGGCATGAAGCAACGGCTGGCGATCGCAAGAGCGATCCTGGCGCGTCCGGAATTTCTGATCCTGGATGAACCGATCAACGCACTGGACCCTGAGGGCATCTGCAGAATGCGGAACCTGTTCCGGCGGCTGAATCGGGAAGAGGGAACGACCATTTTTATTTCCAGTCATATCCTGTCCGAGGTGGACCTGATCGCCGATACGATCGGGATCATTCAGCGCGGAAAATTACTGGCAGAACTGCCCATTGAGGAAATCCATAAGCGCCAGACGGCATATATCAGTTTGCAGGTTGATGACGCCGCCCGGGCAGCAGCTTTACTGGAACAGATGGGTATCGCAAACTTCAGCGTACTGGATAAAGAGTTCATCCGGATCTACGATCCGGATATTTCCGGCAAGGTTTTATCAAAAGCCCTCCTGGAAAACGGCGTCGGTTTAGAGAGCTTATGGCGCAAGCAGGACACGCTGGAAGATTACTTCTTCCGGCTCACAGAGGAGGGAAAATAGCATGGTGCACCTGATCAGACTGGAACTGACAAAGAACGGGATCGCCCGCAATATGATCTTTACGGCTGCCGCGATCCTTTTCAGCATGCTGTTCATCACCGTGTCTTTGTGGGACAGCATGACGGACCCGGAGCAGGCCAAAGATACGTTTGAGAGTACCTTTCTTGCTGTCGGCCTGCTGATGTCCTTTCTTTTCCCGGTGTATTCGTCGGTCTTAACCGCCCGGCTGGTGATCGGAGAGTATGAGCAGCGAACGATCACGATCATGTTTTCCTATCCTTTGAACCGCACGAAGCTGATCGCAGGCAAACTGATCCTCATTATGGTCTATACGGCAATTTCCATGGCGATCGGCTATATCTGCTGCTGCGGCTATATCGTATTTGCGGACAGACATTTTGATATGCTGGAGGGAACCTTCCGGATTTCCATGCTTCAGACGTGGATACCGGCAGCGATCACTGCGACAGCCGTATGCACGGTGCTGTCGCTCTGGCCATTCATCATCGGCATGATACGAAAATCCGTTCCGGCCGCGATCGTAACCTCTTGGATCGTCATCGTGCTCCGGCAAATCATGATCACCAAAAATGAAACGAATCAGGAGTCCTTACTACAGATCCTTTTGGCTGCGATCGTTACGTTTGGAGCGACTTTCTATATCTTCAAAAAGAAAGTGCCGGAACTTTACTGATCCAATCTGCCGGGCGGCGGCAAAAGAAAAAGGGGCCGGTTATTTTGCAGCGGCTTCATAGCGCAGCAATTTGAAAGCAACCATCAAGCATCGCCAAAACGAGTGCTGCAAAGGCCACCGCCTTGTTTTGGCGATGGCCTTTTACTTCCAATGGCTTCCCGTTACCAAAGGTATGTGTCGCGGCCTTTCAGCTTGCGGACGGCCTCGATGTAGTAATAGTCGGCATAGATGAAGTTAATGTTGCGTCCCGGCAAATGGTAGCCCGCCGTGCCGTGCAGCGTGATGGGGTCGGTGTCCGGGCTCCAATCGGCGCTTTTCTCGTCGATGGCGTGCAGCATCCTGAGCGCAGCGCCAAGGTAGGCGTCCTTTTGCTCCGGCACCAGCTCGGCCAGATCGATGAGCGCGGTGGCAAGCACACAGGCCGCGATATCATCCTGCACCCACGGCTCCGGCGGCTGGCGGAAGTCCGAAGGAATGAGTCCGTCCGCCGGGATGTTGGGCAGCACATAGGCGGCGATCTTTTTGGCCGTTTCCAGATATTCTTTCTTGCCGGTGGCCTTGTAGCTGTCGGTAAAGCCGCACAGGCCCCAGCCCTGACCGCGGCTCCACGCCGAGCCTTTGCCGCAGCCCTGACCGCCGAAGTTATCGACATAGGCGCCGGTATCGGGGTCGAACTCGTTGATGTGGATGACGCTGCCGTCCTCGCGGACAAAATACTGCATCGCCATATCGGCGTGGCGCATGGCTATGTTGCGGTAGCGCGGGTCGCCGGTCTCATTGCTGGCCCAGTAAAGCAGCGGCAGGTTCATCATACAGTCAATGATGGTCACGCCTGCCAGCCGCATCGGCGGGTCCACCCTGGAAAGCGCCATTTTCTCATCGCCGGAGCCCCAGGCACGAATGATATTCGGCGCCGGATTAAATCGCCCGGCCAGCCACTTGGCCGCGGCCAGGGCGCTGTTTTTTGCGCCCTCGTCACCGGTGATCTTGTAGTCCAGCACGGCGGTGGGCAGCCAGAGAAAACCGATGTCGTGGGTATCCATTTCAAGCAGGCACCCGTCCAGGATCGGCAGCGTGAAGCGCGCGATCTCCTTGTATCGATCGTCGCCGGTCTCGGCGTACATTTGCCACAGCATGCCGGCCCAGAACCCGTTAGTCCAAAAACCCCTGGCGATGCCGATATTGCCCTTGGTTTCCAGTTTGTTGTCATGTACACCGTTCTGCGCCTCGCTGGGCAGCTTTTTGGCGGAGCGCTCCCGCACTTTGCACAGCTTGGCATGGGCTTTCTTGAGCACTTCGTCTACCCAGGCGCGGTCGGCGGCGGTGAGCATTTCATACATTTCGGCTGCGGTGTTCACTTCAATGATTTTTTCACTCATAGTTATACTCCCATCCTAAGTTGCGTAAGGGTTTGGCCCCGTCAACCGTTGGCGGCGCGGCGCTCGTTCAAAATGCGGGTGTTCTCATCGACCTGCTTTTTGCCCAACGGATAGAGGAAGAACATGCACAGGAAGGCCAGGATATAGAGGACGGCGGGCAGCAGGGTCATACAGGTGTAGATACTCTGGCGCACAGCCTCGGTCTGCACCACGACCTCACCGGCCGTGCTCTGCACATAGCCGATGGCGGACAGCAGCCATCCGCCCAGGCCGGCCGCAGCGGCCTGCGCAATTTTGCGGGTAAAGGAATAGGTGGAATAAACGGTGCCGTCGGTGCGAACACCGGTCTTGACCTCCTGCGAATCGATAACGTCGCCGATGAAGGCCCAGGTGACCATGCTGTTGAGGCCCATGCCCATGCCCTGCAGAACATACAGCCCGATGAAGACCATGGGGTTGGTCACACGCATCAGGAACATGATGACGAAAATCACGGCAGAGATGCCAATGCCGAGGCAGCCGGTCTCCTTTTTGCCGATCCTGGCCGAAAGGATGGTGGCGACCGGGGCCATGGCGATCATCGAAACAGTGCCGGCCATGCTGGCAAGGCCCATGACGTTGGTGTTGTTGAAGTAATCCTTATACAGATAGGTGTTGAGCGAGGACATACCGAGGCTGGCAACGAGCGTGAAGATCGCCACGATGACGATGGCCAGCAGCGGGCGGCAGGTAACGAGGTTTTTGAGCGTCTCGCCGGCCGAGATCCTGGCCTTGCCGTCGTCCTTTTTCGCGGGCGCGATCTGTACGCGCTCCACCGAAAGTGCGTAGCAGACAAGGTAGAATACGGCAGCGCAGACGCCGAAGATGACAGCGGTCATGGTGAATTTTCCCGGCACGACATACTGCTGGCCGGCTTCATTGCGGGCGAACACCAGCATAGGGGCGACGATGCCGATAAGCATGCCGGAAAGAGTGGCGCCGACGGTACGCCAGGTGGAAAGCTGGGTGCGCTGCTTGGCATCGTTGGTGATGACGGAAGCCATCGAGCCGTAGGGGATGTTGCAGGCGGTGTAGAAGAAGCTGCCCCAGACGATGTAGAAGATGGCGACCCAGGCGATGCGCCCGCCCATCGGGAAATTGCTGACCCAATACTGGTAGATCAGCATGCTGCTGATGCCCATGGGGATGGCCATGCGCTTGATCCAGGGACGGAAGCGGCCGTCCCGGGTCGGCCTGGCCAAATCGCAGATGCGGCCCATGCCGAAGTCAGTGAAAGCGTCCACGATCTTGGATGCCGCCAGGATGGTGCCCACGACGGCCGGCACCATACCCAGCACGTCGGTGCAGAAGGTCATCAGGTACATGCTGGCAAAAACGAAGGTAAAGTTGTTGCCGAAGTCGCCCATGGCATACCCGATCTTATCGAGCAAGCCAAAGGACCGTGCAGATTTGGTTTCCATAGTTTCAGTCCCCTTTCTTTTGTGAGTTGGTTTCGGATTATTCATAACAGATTCCTCCCCCATTCCAGCGGCATCTGCATGAAACACGGTTTTGTGCCCAAAATTTTTTTTAATTCTTATAAAATATTGTGCACACTATTGCGGTATGTTATAATTGTACCAGTTCAGATACGAATTTAATATGAACAATCAGAACCTCTTTTAGCACAAGTTGAAACAAGGAGGCGCAGCTATGCGAACAAAGATTTCCGGCACACATCTTACGCCGCACCCCAACAGCTGGAAGGAAAACCTGTTCATCAGTGAGAGCGCCATCATCAACCGCTATATGGCGGAAAAGAAGCTGGTTCGCTTTGTTTTGAACGGTGACTATGACGGCGCGCGGGCGTTGCTTGACAGCCTGCCGCAAAGCCAGGAGTATTACCGGGATTTTGCTGCCAGAGCCGCCAATGATGTGGAGCAGCAGCGGCAGCTTACCCTGATCATGAATTCCGGCCTGCGCATGACCGTTCTGAACACCAACGTACCAGTGACCATCCTTCACGGCATTGCTACCTACTTTGGCCGCGCCATCAACGAGGCCGATGCGGACACCCTGCTCTCCGGCGCGCTGATGGATGCCATCCTGCGCACCTACTGCGGCATAGTGCAGGAATTTGGCCGCAAGACCTACAGTCCGGCCGTGGAGCGGATCGTGGATTACATTTTTGCCAATCTGACCGGCGATTTGAATCTGCAGCAGATCGCGGAACAGTTCAACTATTCGACGGTCTATGTCAACCGCATCCTCAAGCGCGAGACCGGCTGCTCGACCATCCGGTTCATCAAACAAAAACGCATCGCCCTGGCAAAGGCGATGCTGTATCTGGATGATATATCTGTGGATGAAGTCTCGGCAGCGGTTGGCTTCAACAGTTTCAACTATTTCTGCCGGGTGTTCCGGCAGATAGAGGGGATTTCACCTACAGAGTATAGGGAAATGATGCGGCGGGAAAGGGCAGGATAACAGGCAGCGCAAGAGTAACGGCCTCCTGCGCTTTCTATTGATAGGATCGCAAGACATGGCCGCAAAAAACAGTACGCAGAACGATACTCCGCTTAACATCCCTGTTAAGCTGCCCAGGGCCGCGCCGTTTCCCGGGATCACCTCTCCATTCCTCCGCACAGATAAGCCGCCGCGTTCAGAACCGTGGCAGGGCGTTTCCCCACGAGAAAGTAGAAATCCATCTGCGGGCTCTCCGTATACAGATACGACCCATAGGCCGGAATATCACAGCAGACCGCCGGGCCGTCCGCCGCCAACAGGATCCCGTATCCCCGGTCGGACACAAGAAGCGGCAGCCCCTCCGCGCCGCCGCCATGGGAAATGCAGCGGGCGGTCCCCTTCAGCGGGAGCCAGTCCCGTTCCTTCGCAATCGGCGCATACAGATTTTCTCCCTTCGTCCAGTTCAGGAACAGCCAGTTTTTCATGTTCCGTCCCGTTCCCGGCTCCATCTGACGGCATTCCCTGTCCCGTTCCGCCAGGAGCAGCTTTCCCTCCAGCGTCAGGTAGTGAACGGCTCCCGTGGATTTTTCCACCCGGAGGCGAAGCTCCTGCGTGGAGAGCTCCAGCGCACTGCCCGTATTTTTATACGTCCATGCCTTCTCGATCCGCCGAACGGCGATCCTCGGGTGCGTCCCGGCGCCGATCTCTCCTCCCCTGACAAACGTGACCCGGACGATCCCGCTGCCCACCGGGCTGATGCGCAGTACGCCGTAACGGCTCTGCAGGTACAGGCCGTCCGCCTCTTTGGTCACCCAGCGCACGGACAGATCGATCCGCGCGTGTCCCGCCGGGCGCAGGCTTTCCGTGGAGGGCATATCGCCGAACTGCAGCGAGGGTTCCGGCGCGGGCGGGCGCGGGCGCTGCACGGGGGGATGCGGATGCGGCACGGTGGGATGCGGATGTGATGCGGAAGGGATTTGCTTTTCCGCCTCCGGCCGCTTTTCCTCCGCTTTCGGTTCCGGCGTTCCCGCTCCGGGCTGTTTTCCCTGCCGCAAAACGGGGCGCACCGCCGGTCGGCGCTGGAGGCGTCCTTCCGTCGCAGCCGGAGCGGCGGGCTTTGCCGGTCCTTCCGAAACGCGTTCCTTCACTTCTACAGGCGAAGTCTGCTGCGCCCGCGCCTCCGCCTCCGGCGCCGGATCCGCGATCAGGCCAGTGAGCTCTCCCGTATGCAGCACGCAAAGCTCATGCAGCGCCCGGGTGGCCGCCACATAGAGGAGCTTCGCATGGCCGTCGTCCACCGGGTATGCCGCTCTCGTGGGATCCCAGATCAGCACGGCGTCGAATTCCAGCCCCTTCGTCAGCTCCACCGGCAGGACCATGATGCCGTTTCCGAAATCCATCGTCTCCGGATCGCTCTCCATCACATCGATCAGCGTTCCGAGCCTTTCCGCGGTCCGGTCGGCTTCGGCCTGGTCCCGGCAGATCACGGCGACGGTGCCGTGTCCCTTCGCCTGCCAGTCCCGGCAGAGTCCGGCGGCCCGTTCCGCCATGTCCTCCTCCCGGATCCGCTCCACGGTCACGGCCTCGCCGTGCCGGATGATGGGCTCCGCCGGATAGACGGCGTACCGCCCATGCCGCAGGATCCGGGAAGCGAACTCGGAGATCTCCACCGTGTTCCGGTAGCTCTTTTTCAGGACGCAGAAGCCCGCCGCCTCGTCATCGCCCAGAAGCAGCTCCTTCAGTTCCTCCCAATCGTTCAGCCCGCAGCCGAAATGAATGTTCTGGGAAACGTCCCCCATCACCGTATAGGTACAGCCGCGGATGCAGAACTTCAGCACGCAGTACGCCATCATGCCGAAATCCTGCGCCTCGTCGATGACCACATGGTGCGCCTCGCTGATGACCTCCGTTTCCTTGATCCGTTTATACAGATAGGCCAGGGCGGCCAGATCGTACACGTCAAACGCGTCCTTCGGCATGCGCACATCGTATCCCTTTCGGATCTGAGACGCCAGAAAATCCTGATACAGCTCATAGATCGGGCGCTTCCACACCTTTCCGCCGTACCGCCCCCGGAACGCCTTCAGGATCGCCTTTCGCTCCGCCTCCGTATATTTGACGCCCTTGCCTAAGAATTCCTCCCTGACCTTGTTGAGCAGGCGTTCGTTGAGCATATCGATCTTGCTCTGCACGGACACGCCGGGATTCTGGCGGATATAGCGCTCCACCGCTTCCCCGTCCGCCAGCCGCACCAGCGTCTGCGGGTCTGAGGGCACGCCGCCCGTCTCATCAAAGACGCCCGTTTTCCCGTCTCGGAAGCCCTCCACGAACTGCCTGGGATCCAGAAAAACGGACCGGCGGTCGATGGTTTCCCATTCCAGCCTCCTGCAGAATTCCTCCAGATCCCGGAACCAGGAAAGGCTCCCCTTCACGCTCTCCCTGCCGCCGAACGGCGCCGTGGGGCGGATCCGGTATTTTTTCTCATCCCAATCCTCATATAAGAGCCGGACGAAAAGCTGCTCCATGGTCATCTGGCGCACGCCGTACACGTCCAGGTCCGGCAGCACGCCCGTGATGTAATTGAGCAGGATCCGGTTGCTTCCCACGATATAAAAATCGTCCGGACGGAAGCGCTCCTGGTAGTTGTACAGGATAAAGGAGATCCGATGCATCGCCACCGTGGTCTTTCCGGAACCGGCCACGCCCTGCACGAGGATATTGTGATAGGGCGATCTGCGGATGATCTCATTCTGCTCCTTCTGGATGGTGGCGACGATCTCGCCCAGCACAGCCTGCTTGTTTTTCGCCAGATACTTGGTCAAAAGATCGTCGTTGGCAATCACCTCGCTGTCAAAATAATCCAGCAGACGCCCGTCCTCGATCTCATAGGTGCGCTTCAGCTCCAGGTCGATCTCCAGCTGCTTTCCGTCCGGCGCCGCATAACTGCATTTCCCCAGCCCGTTCTCGTAGTAGGCGTTGGCCACCGGCGCGCGCCAGTCCACCACGACGCCATGCGTGGTATCCCTAAAAATGCCGCCCCGCCCGATGTAAAGGGATTCCTCCCGGTCCAACGCCTCGTCGTGAAATACGATCCTGCCGAAATACGGCTTCGACAGCGCCTTTTCGTTCCGCTCCAGCGCACGCTTCATGTGATCGTGCATGGTGACTGTGTTGTTCAGGATGGTGAGCACTTCCACATCGTTGTCATGAAAATGCTCCAGCATCTCATCGATATCCGCCTTCATCTGCCGGACCTGTGCACCGTAATTCTTCACATTATTCCGGACGACGGCCAGCGTATTTTCCAGATACGCCTCCTCCGCCTGCCGTGAGGTCCCCGCGATTTTTTCCTTTTCCGCCATGCCCGCTCCTTTCTGTCTGCCGTAAACGCCCGGACGCCGCCCGCCGGGACGGATGCGCCCCCGCGCCGGACTTCCGGATCCTTCTGCCTGCTGCCGTCCGCCGGAACACTCCGCAGGCGTCCCCAGCCGGGCTTCCCGACGAAGGATCTGCGGACGGTTCCGCTGAACAACATCCATTTTACCGGAAAAAGAAAAAATTACTAGACTTTCATTTCAAAATATGCTACCTGTCTTTGGTATCAGACATTAAAAAATGGCGTTAACTCATTGAAAAATGAAAGCTGCTGCAGTAGATTTGCA
>CANRMT010000083.1 GCA_947631815.1 uncultured Eisenbergiella sp.
TATTTGATTGAAATGCCGTTTCTATTTGCGGATGGAACGTTGATGTCATTTTAAGTGTACTCTTCCGGCAATTTTTTGCGGGGGGGGGTATTTTATTTTACGCTTTCGGGAGGAGAGATATGAGGACAGGACGTTATAGTTTTCTGGCAATGCTGCTGAGTTTTATCCTGATGGTCACAACAGTGGCACAGCCCGTTTATGCGAAGAATGGGACCGGCGGAACTGCGCCTTCCGCTGAGACAGACGGCCCTGATGAGAGCGCGGATGTGTCCGGCACTCAGGACGAAGTTTCAACTGATGATTCCGCGGAGACCGGGATGGAGGCAGATGATGAAAATCAGACATCTGAAAGTGATGACCCTGACGCTGGCCAGACGCCCGGTCTGAGCGGAGCAGGAGTGACGGATGATGTCCTGGAGAAAGACGGGCAGACCGAAGGCGAAGCGAAGGAAGAAGAGACAGAAGACGGGGAAAAAACAGAAGACGGGGAAAAAACAGAAGACGGGGAAGAAATCGGGGCGATGCTGCTTCAGTTGGGTGAAAGTCTGCCTATGGAAGCGGCAGTGGATGAGGCGGTTTCGGAAATGCTGAACATAAAATCTGTGAGTTTTTATGCATGGGAGAGCCAGTCGGAGGGTACGGCCAACTATCAATTGGCCAACACTATGTGCGTATGGCTTGAGGAAGGCAAAGACGCTTCACAATATACATACAAGATCGTGCCTCCAGGCGGAGACGAGACTTCAGTGAATCTCAAAGATTCATCAAATCAGCGTATGGCGAGGTGGCAGCAAGTGCCTGTTCAGGGAGGCGTATATACGATTAAAGTATACAGCAAGGATGATCCATCGGCACTTCTTGCTTCCAAGACGCTCACGCTCTATAAAATAACCTTCAATGCGGGCAACGGTAAGATCAGCGAAGGACCGACCACAACTTATGCGGAAGCGAATACGCCGATCGGTCTTCTGCCATGCCCGGAGGTGACCGGGACGCAGGGGGAAGACAGGATGATCGGCTGGATGAAAGTAATGCCGGTTTCTGATGGGGTATATACTTCAGGTTCCACAGAAATTTTAAAAACGGTGCCGGCTCCTGCGGAGGGCTATGATATCGAGCTGTTCGCCTGTGTTGGGAAACTGATCAAATATTCAATTGAGATCTGCGAGACACAAGAGGGAGTCCGTATCAGCGAGACAGATTTTGGAGAGCTGCGTTACGGATACAGTGCAGCGGATCGGCCCTCCAAAAAGCTGTATGTTCATAATACGGGTACAATGCCGATCCGGCGTGAAGAAATCGCTATTGTAGATGATTATAAGCATTTTTTATATGAACTGAATGCGGATTCGATCCCGGTAGGCGAGTATGCAGAATGGACCGTCACGCCTCAGTTAGGGTTGGGCCAGGGGGATTATGCGGATTTCATCTGGGTGAACCGTGGCACGCCTTTGGCTTCGCTGAGCGTTAAGCTTTCAGTAAAAAAGTCATCAGCGGATCTGAAGCTCGATGAAATAACAAAGGAATATGGACGGACTCTGTCTGCTTCGGATATCCCCTATCACATTACGATCGGCACTACGGATGTGACTGCGGAAGCGGGAAGCCTGGCGAAGGCCGGCGTTTCGGTTGCCTGCGGCGGTTTCGGGAAGGACGCGCAGGCCGGCCAAACGTATCCCTACGAGGTGGGAATCACGCCTAAAGCTTCTTCAAACTATACGCTGCAGTATGCCCCGGACGTGCAGACGGGCATCAAGGTGATTCCGGCCAAGCCGGAGATCACCTCTGTGACCGCTTCCGGTCTGGAGGTCGGACAGATGCTTGAGAATTCCGAGATCACTGGAACAGCGGTAAATCCTTATACGAGAGAAATAGTAGAGGGAAAATTTGAATGGGTCAATGAGGAAACGCCGATGAATGAGGATGGGACCAGTCTCCAGTCTTATCGGTTTGTTCCTGAGGATTCTACTGACTATGAGTCGGTAGAGGCTCAAGTGAATGTAACGGTGAGCCGCAAGCTGTCTACGGAAGTGAAAGCGGCGGCAGAGCTTCTGGAAGTCGTTTATGACGGCAATCCGCATTCGGTTGGTTTTACCGCCGTTGTGACTGCGGCGGACGGAAGAACGATCGACCGTCAGGACGATCTCACTGTTTCATACAAGCGTGACGGAGAATCTGACTGGAAAACGTCGATACCCACCGATGCCGGAGAGTATACAGTAAAAGCTGATGCGCCGGAGACCAGGGAGTATGCGGGCGGCGAGGCCGTGGCCAGGCTGAAGATCCTTCCCATTACGGTGCGGCTGAATGTGAGAAGCGGAACCGTGCAGCCCAAAGAATATGACGGCACGATCAAGGCGTCTCTTTCTTCCAGCTCTGTCGCCATAACGAGGGGCAATATACCCATGCGGGACTGGGGAAAAGTGGATCTGAATCCTGACGCAGCGTTCACTGCTGAGTATGACAGCGCTTCCGTGGGGAATGACAAACAGGTCACCATCAAGCTGGAGAATACGGAGAATGCGCTTGTCGGCGAAAGAGCGGCCAACTATCAGATGCCGTCCGGTGTTATCCTGCATACCATCGGTTCCATTACCAGAAAGTCCGTGAAGATCCAACTGAAGAAGGCGCTCACCAAGGAATACGGACGGACGCTGCAGCCTGATGCGGATGTCTTTGAACTGGCGTCGGGGGAAATACTGGTTGGAAAAGATATGATCCGCGATCTGGGCCTTCAGATTACCTGCGATGGTTTCGAAGCGTCTGCCCAAGCGGGAAATTTGTATGAGATCCAGGTCGGAACAGATGCCGGAAGCAATTATGAGGCTGTTTTGACAGGCGAAGAAAAGAGCATTGCTGTGACAAAGGCGGAACCCAGGATGATCAGCGTCAGCGATGCAGGAGGGAAAACGGGCAATCTGCTGAAATCGGTGAATCTGATGGGAACCTTCAGCAATCCGCACTCCGGTTGGGACGTGCCGGGAACATTTCATTGGAATGAACCGGAGAAGCGTCTGGAACAGGGAAGCTTCAAATTCGGCTGGACATTTGTTCCGGAGGATACGGTGAATTATAAGGAGACAAGCGGAGAAGCGGAAGTCGTCGTGACGAATAAGGGACCTGCGCCGCTCGATTTAAAAGATGAGGCAAGCGGAGATGCGGCGCAAAGCGGTACGATAGAGGTGGATTTTGACGGGAACGGACATAAGGTTCTGGTGGAACTGTTGTTTGGAAGCTCAGAGATTCCCGCCGATGCGATAAATGTGGAATATGCATTTCAGTCGCTTCCGGAAGAGCAGGAGCCTGCGCAAGCGGTTCAGAAGCGTTCCGGTATCCGAACCATGTCCATGAGGTCGCTTGGAAGCGGGCTGGAAAGTATCTGGAGCAATGAACCTCCGGTTCATGCGGGGATCTGGCTGGTGCGTGCGACGATGGAAGAAACGCAGGAGTATGCCATGACACAGATAGAGGGTGTATTGCGCATTCGGCAGGCGATTCCAGAGCTGGAGAGCATTACGGCCTCAGAGGTAAAGCGCGGCAGCCATCTGTCTGAATCTGTGCTGAATGGCGTTTTCAAAGGAAAAGACGGTAAGCCGTTGGAAGGCGTTCTTCTTTGGGATGCGGTGGGCGGTGAAGTGCCTGCGCAGGTTCCGGTGGTGAACGGAAAAGAATATGGATGGATTTTCACACCGAAGTTCCAGGAGGATGAGGATGGGCAGCAGTACCAGGATTACCGCAGATTGAGCGGAACAGTTCCGGTTTCCTTTGAGGCAGATCATCGGAAGATTGAAAGCGCTTCTGTGTACAATCTTCCCAATGAAGTCGGAGATCTGGCCGTTGTCACGCTGGATGCAGAGGTCTATCCGGATGACCGCTTTACTTTTTATAAGGATGCGGCCTGTACGGATCCGATCAGCAATTATACACCTTTTTCGGGAAAAGGAACCTATGAGGTGCTGCTGGACGACGATGCCCTTGCGGTATCGGGAGGGACGATTTACGTCAGGATCGACGGATCTGACGAGGTTACCCCTGTCAGCTATAAGCCGGAGATCGGGTTCAATTTACCGGATCGTTTACAGGTATATGCGGGTCGTGGACTGGATCTGGAAATGATTTTTTCTGACGCCTCTTATAGTGATCTGCTGACAGATAATGTGACATGGATGTTGGATCCCGGTATTTACGCCGAACTGGAACAGTCGGGGAAGACAGGAGCCAGAATAAAAGGGCTTGAAGCAGGCAGCGCTTTCCTGAGTGTGTCGGCGGAATTCAGCCATCCGGCTCCGGACAGGAACGAAACCTTCAGGATATCAAAAACGGTTGAGATCAAGGTCCTGCCCGCCGTTGGAGATCTTGTAATCACAAATACGGTCAAGGGAGACGGCAGTGACCCCAACAAGGAATTCCTGTTTACCATATCGGCAAACCAGGGAGGCGTTCCCATTAACGGTGTATATGGCGGGATCGCATTCGTAAACGGAGTCGCGTCGTTCCGGCTGCGCCATGGACAGACCATGACGATCAGCGGCCTTCCGGAAGGGATCAGCTACACGGTCAGGATCACAGATGAGAGCGCGGAAGGATATTCCATTCCGGTCGCGGAGTTTCAGGGGAGTATAGAGGCCGGGACAGAGAAACGGGCGGAGTTTATTGCGGAAAAAACGAAGCCGGTCCAGGGATCTGAACCGGGGAGCGATACGGGATCCGGACAGGGGAGCGGAGGCAGCTCCGGACAGGATGGACAGACTGCCAAAGCGCCGGCTGCGGGAACAACGGTCGTGCCTGTGATGCCTGTTTTGGAAACGCAGACAATTCCGGAACAGCCGGGACAGCCCTCTTCGGATCAGGCGAAGGGCGACTCTCCCAATACGTCGGATGGAAGCGATCCGGGAAGATATCTTTGGATGATGGCACTGTCATTCGCGGGTCTTGTATTTGTAAGCGAAAAAAGGAAACGCCGCAGCCGTTGATCGTCCGTCCGCCTTTGCGGGCGGAGAGCGGCCGTAAAAAGCGGAAAGAACCAAAAGAAACAGGCCCAGGCGGCCTATGGGCAGGATTTCCTGTCCGGACCGCAGGGCCTGTTCACTTATTTGTACGGTCTATGGGCAGGATTCCTGCTCAGGCTGCAAAAGCCTGTATTTATATTTCCATCGGCGAAGGGAGAGATATCATTCATTGCATTTCAGGATGTCCTGATAGAACTCGTCCATTTCCTTTTGGGAGGAGAAGACCGCCACATACATCTGGTTCCCCATGGCGCCGGAAAGCACATCGGGGATCCGTTCCATCATCTTCATCTGTTTGCCGTATTTGGCGATGATGTCGGCGTGGCTCATGGCGAAATCCTTCCCGTCCCGCCGTCCCGCAAAGGCGCAGTAGGCGTGCTGTCCGATGGGCATGGTGGAGCGGTCAAAGGCGATCATGTCCGCCCAGATCTTGTACACGTCGGTGCTGTGGGCGAAATCGATCATGTCGGGCGTAAAGCCGCCGCTGGGACGCATGTTGACCTCCAGCGCCACCAGCTGTCCCTTTTTGCCCAACCCCTCGTGATCCTTCAGCAGACGGAAGAATTCGAAGTGAACGAAACGGCTTTTGACGCCGAAGCTCTGCGCCGTGGCGCGCCCGGCGGCCCTGGTGTCTTCGGGCAGGGTCTTCAGGATATAGTAGATGGAATTGTCATTGTGGTTCACGATATCCATGATGGAGATCGGCGTCACGTTGCCGGTCTCGAACATGGGCTTCCCCTGGGAATCGATGATGGCGTCATAGGAGTTCACCTCACCGTCGATGAATTCCTCCATGATATACTGGGTATTGGGCCATTTCAATTCAAAAAAACGCTCCATATCCGCGTCATTTTCCAGTTTGAAGGTGTGGGAGGCGCCCACGCCGTTGTCGGGCTTGGCTACGATGGGATAGCCCACCTCCCGGGAGAATCCGAGGCAGCCCGCCAGATCGTCCACCATGTGGTAGCGGGCCACGGGAATACCGGCCTTCCGGTAAAATTCCTTCATCTTGGACTTGAACTTGATATGGGGGATGTCGGCGGCCTGGAATCCGCTGGTGATATTGAAATCCGTGCGCAGGCGGGCGTCGCGCTCCAGCCAGTATTCGTTGTTGGATTCCAGCCAGTCGGCGCGGCCGTGCTTGTAGATCAGGAAGGCGACAGCGCGGTACACCTCTTCGTCGTTTTCCAGATTGCTGACCTTATAGTACTCGTTCAGGCTGTCCTTCAGCTCCTGCTTGAGCTCGTCGTAGGGCTGATCGCCGATGCCCAGCACGTTCAGGCCGTTTTTTTTCAGCTCACGGCAGAACATCCAGTAATTGGTAGGGAAATTGGGGGAAATGAAAATAAAGTTTTTCATGTTTTTTTCCTTTCTGTTTATGATCAACTTGCGTATGCGGATCCGGTGGTAAGTGCGGAACGATCCGCTCCGGCGGCAAAAGCGGGAATCGGTGGGAGTCCGTCCGGGAAATGCCGAGTCATTCCAGTAACGTCGGCAGAAAATAGGCCGCCTGCTTGTGCCACCAGTACCAGTCGTGGGAGCTGTCGAAGCCCCAGTAATCAACCGTGGCAGAGATTCCCTTGGCCGCCAGGATGTCCGCGAGCTGCCGGGTAGAGGCGGGCAGCTCCCAGGGGCCCTGTCCCACACAGATCACCGCTTTTTTCTGATTGTAAAGCGGAATGAAGGGATGGTCGGCCGGCATGTTCGCCAGATAGTGGACGGGAGAGTTGAGATAGACCAGATCGTCCATATATCCGCCGAATCCGTATTCCGCGGTGTAGATCCCGCTCAGGGCCAGAAGGCGGTCGAACAGGTCTGGACGGCGGAAATACAGGTTGGCCGCGTGGGTGGCGCCCAGGCTGGCGCCGAACACCATGATGCCGGGATAACCGCTCCAGCCGTTCCGGGCGTTGGCGGTCTCCCGCATGAAGGGCACGAGCTCGTCCGTGATATACCGGATCCACTGTTCGTGGCGGCAGATGCGCCAGTGCGGATTGCCGCCGGAGTTGGACCAGGTCTCGGGATCAATGGTGTCGACGGAAAAAACCATCACCTCGCCCGCGTCGATCCACGGGCGCAGGGCATCTGCCATTCCGAAGTTTTCAAAATCGTAGAAACGGCCGTCCTGACAGGGGATGTAGAGAAGCGGACGTCCCCTGTGTCCGTACCGCTTCAGCTCCATATCCCGGTTCAGGGCAGGGCTGTACCATTTGGTATATTCTGTTTCCATATGTGTTTCCTCATCCTTTCCGCGGGAGTCTTCAAGCCTTTTGGAGCACGCGCATGAATAGGGGGATCTGTTTTTCCCAGCTGGCCTCGCAGTGTTCCCCGCCCGGCACGATCCGCGCGGTGAGGAGCACCTGTTTTTCCAGAAGAAGAGAGGCCGTGGATGCGAACTGCGCGCACATGTCCGCGCGGAAGGAGAGCTCCTTTTCTCCGTAGTCCATATACAGGATTGTATCCGGATCGAGAGAGGCCTGACGGATCAGGTTCTCCAGCCGTCCTGGCGCGGTCCAGAGGGATGGGGAGAGCGCGGCGGCCCCGGAAAAGACGTCGTTATAGGCGATCAGCGCGTAAAGGCTCATCAGGCCGCCCATGGAGCTGCCCGCGATGAAGGTGTGCTCCCGTTCGGGCATCGTGCGGAAACGGCCGTCGATCTCCGGCTTCAGCGCGTGTGTGATCCAGTCCATCGTGGTCCGGCCCTGTCCGCGGATGGTGCCGAATCCCTTTTCCCGGAAGGTATAGGGGGAATATTCCCGGAGACGGCCGTGGTCGGGGCTGTGGTTGCATTCCACGGCGGCGATGATCATCTGCGTCTGCGTGCTGTCCATATATTCCTTCATGCCCCAGCACTTGCCGTAGGTGGCGTCCGAGTCAAAAAAAACGTTGTGCCCGTCGAACATATAGAGGACCGGATACCGCCTGTCCGGCTGCTCATCGTAGGACTGGGGCAGATAGAGGTACAGATTGCGTTCTTCATCTCCGGTCAGCTCCGGGATCGTGATCTTCTCTACTTCAACCATGTCAGTCTTCCTCTCTGTGATACGAAAATCGACTATAGTATAGCACCATGTTTTCCAAATGGCAAGAAGCGGGACATGCAGCCGCACGGCGTGTTACGGGACCGCGGCCATGCGGTCGGCACGGCGCGTACGGGAACTGCGGCCGTGCGGTCGGCACTGCGGTACAGGACCGCGGCCATGCGGTCGGCATGGCGCGTACGGGCACTGCGGCCGCGGGGTGCCTTACTCCCGATGGGCCGCCTTCCATTTGCGGACGGATTCGATCTTTTCCTTCAGCGCGGCTTCCGCGCCCTGACCGTCGGGGCGGTAATAGATCCTGTCCTTCAGGCCGTCGGGCAGGCACTGCATGGAACTCACTTTTTCGGCCGTGTCGTGGGCATAGACATAGCCCTCGCCGTAATGCAGATCCTCCATCAGCCGGGTGGGAGCGTTGCGGATCTGGAGAGGCACGGGCTCCGCCAGGGTGTGAAGGGCGTCTTTTTTGCATGCCTCATAGCCCATATAGAGCGCGTTGGATTTGGGGGCCAGGGACAGATAGACCACGGCCTGGGAGAGATTGACGGTGCACTCCGGCATGCCGATGAAATGGGCTGCCTGATAGGCGGCCACCGCCAGCGGAAGCGCCTGGCTGTCCGCCAGCCCCACGTCCTCGCTGGCGAACCGGATCAGTCGGCGCGCCACGTACAGAGGGTCCTCCCCGGCCTCCAGCATCCGGGCCAGCCAGTAGAGGGCGGCGTCCGGATCGGTGTTGCGCATGGATTTGTGCAGGGCGGAGATCAGGTTGTAGTGCTCCTCGCCGTTCTTGTCGTATAACAGGGATTTTTTGCTGATGCACTGCTCCAGGCATTCCCGGCTCACGGTGATCCGCCCAGGACCCACTTCGCCGTTGGAGATGGCCATTTCCAGCGTGTTCAGGGCGGTCCGGGCGTCCCCGTTGGCAAAATTGGCGATGGCGGAAAGCTGTTCTTCGCCGATCTCCACATGGAGGTTCCCGTAGCCCTGCGGACTCTGCAGGGCGTTGTGCAGAAGCCGGAGCAGATCCTCCGTTTCCAGCGCGCGCAGCACGAACACCCGGCAGCGGGACAGGAGAGCGGCGTTGATCTCGAAGGAGGGATTCTCCGTGGTGGCGCCGATCAGGATGATGCTCCCCTTTTCCACATAGGGGAGAAAGGCGTCCTGCTGCGCCTTGTTGAACCGATGGATCTCGTCCACGAAGAGGACAGTGCGCTGCCCCATCAGGCGGCTGTTCTCCGCCTGCGCCATCACCTCCTTGATCTCCTTGATCCCGCTGGTGACGGCGCTGAAATTGATAAAAGCGGCATGTGTCTGCTGTGCGATGATGTTGGCCAGCGTGGTCTTTCCAACGCCGGGCGGGCCCCAGAAGATCATGGAAGGGATCTGATCGCTTCGGATGATGCGGGAGAGCAGTCCGTTCTCCCCCAGCAGATGGGACTGCCCTACGAACTGGGAAAGCGAGTCGGGGCGCAGGCGGCTGGCCAGCGGCACATAGGCGGACGGCGTATCAAAAAGGGAAAGCTGTTCCATGGATATCTCCTTCCGAAAAAGCAAACATTTGTTCTAAAGATAACGTACCACCGAAAGGCGGAATCGTCAAGCGAAATCCCGCGGCCGAGGCGTCCGGTTTTTCCTGCTTCCGGCCGGGTGCGGCCCCTCGGGACCGTCTCGGAGATCCGGCGAAAAATCTCATGAAACGAAAATAAAAACTTGCACGGACGGCGACAAAAAAGTACAATAACCATGGGATGAAAAGTGCGGTGAAATCCGTGGGACGCAGACCGAAGGGGCTGGGATCCGATGTCGGAATGCGCACCGGAGCATGCGGAAAGGAACCGCTGCGATAAAAGCTGTCTTTATGGAGGAAAGCAAAATGATCTTAGGGTTATCTTCGTCTCTTTCTTACCGTTCGCCGGAGGAGTGGGCCCAAAAACACAGGGAATTGGGCTGTCGGGCCGTAGTGTTCCCTGTGGACTGCAGCGCGCCGGAGGCCGAGATCGAGGCATTCCGCGAAGCCGCCGAACGGGAAGGGCTCGTGATCGCCGAGGTCGGCATCTGGAAGAATGTGTTGGCGGCCGACAGGGAGGAACGGGCCAAGGCGGCGGATTATGCGGTCCGTCAGCTCCAGCTGGCAGACAGGATCGGCGCCAGATGCTGCGTCAACGTCGCGGGAACGCCGCACGGCCTCGTCTGGGACGGCGCCTATCCCGGCAATTTCTCCCCTGAGACGTGGGAAATGACGGTGGCGTCCATTCAGGAGGTCATCGACCGGGCCGCGCCGCAGCATACGAAATTTACAGTTGAGCCCATGCCGTGGATGGTTCCCACAGGTCCGGACGAGTATCTGAAGCTGATCCGCGACGTGGACCGCAGCGCCTTCGGCGTGCATCTGGACCTGGTCAACATGATCAACTGTCCGCGGCGATATTTCTTCGCCGACGAATTCATGGAGGAATGCTTTGAAAAGCTCCATGGGAAGATCTTAAGCTGTCACCTGAAGGATATCCTGCTCCTGCCGCAGCTTACGTTCCAACTGAAGGAAACCGCCTGCGGCGCGGGAAGCCTGCATCTGGAAAAATATGCACAGCTCGCATCGGAGGAAGATGCCGGGATGCCGATGATCATCGAGCATCTGCGCTCCGATGAGGAATATCTGCGGAGCCTGGAATATGTGCAGAAGCGTCTGGAGCCGTATATCCGCGCCTGATCCGCGCCCGATCCGGACGGGGCCGCGGTTTCCTGAAGAGGAGGAAGGGCGGGAAAGCGGGGATTGAACTTGCAGAGAAAAAATGGTAAAATAACGAGGTAAATGCCGACGGTCGGTGTTTGACGAGTATCCCCATCAAGGCGTCAGCCGAGATGATGAAATAAAAACAGTTTTTTCGGAAGGAGAGGTGTTTTTTATGGCGGATTATGTGATCACCTGCTGCTCCACAGTGGACATGAGCAGAGAATATATGGAAGAGAACGGCGTGCCCTTCGCGATGTTCCACTATCAGGTGGACGGGAAGGATTTCGTGGACGACCTGTATGCTTCCACCACGCCGGAGGCGTTTTATCAGAGCATCGCGGACGGTGCGCAGCCCGTGACCTCCCAGATCAATGCGGAGGGCTACTGCCGACTGTTCGAGCCGATCCTGCAGAGCGGGAAGGATGTTCTGCATCTGACGCTTTCCAGCGGGATCTCCGGCACGATCAATTCGGCCAACGTGGCGAAGGCGCAGATGGAGGAGGAGTATCCCGGACGGAAGGTGATCGTCGTGGACTCGCTCGCGGCCTCCTCCGGATACGGACTGCTCCTGACCCAGGCGCTGGACAACCAGAAGGCGGGCATGGATCTTCTGGAGAACGCCAGGTGGCTCGAAGAGAACCGGCTGAAGCTCCATCACTGGTTTTTCTCCACCGACCTCACCAGCTATATCCGGGGCGGCCGTGTGTCGAAGGTCGCCGGATTCCTTGGGCAGACGCTGAATATCTGTCCGCTTCTGAATGTCAATTCCGAGGGGAAGCTGATCCCGCGCACCAAGCACCGGGGCAAGAAACAGGTGATCCGGGCCATCGTCAGCAGGATGGAGGAGCATGTGCGCGACGGATACGATTACAGCGGGAAATGCTATATGTGCCATTCGGTCAGCCTGGAGGATGCGAAGGAGGTGGCCCGTATGGTGGAGGAGCGTTTCCCGAAGCTGGACGGCAGGGTGCTCATCAACAACATCGGCACGGTGATCGGCGCCCACACGGGCCCCGGCACGGTGGCGCTGTTCTTCTGGGGAGACGAACGGACGCTCTGAGAACCGGGGAAGGCGGGAAAGAGTGAAGTGAAAAGTTAACTTCCACTTCTAAAAGCTCCGGCAGAAAAGTTGCCGTTAGTGTTGCAGGAAAGGA
>CANRMT010000084.1 GCA_947631815.1 uncultured Eisenbergiella sp.
AATGCGATTTCTCATCTGCCATCAGGGCAATTTGTGACGCTCCGGCACAAATTGCCGATTGAAAAATGAGCTATCAAGCTCATTTTTCAATCTTCCCCCGTTATTCTTTTCTTCCCGTCGGCGGAAGGGCGCAGGCGCGCCTCCCCGCCGCCGTCAATTCTCTTTATTTGCCGTGCTTCTCGGCCAGGATCCTGGCGTTCTCGTCCACGCGCTTCTTATCCAGCGGATACAGGAACTTCAGCACGACGGCCAGCAGCACGAAGCCCAGGGCCGGGACAAGACAGGTCATGTTGTAAATGCCGTTGACCACGTTCTCGTCGAAAGCGGTGGCCTGGGTATAGCCGATCAGCGTCAGCAGCAGGCCGCTCACGCCGGAGGACGCCGCCTGGCCCAGCTTTCTCGCAAAGGAGTAGACGGAATAGATCTCGCCATCGGAACGGGAACCGGTCTGCACCTCGGTGTCGTCGATCACGTCCGTGATCATGGCCCAGCAGATCAGGCTGAAGAACGCGAGGCCCACATAGGAGATGGCGTACAGGACCACGAACAGCCAGGCGTTATGGGTATGCAGGACAAAAGCGATGGCGAAGACGACGGCGCCGAACAGGGAGGCGAAGATCGCCAGCTCTTTTCTGCCCAGCTTCTGGGACAGCTTCACGGAGACCGCGGAGCAGGCCAGCGTCACCACCAGGCCCACCAGACCGGATACGGACTGCGCCTGCGTGTTGCCGAAGTAGTTGGGGTATACGTACGTCGTCATGGACTGAGAGGTGAGCTGTACCAGCAGCATGCAGATGGAAGCCACCACGATGCCGACCAGGGCCTTGTTGTGGATCAGGCCGGATACCAGCTTGCCAAGGTCGAATTTCTCGGTCTTCTGCTCCACCTTCACGCGCTCGGTACAGAGATTGTAGCAGAGCAGGTAGCAGATGATGGCGCCGACGGAGCAGATCAGAGCCGCGACGGAGGTCTTGGGCCCGGACAGCACCTGATTGCCGGCCTCATCCTGATAGTACACGATCAGCGGCAGCACGACGCCGATGAAAGTACCGGCCAGGGACGCGCCGATGGTCCTCCAGTTGGAGAGCTGCGCGCGCTCCTTGGGATCCGCGGAGATCGCGGACGCCATGGAACCGTAAGGGATGTTGATGCTGGTGTAGAACACGCTGCCCCAGAGCAGGTATGTAAAGAACATCCAGAAGATCTTGAACGCCATGGGCATATTGGCGAACCAGGACGCATACAGCAGGAAGGAAGCGATGGCCACGGGGCCGCACATCCTGCGGATCCAGGGCAGGAACTTGCCCTTCGCGCGCGGACGGCTCCGGTCCACGATCTGTCCCATGGTCACATCGGTAAACGCATCCACGAAACGCGCCAGCATCATCATGATGCCCACCAGGCCTACCGAAACGCCCATCACATCGGAATAGAACTTCATCAGCATCATACTGGACAGGATGAAGGTGAAATCGTTGCCGAAGTCACCGAACATGTAGCCCAGCTTGTCTCCGAAACCGAACGGTTTCGTTTGGGTTTTGTTGTCTGCCATTTTTCAGACCTCCTTTTTTTTATTGATACGCGGCCGTTTTAAACCATGTTGTCTGCCTCATAAAAGGGCCTGCTTTGATTTTAATACATTTTTTATATTTTAGAAATCGAAAAAACTGCCTTTTTCGTCATTTTTTTAGTTTCCTCTTGATTTTTCCTAAAATTTGTACGATAATGTCTGTAAATATTACGAAAGGCAGGAATATCCCCTTGAACTACGAAACAGAACGGGAGCTTTCGGCTCCGGACGGGCGGCTGCCGGAAAACGCGGTGCAGAACATGCGCGCCCTGGAGGAACGCTACGAGAAGGAAAACCGGCTCCTGCAGGCCATTTCCCACGGGCAGACACGCAGGGCCGAGGCCATTTTTGCCAGCTTTGTCCCGGCGGATCTCCAGGAGCGGTCCGCGAGCCCGCTGCGCAGCCTCAAGAACTACGCGGTCATCTGCAACACCCTGTTCCGCAAGGCCGCCGAGGCGGGCAGCGTCCATCCGCTCTACATCTATCAGCATTCCTCCCGCTTCGCCATGCAGATCGAACAGTGCGCCAGCGTGGAGGCGGTTTCCCGTCTCCTGCCCAAGATGATCCACTCGTACTGCCTGCTGGTGAACAACCATTCCATGAAAAACTATTCCCTGCCGGTGCGCAAGGCCGTGATCCGCATCGACTCCGACCTCACCGCCGACCTGAGCCTGAAGGCGCAGGCGGCGTTCCTGGAGATCAACCCCAGCTATCTCTCCACCCTTTTCAAAAAAGAGACCGGCGTCTCCCTGACGGAATACGTGAACCGCAGGCGGATCGAACATGGCATCCTGCTGCTCAACACCACGAGCCTGCAGATCCAGGCGGTCGCGCAGCGCTGCGGGATCCCGGACGTCAATTATTTTTCCAAGCTCTTCAAGAAAACCACCGGGATGACGCCGATGGCCTACCGCAAAAGCATCACGGTATGAGCGGACGGGGCGCATCCCATCCGGGCGGGCGCGCTCTCCCGTCGGGGCCGTCACGACATGATTTCAGCGAGGGCCGTCACGACACGATGTCCGCGAAACCGTCTCGCCACGATCCCGGCGAGGGCCTCCGCGGCACGATGTCCACGGAATTGTCACGCCATGATCCCCGCCAGCAGGACGCTCATGGCGATGCCCGCCGCCGTCGCGATCAGCGCCCCGGCCAGCGTGTACCGGGTCTTCGTCACCTTCGCCGCCAGGAAATAGACAGACATGGTGTAGAAGCAGGTTTCCGTGCAGCTCATCATGATCGAGGTGATCAGCCCCGTCCGGGAATCCGTTCCGTACGTCTTGAAAATATCCAGCACCAGCCCGGTGGCCGCCGAGGACGAAAAGAGCTTGATGAAAATGAGCGGCACCAGATCGGCGGGAAGCCCGACGCTTTCCGTCGCCCTGCCCGCGAGACGACCCAGAAAATCCAGGAATCCCGAGGCCCGCAGGATGCCCACCGCCATCATCAGCCCGATCAGCGTGGGCATGATCTGTATGACCGTGCGGAAGCCGTCCGCGGCGCCGCGGATGAAGTCCTCATAGACATTGCTCCCGTTCACCAGCCCGTAGGCCACGATATAAAAGATCATCGCCGGGATGATGATGCCGGAGATATGTGCCAGTACGTTCGCCATGAACACTCACAACAGGCATTCTTTCTTCATCCTATTCCCGTTCCCGCGAAAAAATGTGCAGAGCGCCCCTTTTACTTCTCCCGCAGAAGGTCCGTCAGGGAGATCCCCAGCGGCCCGCAGATCCGAAGCAGCGTGTACACGCCCGGATTCCTGGAGGTGCCGTCCAGGATGTGCAAAAGCGTGGTCAGGGGAATGCCTGCCTTCCTGGCCAGCGCATAATAGGAAAGTCCCTGCTGCATACAGCAGCTTTGGATATTCCGTCCGATCCTGTTTTCTTCCTTCATGTCCGTCATCGCAAAAAAACTCCTTTCCGGCATGGGATAACGCCATATTCGGCCGTTACCTGTTTATCCCGGAAAGGAGAAAAAAGACACTTTTTTTATGCGTTTTTTTGGGAACGCGCCTGCGCCTGCACGTACGCGGCGATGGATGCGATGCCGAACCCGCTGGCGCCCTCCGCCATTTCCTCCGTGGCAGAACGGATCACCGAGGGGCCGACGATGTCCAGATGCAGCCAGTCCGTCCCCGGCTCGATGAAATTCTCCAGAAAACAGGCCGCCACGCTGGCCCCCGCGCCCTTATCCGGCGCATAATTGGCGAAGTCCGCGCAGATGCTCCACTCCAGCAGGCGGTGATACCGCTCTCCCGTCGGCAGCCGCCAGACCGCTTCATCCGCCGCCTCCGCCGCGCTTTTCATCTCTTCGCAAAGCGCGTCCCGATTGCCGAAAAGCGCGCCGGTCTCATCCCCCAGCGCGGCCTGGGCGGAATAGGTCAGGGTCGCCAGATCCACGATCCGCGACGCGCCGCAGCGCTGGACCCAGGTCAGCGCGTCGCAGAGGGCCAGCCGCCCTTCCGCGTCGGTATTGTACACCTCCACCGTCTTTCCGGACAGCGTGGTGACCACATCCCCCATCTTCACCGCCTCCGGGCCGATCAGGTTCTCCCCCAGCGCCAGCACCGCTATCAGGTTCACCGGCGTCCGGGTGCGGACCAGGAACTCGAAGACCTCCAGCACGCCCGCGGCGCCGCACATATCGAATTTCATGCCGTTCATCCCGGATATGGATTTCAGGTGGTAGCCGCCCGAATCGAACAAAAGTCCCTTGCCCACCAGCGCCAGCTTCCGGTCCGTCTGTTCCCCGCCGCTGTACTCCAGCGCGGCCAGAAACGCCTCCTCCTTCCGGCCCCGGTTCACGGCCAGCAGCGCGCCGCAGCCCAGGCGCTCCAGCGCCTCATGATCCAGGATCCGGCAGGATACGCCCTCGCCCAGCGCCTCCGCCAGAGCCCTGACATAATCCGTCATCTGCTTCGCGTGCAGATAGTTGTTGGGCAGGTTCCCCAGCGAACGGGCATAGCCCTTGCAGGTCCCCAGCAGCCTCCCGCGTTCCGCCGCCGCGAGGGCCGCTTCCTCGGAAAGCCCAGACAGGACAAAGGTATACACCCCGCTTCCACAGTCCGCCAGCGCGTCCCGGTGCGCGAAGACCGGCTGACCGGCCAGCTCCTTCAGGCAGTCCTTCCGGAACAGATACGCGCCGTCGTACAGACAGCGCACCGCTTCCTGCAGCAGAGACTCCCCCGCCGCATCCACAAAGATCCGCCAGTTCCCCGCTCTCGCCCGGCCCGCCCTGCGGCAGGCCGCGAACAGCTCCTCCCGGCTCCGGGCGCGGATCTCCTGCGCCGCTGCCCGCCCAGCGCCGCACACGGGCGCTTCCTGTCCTGCACCGTGCAAAACCGTTTCCCGTTCTGTCGGATTTCCCCTTTTATCGGATATCTCGATCCGGATCTTCATTCTGCCTTTGCTCCCCCGTTCTGCGTCCGCCGCGCCGTTTCCGCGGCATTCGTCTTTTTTCTCCTGACGTTTCTTCACCGCGGCAGACGTTTTCTCCTGCAGCCGCCCCGCCGCGCGGCGTCCGTTCTCCCGCCGCTCAGCCCAGCAGGCCGCCGTACGCCGCATCGTAGCGCTTCAGCAGCTCTCCCGCCAGGGAATAAGACCCGATCAGCGGGTGCAGCATCAGCGCCTGTCTGGCCGTCTCCGCGTCGTGCTCGCGGATGGCCTTCACCGCCAGCCGCTCATAGTGTTTGAGCAGGCGGATCAGCAGCATACAATGCTCCGGCACCCCGTCCACCTTCACGCCCCGGATCCCGGCGTTCGATACCTGACAGGTGATCTCCACGATATCGTCGTCCCCGAGCTCCGGAATGCTGCCGCAGTTGGGCACCGAAAGCACCAGGCTCCTTCCGCTCTCGGACCGCATTCCCTCGATGCAGTCCAGCATGACGCCCGCATATCCCATGCCGTCCGGCACCTCCAGCTGCCCCTTTTCCAGAAGCGGCCGCTTCGCCAGGCCGGACTCGATGCTCATATAGGAATTCTCCCGCACCTGCATATAATAAAGGAAGATCTGCAGCGCGCCCTCGGGATCCGCGTCCATATCCATGCCGCTCAGCTCCTCCATCATCTTCCGGTTGACCTCTTCGATCACCTTCCCGCGGGCGGCCCCCGCCTTCTTTATGTTCTCCAGCGCCCTTTCCCGGTGATAATAATAGTACAGATATTCATTGGGCAGCAGTCCCAGGGACCGCAGCAGCGTGGGGTCGAACATGGAAAACTCCTGAATGCCGGACAAAAATCCGTCGTCCGCCAGCAGCTTCGGCAGAAGCTCTTCGCCGCCGCACTTTACGCTCCGGATCCAGGAAAGGTGATTCAGGCCGAAAAACTCCACATACAGTTCATCCTCCGGCACGCCCAGCCGGTTCGCCATGCGGAATTTGGTGCTGCTGGGGGCGTCGCAGATGCCGATGACCCTGTCATAGCCCGCCTGCCGCAGCGCCTGCGTGACCAGTCCGGATGGGTTGGTGAAATTGAAGATCCACGCCTGCGGCGCGACCCTTCGGATCATCTCACAGTATTCCATCAGCACCGGGATCGTGCGCGCCGCCATGGAAAACCCGCCCACGCCGGTGGTCTCCTGGCCGATGACGCCCGCCTCCAGGGCGATCTCCTCGTCCATGACGCGGGAATGGTCCCCGCCGACCCGCAGCGTGGTCACCACATAATCCGCCCCCGAAACGGCGGCCTCCGGCGTCTCTGCGGCATATACCCGCAGATGCTCCCCCTTGCGCTCTACCGTGTGCAGGCAGAGCTTCTCGATGATCCTCTGCTTGTCCTTCTGAATATCGTAGAGCGCCACCTCTCCTATCCCGAGCTTTTCATACCGCTTCAGCAGCCCGTTGATGAAAATGACCGTGCGCACGCCCGCGCCGCCGATCACCGCGATCTTTTTTCCCATGCGATCCTCCGTCAGCATCGTCTGCTCTTTCTGTTTTCCGCGAGCCGAAGCTCCTGCCGTCACCCGTTCTGTCTCTCCGCCAGAAAGCGCCGCAGACCCTCCTCCGTGGGGAAGCCCGTGTTGCCTCCGTAGGCGGTCACGGACATGGCTCCGCAGGCGTTCCCGACGTGCAGGCAGTCCGCGATCGGCATTCCCTTCACAAAGCCGTAGACGAAACCGGCGTTGAAGGAATCTCCCGCGCCCGTGGTGTCCACGGCCTGCACCGTATACGCACCGGCAGAGCAGCAGTGACTGCCCCGCATGGCCATAGAGCCCTTCCGGCCGCACTTGATGACCGCAGTCCTCACATAGGCCGCAAAATCCATCGCCGCCGCCATGGCCGAATCCTTCCCGGAATAGTGCAGGGCCTCCGTCTCATTCATGAAAAGGACGTCGATATACGGGAAAAGCTCATAGATCCGGCGCGTCCAGACGCCCCGCGCGTCCCAGCCCACATCGAAGGAGACCGTCGTGTCCGTCTTTTCCTTCAGGGTTTTCAGCACGGAGAGGTATGCGTCATGGTTGACCGGACCGTCATAGCCGGTCACATGTACATGGCGGGACTGTCCCACCCGCTCCAGATCCAGCCGCTCGATGCTCACGCTGGCGTTGGTCCCGGAAAAGGTCAGGAACGCTCTCTCATGCTCGTCCGTGAAACTCAAAGAAATGCCGGTCTTCGCCCCCGGCACCGTCCGCAGCAGCGCGTCGTCCACGCCGGTCTTTTGAAACGTTTCCCGGATCATCGTTCCGTAGCAGTCCTCTCCGATCTCTCCCTGGAACACCGTCTTCAGACCCAGCTTCCCCGCGCCCATCGCGAACAGGGCCGCGCCGCCGCCCACGAAGGTGGGCATTTCGGGGATGATCACCTCGCTCCCCGGCTCCGGCAGCCGGTTCACGCCGGGCAGGATGATGTCGGCGTTCACGTCTCCGTATGCAAATACATCCCATTTTTTCATCGCTGTTTCCTCGTTTCAGTTTTTCCTAATATTATATCGCAAAAAAAGATTCTTTTCCACGCAGTTTTTCTGATCTGCCTGACGCGGCAAAGAATCTTTTTGTTTTTTTATCCGATATCTTTTCCTGCGGCGGAAAGCGCCCCCTGCGCTCTCCCCGCCGGGAATCCTGCTCCTGTTCGGATCAGCCCTTCACCGCGCCGATCATCGCGCCCTTCGCGAAGTACTTCTGCACGAACGGATAGACGCACAGGATCGGGACCGTGGTCACGACCACCGCCGCCATTTTCAGCGAATCGGAGGTGACGGATGTGGTATTCCTCACCAGCGCCTGCGCTACCGTGGTCACCTGCTCCGTGCTCATCGCGCGGGACAGCATCTGCTGCAACACGGTCTGCACCGGCCAAAGGTCCGTATTGTTCACATAGAACTGTCCGGCATACCAGTCGTTCCAGTGGCCTACAGCCGCATACAGGCCGACCACCGCGATCACCGGTTTGCTCAGCGGGAGCATCAGTGAGAAGTAGATCCGGAAATAGCTGCAGCCGTCCAGCTTCGCGGACTCCTCCAGGCTGTCCGGGATCCCTTCAAAGAAGGTACGCACCATCAGCAGATGCGTGACGCTCACCAGGCTCGGCACCACATACACCCAGAAGGAATTGAGCAGATGCAGGTTGCGGTACTGAATGTATGTAGGGATCAGGCCGCCGCCGAAGAGCATCGTGAAGGTGATCAGCATGGTGATCACCGTGCGCCCCGGCAGATCCTTCTGTTTCAGCGCGTATGCCGCCAGCGTCGTCACCACCAGGCTGGAGAACGTGCCGATCACCGTACGGGCGATCGTGATGATATATCCGTTATAAATGCTGTCGTCCCGGAAAACCTCTCTGAAGTTTTCCAGCGTGAACTGTCTGGGCCAGAACCAGACGCCGCCTCTCGCCGCGTCCGTGCCGTCGTTGAATGCCAGCGCCACCACATTGATACAGGGCAGAACGATCGCCAGGCAAAGAACGATGATGATCAGATATATGATGACCTGGATCGTCCGGTCCACCGGATTGCTCTTCACCTTAACTCCGTTTTTTATCACATTCTTCTTCGCCATGGCTATCCCCCGTTTTGCCGGGAGAGCGCTCCGGGCGCTCTCCCGACAGCCTTTTATTGGTTTTCCTTAAACAGTTGTTTCAGTTTCCTGAACGATCAGTGGAAGAACGATACCAGAGTAGGATCCTCTTCATAAACGCTCTTCACATACTCCTCGAATTTCTCAACGCCGGCAGCCTTGAGCTGAGAGCGGAAGGACTCGATGATCTTGGTCACTTCTTCATCAGAAGATGCGAAGCAGGCCTGTACAAAAGTCTCATCCCAATCCAGCAGGCTCATCTGCGCGTTCACATCCGCCATCTCGTCCGCGGACAGATAAGCGGTGGCGCTCAGGCCGGGCACCAGCTTCTTCTCAACCTGGTACTCCTTCACCAGCTCAACGCTTCTCGCATAGCTGGAATCCTCGGAATTCGCGCCCGGACGGGACTCGCCGAAATACTCCAGGTTGTTGCGGTCGGTCAGAGCGAACTCGAAGAAATAGTTGCCGCTGCCGCCGAAGGCCGCGCCTACGGAATTGATCATCCAGTCTTCGTCACCGGCGTTCACATGCTGCATCGCCTCGTCGGTCAGAACGGGATAGCCGTCTACCATGTTGTAGGACAGGCCTTCCACGCCGTACTCAGCCAGCAGCTGGCCTTCGTAGGTGGAGAGCCAGTCGAAGAACTTGAAGATCTCTTCCGGATTCTCCGCGTCGGCGGAGATGGCCATACAGCCGTAGCCGCCCTTGCCGCTCACGATCTCCCTGTTGTCGCCGGAAATGTCGTTCAGCGGTCCAAGAGGTACCCAGTCGTCGCTCTCATAGATGATGTCCACATAGTTGTGGCAGTCGGCCATGATGGCGGAGTTGTGGTTCTTGGAAACCTCTTCCGCACGGGTGGAATCCATCGTGAAGAACTCGGGGTTGATCAGGTTCTCGGCCAGCAGCTTGCGGATGAAGTTGATGCCGTCATACACATGATCGGTCTCAGCCACATGCTTCACATTGCCGTCTTCGTCGATGTTGTAGCCGTCGCTCACGCCCCAGTCATAACCGGTGATGATGTACTGCAGCGCGTCAGGAGAGCCGCCCCAGTATTTCGGTCCCAGCGGATAAACCGGGTTGCCGTTGTCGTCGGTGTAGCCTTTTTCCTTGATCTGGACAAGCAGATCGTAGAACTGATCCATGGTGTTGATGGTCTTGGGATCGATGCCCAGATCGTCAACGATGCGCTTCTGGATCCACATACCGCCGATGTACTCTTCCTCGGGGATGATATCCAGGGAAGTATCCTTCTGATCGATGCTCAGATGGAGCAGATACACGCCGGGCTCGTCCCAGTCATCGCGGAAAACGATGTTCTGGTAGGAATCCGCGGGAAGATAACCCTCTTCCATGTACTTGCAGTACACCTTGCTGTTCGCCATGTACTCGGACACGTCCGCGAACATTCCCTCGTTGGCCGCCTTCTTCAGGATGGAGAACTCGGGCCGCGTGGAGTTGTTCAGATAACAGAAGATCACATCCGGGATCGTGCCGGACGCCAGCTGTGCGGACAGCACATCGCCGTCGCTCTCGCCGGGCGTATAGTTGATATCCAGCTTGATGCCGGTCCTCTTCGTGATCTCCTGCATCACAGGCGTGCTGTTGAGATCGTCGGGAAGGGTATTGCCGATATCGTCGACATAAACCTGCACCGTGATCGTCCTGTCTGCGATAAAGGTGTCGTCAGTCCCCGCCCCTTCTTCCGCAGCCGCCTCAGTGCCGGCCGCTTCGCTCTCCGCCGCGGGTGCGCTCTCTTCCGTCTTCGCCGCAGCGCTCTCGGAAGAAGAACTGCTGCTGCTGGAGCTGCTGTTTCCGCCGCAGCCAGCCAGAAGCATGGCCGCCATGGAAACGGTGAGCAGGCTGGTCAGCAGCCGTTTCACAACATTCTTTTTCATAGAAACCTCCTTTTGAAAATTTTATGATATTTGTAAACCCGAAAGGCCGAAACACTTCCGGACATTTACCAAAGGCTCACTTCCGTCGCCTTTCGGCTGATCTTGTTGCAGACCAGGACCATGAACAGACCCACCAGACCCTGGATGAGGCCGATGGCCGTCGCATATCCGTACTGGCCGTTCAGCAGACCGATGCGCAGCACGTAGATGTCCAGCGTATCCGCCAGCGACATGTTGCCGGGCGTGCGCAGCAGGTAGATCTGATCCACGCCGGAGGAAAGGATGCCGCCGACGCCCATGATGAACAGCAGGCCGATGGTGCCGCGGATGCTGGGCAGCGTGATATGCCACATCTTCTTCAGCTTGCCGCAGCCGTCCATCTCTGCCGCCTCATACAGCTCCATATCCACGCTGCTGATGGCCGCCAGATAGATGATGGAATCCCAGCCCAGGCCGCGCCACAGATCCATGCCGAACAGGATCCGGTAGAAATACTTGGCATCCATCAGGTAGAAGGTGCTGCCGTCGCCGCCCATGTCGGCGATGATCTGATTCAGGATACCGATGTTGGGCGCCAGCAGTCTCTGCAGCATGGTCACGATGATAACGGAGGACAAAAAGTGCGGCAGATAGGTGATGGTCTGGGAGATCTTCTTGAACTTCATGTTCCGCACTTCATTCAGCAAAAGGGCCAGAATGATGGGGAACGGAAACTCCAGGATGCACTTGATCGCGCCCACGGCCAGGGTGTTGCGGATCAGCCTGCCGCAGTCATAGCTCGTGAAGAACGTCCTGAAATACTGCAGCCCGATCCAGGGGCTTCCCCAGATCCCTTTCTTGAAGGAATAATCCTTGAAGGCCAGGACCACGCCGCCCATGGGCACGTAGCAGATCAGCCAGTAATAGATCAGCGCCGGTACCAGCATCACATACAGGGGCCAGTATCTCACCAGCCTTTTCCGGATCGGAACCTTCGGCGGTTTGTACTTTTTGGTTTTTGCAACGCTCGCTGCTCCCATGGATTTCCCTCCTCCATCCTGCTGCATGCAGATTCAAAAAGATTACAGTAGAGTAATTATAAAATTTTTATGAACTCCTCCGCAATGGACAAATCTGTAATTTGCAGTGGACATTTCTACGATTCCGGAATTTTTTCTTAAT